>JBAZOO010000001.1:0-172525 GCA_041648735.1 Lentisphaeria bacterium
GAGCGCGGAGGCGGAAGGGTTTTCTCCGTGGGTTCCGTGTGCTCCGTGCGAAGCTCCCCTCCCGCGCTTCGCGCTCGAAGCTCGCCGGCTTCGCCACCGCTCCCCGAGCCACAGACAAGAATGTCTGCGCCACGTTCCCCCGAGGCAACGTCGAACATTGAACGCCGAACGTCCAACGATGAATGAGGGGACAGGAGAAAGCGCCTCGATCGCGAGGTTTCGCACGGAGCACACGGAGAGCTCGGAGGCGGAAGGGTTTTCTCCGTGGGTTCCGTGTGCTCCGTGCGAAGCTCCCCTCCCGCGCTTCGCGCTCGAAGCTCGCCGGCTTCGCCACCGCTCCCCGAGCCACAGACAAGAATGTCTGTGCCACGTTCCCCCGAGGCAACGTCGAACATTGAACGCCGAACCTCCAACGATGAATGAGGGGACAGGAGAAAGCGCCTCGATCGCGAGGTTTCGCACGGAGCACACGGAGAGCGCGGAGGCGGAAGGGTTTTCTCCGTGGGTTCCGTGTGCTCCGTGCGAAGCTCCCCTCCCGCGCTTCGCGCTCGAAGCTCGCCGGCTTCGCCACCGCTCCCCGAGCCACAGACAAGAATGTCTGCGCCACGTTCCCCCGAGGCAACGTCGAACATTGAACGCCGAACGTCCAACGATGAATGAGGGGACAGGAGAAAGCGCCTCGATCGCGAGGTTTCGCACGGAGCACACGGAGAGCTCGGAGGCGGAAGGGTTTTCTCCGTGGGTTCCGTGTGCTCCGTGCGAAGCTCCCCTCTGCCGACAGGATTGTCAGGCACCCTGCCCCCAGGGCGATTTGCATTTGCCGGGAACGCTGCTACGTTCCTGGAAGCTTGCCAAATTTGGTTCACAAAGCTTCCGCCTGAGCCGTCCATGGCCAAATACCGCACCATCGTCCAAACCCTGGAACGCCGCATCGGCAATGGCGATTACCGCGTCCGCCCCTTCCCGGCAAACCGGAAACTGGCCGCGGAACTGGGCGTCAGCCGCCCCACGGTGCGCAAGGCCGTGGAAGAGCTGGTGCAACACGGCTTGCTCATGGAATCCCCCACCGGCCGGATTGCCCCGGCCCGGCGGGAGAAGAAAATGCACCTGGCCATGCTGGCCCCGGCGTATCCGTCGCTGAACGTCGCCGGGCGCTTCGCCACGCTGGACCGGCTGGCCGCCCGCCGCGGCTGGGAGATCAAGCTGGTGGGCTACCACCACATCCACGACCCGGTGATCCTTGAGGCCATCGAGGGGTTCGATGCCCTGTTCCTGATCCCCATCGGCGATGCGTTTTCACCCGCCGCAATCGCCAAACTCCAAGCCCGCGCCGTCAAGGCCGTGGCCCTGTGCGCGGACCTGACCCAGGACGGCATCCCCAGCCTGCGCTTCGAAAACCCCGGCGCGCTCCACAAGGTCCTGGACCACCTCCACGAACGGGGCCACCGCTCGGTCGCCTGCCTGAACACGCAGCCCAAGGATGGCATCATGCTGGAGCGCATCCGCCACTGGCAATTGTGGAAGAAAATCCGCAACGTCTCCGGCCCGCTGATCGATCACCCCGTGGAACATTTCACGGATCCGGCGCCGCGGGCGCGCGCCGTCGCCCGCCAGTGGCTCCAGGAAGGCCGGCTCGCGGTGGACGCGGTCTTCTGCACCACCAGTTTCGCGGCCATCGGCCTGATGCGGGCCCTCGTGGACCATGGGCTGTGGCCGGGGCGCGACATCGCCGTCTGCGCCGGCGACGGCGTCCTCTCCCAGGAACTCATCCCCTCGCTCACCTCGCCCATCTGCCCGCCGGACGATCCCTACTTCGAAATGTGCCTGGACTGGTTCGCCAGCGACGAGCCGCAATGGTCCGGCCCGCTGCTGGTGCAGACCCTGGAAGGGGAACTGTTCATCGGGGAGTCCACCGCTCCGAACCCGGGCGTCCTCCGCCGGCCGGACGCGGCCGCGGAGAAAGCCTGACGTGTCCATCCACCCACCCGCCGGGCGCGTCGGCCCGGCCAACCAGAAAGGATAAAAAAGGGGGCCAGCGCAATCACAACCCGAAAGGGCAATGGTTGGTTGTGTTGGCAAGCCGGCCCGCGAGCCGGCGCTTTGGTTCCGGACATTGGAATTCTGATCGCCATCAAACACGGAGAATGTCTCATGAAAACCAGCCACGCAATCCTCACCATCGGCGCCGCCGGCGCCGCGGCCGCCGCTTTGATCGCCCCAGCCGCCTTCGCGGCGGATGTCATCTGGGACGGCGACACCTCGACCGATTGGGCCAATAGTGCCAACTGGAACGGCGGCACCGTGCCGACCAACGGCGATGTCGCCGAGTTCATCACGTCCTACACCAATAATCCGACACTCACCGCCAGCACCAACAACGTGGGTCTTTGGTCAACCGGGGCATTACCCCAAAGCACGATCATCTCTTTGGGGGGGAACACCCTCAATCTCGCCGGCACCACCACCATCAACGGCAATGCCAACACCGCCATTCTGCTGGACAACACCGGTGGTCGCTCTTTGAACATCACCGGAGCCGGCACGATTGCCGTTCTGGACAACACGAGTTTCCTCGTCAACAACAACACCGCTCAACTTGGCATTGGCAGCACACTTAGTATAGCGGACGGGAAAACCCTGACGCTTGGCGGAAGCGCAATCAATACCACGGTGTCGATCCTATTCAATACTGCCATCGCCGCCAGCACCGGCGCGGTTTACATCGACATGAGCAACTCCACCGGCAAGGTGAATTTCGGTAATTCAAGCCATCTTTATACCGGTGGCACAACCGTCCACTCAGGCATCCTGACTCTGGGAACCGCCAACCCCTACGGCGTGATTCGCGGCGCCTTGACGATTGACGCCGCCGGCAAAGTAATTGCGAGCGCTAACAGTTGGTCCTTGGGCCAAATGAACGACGGCAGCGCTGTCAGCAGCATCACGATTAAGGGCGGCGAACTCAACTTTATCGACAACGCCAATGGCGGCACGGTCGCCAGCAGCATCACCATGACCGGCGGCACGATCAGCGGCTCCGGGTATGATTGGTACAATGCCATTACCAGCACTCCCACGTTCACCACCAACGCCAGTTCCACCACCGCCACGGTCAGCAGCGGGATGCAACTGCGGTTGGGGAGCGGCAGAGTGACGTTCGACGTCGCATCGGGCACGGCACCCGACGGTGTCGATCTGCTCGTCAGCGGGGCAATCAAGAACTACTCGGGCGGCAATACCGGCGGCATCACCAAGACCGGCGCTGGCACGATGGTTCTCTCCGGCGAGAACACCTACCAGGGCTCGACCATTGTCAGCGCGGGCACGCTGGCGATCTCGGCCGGCAACATCAACAGCACCAGCGGGATCACCATCAATGGCGGCGAGCTGAAGTACAATTCCGCCACCGCCCTGAGCAAGGCGATCACGTTCACCAGCGGCAAGCTTAGCGGCACCGGCACGATCGGCACCGCGCTCACCGTCGGCGCCGGCGCGACCCTGAGCCCCGGCAACAGCATCGGCACCCAGGCGTACACCAGCGGCCTCACCATTTCGGGCGGCACGCTCGACATCGAACTGGGCCGCGATGGCACCACCCCGGTCAGCGACCTCGCCGACGTCACCGGCGCGGTCACGCTCAGCACCGATCCCAACCTGAAGCTGACGCTCTACTCGGGCCTGAACAATCCCGTGGCGGGCGACATCTTCTACCTCATCAGCAACGACGGCACGGATGCCATCAGCGGCGTGTTCACCAAGCTCGATGGCACCGCCACCACCCTGAGCGAGGGCAGCGAGTTCGCCTGGAACTCGCAGCAGTGGAAGATCACCTACCTGGCCGACTACAACACTGGTTTCACCGGCGGCAACGACTTGGCCATCACGGTCGTCCCCGAGCCGGCGGCCTTGGCGCTGCTGCTAGTCGGCGGGGTCGGCCTCCTTCGCCGCCGCCGGACGGTGTGACGGAATCTGGGAGCGCCGAGCCCCAGCTCGGCGCGTCCTCATCGTCCTCAAAGTCCTCACTTGCCCCCCCCGGTGTCCACGCCAAAAGAAGAAAAAAAAGGAAGCACACATGCAGAAACGCATCACCTCCACCCCGCAACCGGCCCGCATCGCCGCCGCCCTCACGGCGTCCGCGGCGGTTTCGTTCCTTGGCCTGACGGCGCCCTCCGCGTCGGCGGCAGATGTCATCTGGACCGGCGGCACCGGGACCGATTGGGCCGATCTTCTCAACTGGAACAGCGGCGCCGGGCCGGTGCCGGCCAGCGGCGATGTCGCCGAGTTCAATACCACCTTCACCAATCAGCCGGCGCTTAGCGCCAACACCAACAACGTGGGCCTCTGGCTGGCCACGGGGGCCGGCCAGAACGTGACCGTCGCCACGGGCACCAACACGCTCAATCTTGCCGGCACGACCACCATCAACGGCAATGCCAACACCGCCATTCTCTTGGACGACACGGCCAATCGCACCCTGACCATCGGCTCGGGCGGCACGACCGCCGTTCTGGCCAGCACGAGTTTCCTGGTCAACAATACCGGGACGCTGACGCTCAGTGGCGGGGTAAACATTGCTGCCGGAAATACCCTGACGCTCGGCGGGACCAACGCCGCGGGAAATATCGCCATCGGCGGCCAAATTGCGGCCACCACCGGCGCGCTCTACATCAACACCGCCGGCACGGTGACCCTTAACAACAGCTCCGGCAATCTCTACACGGGCGGAACCATTGTCAACTCAGGCATCTTGACACTAGGAACCGCTACGCAAACCGCAGGTGAGATTCGCGGGGCCTTGACTATCAACAGCGGCGGCACGGTTAACGCGGGCGCTGGCAGCTCCTGGTCCCTGGGCTTTGGGGCTGGTACTAGTGTCAGCAGCATTACCATCAATGGCGGCAGACTCAACTTTACTGGTGGCACCGGGGGCGGCACGAATGCCAGCAGCATCACAATGACGGGCGGCACTATTACCGGCACCGCCTTTGATTGGTACAATAGCATCACCTCCACTCCCACTCTCACCACCAACGCCAGTTCCGCGACTGCCATCATCAGCAGCGGCATGAATTTGCGTCTGGGTGCCAACAATGCCACATTCAACGTCGCGCAGGGCACGACGCCCGGCGGCCTTGATTTGCTCATCAGCGGGCCGATCACTGCAAGTCAATCTGGAGGCATTACCAAGTCGGGGGCGGGAACCCTGGTCCTTTCCGGTTCAAATAGCTACACCAATGGCACGGTGGTTAGTGCGGGTACGCTGATCGCGGAAACTGGCAGCGCGCTGGGCGGCGCCAGTTCCGGTAACGTATCGGTCAGTTCGGGCGCGACCTTGGGTTACATCGCGTCCGCGGACGAGCAACTCAGGATCGGCGGCACGCTCTCCATTGCCGGCGGCTCTGGCACAACCATTGGCGGCTCGATTGGCTCCACCACCACGAGCGCCGAAATCAATGTGACCGGGAACGCGACCAGCACCGCAGGCGCCGTCAAGGTAAACCTTTATGGAGTTCCCGGTGTCAATGCGGCTGCCGGGACGAACACCTACGTGCTGATTAATGGCGGCGGCGCGGGCAACTCCTTGGATACTGCCAGCTATTCGCTTGGTAACATCTATAACGATACCAACTATAGCGTCGGGGCATTGTCTGCAACCGCCAGCCAGCTTCAGGTGGCAATCACGGGCGGCCTGACGCCCATCACGGCGGCTTACTGGAAGGGTGGCTTTGCCGGCGCCACGAATGTCTGGGCGATATCCGATGGCAGTTCGACGAGCAACTGGACCACTGATTCGGCCGGCAACACCGCCACCGGGCTGGTTCCCGGCTCCGGCGCCACCGTTTCCATCTCGAACACCGGCACCGTTACCACTGCTCCGACCTCCACGATCCTGGGCGCCAACATGTCGATTGGCAGCTTGGTCATCCAGGACACCGTCAACGGCCTGGGTCTCAATGCCGATGGCAACACGCTGACGATTGCCACCGGTAGCGGCATCACCGTCAACAGTGGCGTTCCTCTCGCCACCATCGGCGCAAACGTGGCTCTGGGTGCGAACCAGACCTGGACCAACAACTCCACCACGGCCCCGCTGATCGTCAGCGGCGTCGTCAGTGGTGGATCCAACACCCTGACCACGGCCGGCGCGGGCACGATCGTCCTATCCGGCGCGAACACCTACACCGGCGCGACGACCATTAATGCGGGCAGCACGCTGCAACTCGGCAACGGCGGCGCCACGGGCTCGCTCTCGACCAGCAGCGCCATCACCGACAACGGCACCCTCGCCATCGCCCGTTCAAATACGGTTCAGGGCACCGATTTCTCGGCAAGCCCCATCACCGGCACCGGCGGCCTGACGGTAGGGAGCGGTGGCGTTGCGACTCTTACGGCTTTCAATACCTATAACGGCGGAACCGTGGTCAACTCGGGAGGAATCCTGAATCTGAACCCGACAGCTTACAACGGGCGTGGGACCATTAACGGGGCTCTGACCATCAACAGCGGCGGTACGGTCAATGCAAAGGCTAATACCAATACTTCGCTTGGCTTTGATACCACCTACGTCACCAGCATTGCGATCAACGGCGGCACGCTTAACTTTAACAGCGGCACCAATACCGATACCACGTCCGCCAACAACATCACGATGGCCGGCGGCAACATCACCGGCTCGGCCTTTGGTTGGTATCTTCCCAGCGGTGCCGCCACCCTTAACACCACCGCCACTTCCACGACAGCCGTGATCAGCAGCGGCATGTACTTGCGTTTCGGTGCCAACAACCTCACGTTCAACATCGCGCAGGGCACGACGCCCAGTGGCATCGACTTGCTCGTCAGTGGGCCGCTCAAGTTCTACAGTGGCCAAAACACTGGCATCACCAAGACCGGCGCTGGCACGATGGTCCTCTCCGGCTCGAACACCTACCAGGGCTCGACCATTGTCAGCGCGGGCACGCTGGCGGTCGCCTCGGCCGGCAGCATCAACAGCACCAGCGGCATCACCATCAATGGCGGCGAGCTGAAGTACAATTCCGCCACCGCCTTGAGCAAGGCGATCACGTTCACCAGCGGCAAGCTTAGCGGCACCGGCACCATCGGCACCGCGCTCACCGTCGGCGCCGGCGCGACCCTGAGCCCCGGCAACAGCATCGGCACCCAGGCGTACACCAGCGGCCTGACTATTTCGGGCGGCACGCTCGACATCGAACTGGGCCGCGATGGCACCACCCCGGTCAGCGACCTCGCCGACGTCACCGGCGCGGTCACGCTCAACACCGATCCCAACCTGAAGCTGACGCTCTACTCGGGCCTGAACAATCCCGTGGCGGGCGACATCTTCTATCTCATCAAGAACGACGGCTTAGATGCCATCACCGGCGAGTTCACCAAGCTCAACGGCGCCGCCACGACGCTGGCCGAAGGCAGCCTGTTCAACTGGAACTCGCAGCAATGGGAGATCACCTACGCGGCTGACTACGGCAACGGTTTCACCGACGGCAACGACCTGGCCATCAAGGTCGTCCCCGAGCCGGCGGCCTTGGCGCTGCTGCTAGTCGGCGCGGTCGGGCTGCTCCGCCGCCGCCGGACGGTGTGACGGAACCTGGGAGCGCCGAGCCCCAGCTCGGCGCGTCCTCATCGTCCTCAAAGTCCTCAGACACACCAGCACCGACGTAATGTGTGAGTATGAGCTTAGGGACAGGAGAAAAACGCCCAGCAACCCGAGCCGAACAGCCCACGCTGAAGCGTGGGACCTGCCGTCCAGGCGATCCCTTTAGCCCACGAAAAACTCCGATCCTTTTTTAGCCCACGAAACACACAAAAAAACAAAGCTTTCGTGCTGTTTAGTGTGTTTCGTGGGGAAAAGGCTGGTGTGGATTTGTGTAGCTTAGGGACAGGAGAAAAACGTCCCCCGTTGGAGTTCACACTTTAGTGTGGGACCTGCCGTCCAGGCGATCCCTTTAGCCCACGAAAAACTCCGACCCTTTTTTAGCCCACGAAACACACGAAAAAAACAAAGCTTTCGTGCTGTTTCGTGTGTTTCGTGGGGAAAAGGCTGGTGTGGATTTGTGGGCCAAAAAAATCTTCGTGGAAAAAGAAGCATGAAACGCAAGACCCCATTCACCCTGATCGAGCTGCTGGTGGTGATCGCGATCATCGCCATCCTGGCGGCGCTGCTGCTGCCGGCCTTGCAGCGGGCCAAGGAGGCCGCCAAGACGGCCTTCTGCCTGGGCAACCAGCGGCAGTGCGGGATGGCGATGCTGGCCTATGCGGGCGATTTTGACGGCGTGATCGCCATGGGTGGCAACCTGGGATCGAACCAGGGCTATTATCCGTGGCAAGACTTTCCCTGGCTGAATTTCCTCAATGCCCAGAAGTATCAAGGGCTCCAGTTTTCGGGCTTCGAGTACCTGCCCGTGCGCACGGCGGCCTGGCATTGTCCGAAGAACGGGAAGCAAGGCACGGGCGCGTGGTGGGGTTGGAGCACTTTCATCACCCCTGACGGCGATAACGCGGGTTCCTACGCCGCCCTCCAACCGCGCTACTGGCCGTACTACCCGGCCACGTGGGGCGGGCTCGACTCCAGTCCCTGGCAGGCCAGCGACATTTGGGCGGCGTGGGATCCCACCGTTCCAGGCAATCAGTGGGAAACGGGAAGCTTCCGGGGCGTCCGCCTGGCGGGGGTGCAGCAGTCGCGCGACTACGTGGTCCTGATCGACAGCGCCATCCGCGATGGCGGTGGGGGCCCCCTCGGGTACAAGGAGCCGGTGGGGAATTACGAAACTTCGACCGGGGGCGGCTGCGGCACCGGCGGCGGCCAGTCGGGAGCGGTGTGGCTGGCCCATCCCGGCAACCGCGCCAATGCCTGGTTCGCCGACGGCCATGCCGAGAGCTGCGACCGCCCACGGCTGCGCGGCGTGGCGAATTTCAATCCGAACGGCGCCTGGACTTCCGGCACCTACCACGGCATCAGCCAATGGTGGGACAACGATGGCCTGCCGCTGCACTGACCGTGAAATCAAGCCTCCCCGCCCCAAGGGTCGGGACATCCAACAGCCCAAGTCCCTTCAACTGGCGAAAGTTGGTGGCATTTTGAACCCTGACTTGTGCCAAACTCCGGGGATTTTCCATCTCCCGTGGGATGGCTGCGAAAGGCAAACCATGAGAACCCATCTGTTGACGCTGATTTTGCTGTTGTCCCCCTTCCTGGGCGTTTATGCCGCGGACGGCCGCGGCGGCGCCGGCACGGGCGGCTGGAACTGCGGCTTCGAGGGCGCGGACGGCCTGCCCGCCGGCTGGAAGCGGGAAGGCGCGGTGTCAATCGTGCCCCAGGACGCCTTCAAGGGCGCCAACGCCCTGGTCCTCGAGCGCGGCGCGGCCGAGCGCGAGAAGCCCTGCACCGTCAGCGGACCGGGCTTCCCAGTCGCGGTCGGCACCTGGGAGTTCGCCTGCGCCGCGGCCAGCGACCTCGAATCGCCCGACGCCTCGTTCAGCGGCGAGGTCGCGGTCGAGACCCTCGACGCCGGCGGCGCGGTGCTGGAGCGGACCGTCCTCGCCGACCCCTTCGGCAAGCGGCCCTGGCAGCTCAGCCGCAAGCGCCTCGCCATCTCCGCCAAGGTCGCGGCGGCGCGTTTCACCGCCAAGCTCAACAAGACCATCGGCCGCTTCCGGGTCGATGAGCTTTCGGCCACGCCGGTGCTTGACGAGCGCAAGCCTTCGGCGGTCGAGCGCATCGTGATCAAGGCGCCGCCCCTGGGCAACCTGTTCAAGCCCGGGGATCCCCGCACCTTCACGGTCACCGTGGAAGCGACCCGCGAGCTGGCCGAGGCCGAGCGCGTCGTCACTTGGACGGTGCGCGACTACTGGAGCGCCGAGCAGGCCCCGGCCGCGACCGTGACCGTCGCCGCCGCCGGCAGGAACAAGGATCGCTTCCGCTACACGGGCGGCATTGACTGCGCCGGCATCCCCCTGGAAATCGGCCGCTACTACGAGATCCACGCCCAAGTGCCGCTGGCCGACACCGAGCCGTACCGCAACTGGACCAGCTTCGCCATCCTGCCCATCGCCCCCGCCAAGGCCTACCGGCCGGCGCAGATCCCCTTCGCCTCGCGCAACTGGGACAACCGGGTCGGCGAGTACCAGCTTCTGGCTGACCGCGCCGGGGTGCGCATCCTCGGCCTGTGGGGCGACAACGGGATCGCGACCGCGGCCAAGTGCGGCATGGGCATCCTCACCGGCGCGCCCGGCGGCGTCCACGCCATCGAGCACCACCTGGACGGCTACGAGAAGTGGACCGACGAGGCGATGCGCGCGGACATCCGCAACTTCTTCGCCAAGAACGGCAAGCACCAGCCCGGCCCGATCGTGATCACCTTGGGCAACGAGCCGAACAACACCGGCGAGCGCCTCAAGGAGGCAGTGCACGCCTACAAGATCGCCTACGCCGAGATCAAGAAGGTGGCGCCGGAGACGGTCGTCGTCGCCACCTCGGTGGGCGCGACCGAGGAGTACTTCCAGCTCGGCTACCAGGACGCCTGTGACGCCTTCGACTTCCACACCTACGAATCGCCGCGCGACGTGCGGGCGGCGATCGCCAGTTACCAGGCACTGATGCAGAAGTACAACTGCGTCAAGCCGCTGTGGTCAACCGAGATCGGCCTCAACGCCCAGGGCATGACCCGGCAGTACATCGCCGGCGACATGGCGCGGAAGATCGTCGCCTTCTTCGCCGCCGGCGGCGCCAACCTCTCGTGGTTCGGCTACAACTACCCCGACGCCGACGCCAAGGCCGCCGGCACCACCGGCGACGCCTTCAACATGGTTGACAGCCGCTACAACGTCTACAGCCCGCGCCTCGACTACCTGATGTATTACAACCTGGTCAACGGCATGTTGGCCAAGGCCTTCGCCCAGGAGCGCACCTGGAAGGACGGGATCAGCGGCTGCCTGTTCCGCGATGGCGACGGCAACTGCTTCACCGTCCTGTGGAAGGACAAGGGGCGGGCCGACGTCGGCCTGCCCCTGCCCGGGGTCAAGGCGGTGCGCTGCGTGCGCATTGATGGCCGCGTCTCGCAGCTCGCCGCCGGCGGCGCCGGCGTCGGCCTGAGCATCGGCGAGGATCCGCTGCTGCTGGAGTACCGCGGCCCCGCCACCCTGCCGGCAGCCCTGGCCGAGCCGGTGCTCCGGGTTGCCCGCGCGCCCGAGCGCCTGGTGCGCGGCGCCGCCGCGACCATCGAGCTGGCGACCAAGGCCGATCCCAAGCTGGTCACGGTGCTCGCGCCGCCGGCCTGGACGGTCGAGCGCGACAAGGCCAACCCGCTGCGCTTCACCGTCACCTCGCCCGAAGGCAGCCTGGCCAAGGCCGGCGACCTCCTGGTCCGCCTCGCCGGCACCGACGGAACGATCCATGCCGAGCTCAGCTACCGGCCCGACATCGCCGGCCGCCTCGGGGTCGAGATCCACCCCGTGCCCGCCGCCACCCTCGGCGGCCAGCCTTCGGCCCAGCTCGTGGTCCGCAACCTCGGGGCGCAGCCGCAGACGGTGAGTTGGACCTTCGCCCTCACCGGCGAGCAGATCATGGCCAAGGGCGAGTTCGCGCCGGTGCAGCCGGCCACCGCCTTCCTTGCCGACACCGGTTCCGGCTCGGTGACGGTACCCGCCAACGGAGCGCAGACGGTGACCCTGCCGCTGTCGGGAATCGTTCCGCTCCGGCTCTACCACGCCAAGGCCACGATCACCGACGCCAACGGCGGCAGCATCAGCAGCACCCGCGTCCTCGGCGGCTTCGCGGCGGTGCCGCGGACTACGGCGATGACGCTTGACGGCAGCCTCGACGAACCGGCCTGGGCGAAAGCAACCCCCTGCCTGCTCAACCAGGCCGACCAGTACTTCGGCCTCACCAAGGCCAACGTCTGGAAGGGCCCCGCCGACCTGTCCGCGACCCTGCGCTGCCTCTGGGACGACCAGTTCCTCTACCTCGGCGTCGAGGTGACCGACGACATCTTCGCCAATCGCAAAGCCGACGGCGAAATCTGGGCCGGCGATGGCCTCCAGTTCCTCTTCGACCCCGCCCGCCACCAGGCCGAGAAGCCTGGCAAGTACGATGCCGGCTTCGCGGTCGGCGGCAAGGGTCCGCAGGCCTGGTACTGGCTGACCGGCACTCCGGCGGTCAACGCCGGAGTGCAGCCGGAGATCACCGTGGCCATGAAGCGCGGCGCCAACGGCAACGCCACCTACGAGGTCGCCATTCCCTGGGCCAAGCTGGCCCCGTTCACGCCCGCCCCCGGAGCCAACCTCGGCGCCTGCATGATCGTCAACGAGGACGACGGCCCCGGCCGGGCGAGCTTCATCGGCTGGTTCGGCAACCCGCACACCAAGCAGATCGACACCGCCGGCGACCTGGTGCTCATGGGGAGCGAGCGCCCCGCGCCACCCCGCCGGTTCTGGCCTTCACTCTGGCCGCGCTGGCGCGGCGCTCGTGGTGAATAATTCACACTGGCAATCAAAACCCCATCCGTTCCCCCGCAACCATCAAGAAAGGCATGACGCATGAACCAGAGCGAGACCCAGCCCCCGTCCCCGTCCCTTGCCACCGTCCACGAAACCAGCCTCGCCGCGGACGGCTGGCTGGGTCGCTATGTGGCCGTGGCCGACCAGCGCCAGGTCCTCGACGCCACGGTCGCCGACACCTACCTGGCCTGGGTCAAGGAGCGGCAGGATCCGGGGCGCTGGGATGGCGAGCATATCGGGAAATGGCTGGAGGCGGCCGCGCTGGTCTGGCGCCGTGGCCGTTCGCCGCAACTGCTGGCGCAGATGGATGCCGTCGCCGACCAGCTCATTGCCCTCCAGGACGCCGACGGCTACCTTGGCAGCTACCGCGAGGACCTGCGGTTCCACAAGATTGACTGGAACGCCCAGCCGATTGGGATGGCGGCGCGCTTCGACCTGTGGTGCCATCTGATGATCCTCAACGGGCTGCTCGACCACCACGAAGCCGCCGGCCGCCCCAGCTCCCTGGCCAGTGCCGCCAAGGCGGCGGACCTGGTCTTGCGCACCTTCGGCGACGGCCGCCAGGACATCATGCGGGTCATGCACAACCGCGGCCAGGGGCCGCTGACCGCCATCCTGCCCATGGCCCGGCTCTATGGACTGACCGGCGACCAGCGCTACGCGGACTTCTGCGGGTATTGCATCCGCCAATTCGGCCGGCCGCATACCCTGCCGATCCGCATGGTGGACGACCCCGCGGCGGCGGCGGCGGACGTGCTGGTCTACGAGCCCGACCGGCAGGAGGACGACGGCGTCAAGAAGTGCGAGCTGGAGCTGACCATGCGCGGACTGCTTGAGCTCTACCGCCACACCGGCGAGAAGCGGCTGCTGGCGACCTCGTCCGCCGTGTTCAACCGGCTCTATCAGCCGATCTTGCCGACGCTCGCCGTCTGCGGCTACCTCCTCGGCCCGGAGATTACGGATCCGGTCATCCATCACAACCCCCTGGTCGAGACCTGCGACATCCCGCCGGCCCTGCGCTGGTGGGGCGAAGCCTTCCGCCAGACCGGCGAGGCGCGCTTCCTCGCCGCGCTCGAACGCTCCCTGTACAACCAGTTGCTCGCCCACCACCGCCCGGAAGGCGGCCACATCGGCTTCGATGCCCGCGCACCCGCGGACCGGCAGGGCGGGACGATGCGGAAGCAGTGGCGCGACGACGCCTGCAACTGGCGGGAAAACTGCTGCCTGAGCATGGGCGCGCTGGGGCTGTGCTGGATTCCTTCCGCGGTGGCCTACGCCGCCAGCGACGAGGTGGTCATCGCGCTCTACGCCGCCGGCACGACCACCTGCCGGCTTGGCGCTGCCGAGGTGCGCATCACCCAGGAGACCACCTACCCGGTCGGCGGGGAAGTCCGGCTGCGCCTCGGCCTGCCGCGGCCGCTGGCCTTCCGCCTGCGGCTGCGCATTCCCGAATGGGCGGAAGGGGCGACGGTCGCCATCCCCGGAGAGGCGCCGGCGCGCGCCGTCCCCGGCACGCTCCACGCCATCGCCAGGACGTGGCGGCCGGGGGACACACTCACCCTCTCCCTGCCGATGCGGATCCGCTGCACGCCGCTGCCTGGACCGGAGAAAATGACCCTGGTCGAGCGCGGGCCGCTCATCCTTGCCGCGCCGCTGCGCCTCAATGACGGCATCGGCCCGGAAAGCCTGCGGTTGCCAACCCGGAAAGGCGTTTCCTGCACGGTCCAGACCCCCGCCGCCGGCGACCCGGCACCCACCGTGTTCACCCTCGCCGTGGCCGGCGAAGGCCAGGCCTCCCCGCGGCTGCGCCTGACGGCGCTCAGCGACGCCGGCGTCGGCGGGGAAGGCGATCCGTATCGCGCCGTTTTCCCCATGGCGGCAGACTTTTGAGTATCCGACGCAACTGCCCTGAACATTGGATTTGGTTCCGGCTATGCCAGGTTAGGGGTAAAACGTAATTTTCAACGGGATGTGTGTGTGGTGTTCTGTCCCGTAGGGATCATGGGGCAATAGGCAGGGGCGGCGCCCCTGCACCCAGGCCCCCCCCGTTTTGGCGTGCCATCGGTACGCCGGGACATCGTCAACATCCGGATTTCCGATTTTCGAATGCCTGGACGGGGCAGATCCCCCGCGTACCTACGGCACGCGAACCATTGGCAACAACCTGAAGCAGGGGCGCCGCCCCTGCCTATTGCCCCACCGTCCCGCCGGGACGGAACAGCCGCGAGGCGCGGCCGGTTTTGAATAGCCACAAAAATTCACAAAGACAGCCACCCATGTCCACCGCATCCCTGCTTGACCGCGTCCTGCCGCCGGCCGCCGGCCATACCGCCATCGCCCCCCTGTTCTGGCAGCGGGGCGAAAGCCCGGAGCTGATCCGTTCCGAGCTGCGGCGCATGCATGCCTACGGGATTGACGGGGTGGTGGTCGAGTCGCGGCCGCACCCCGACTTCCTCGGCCCCGGCTGGTGGCGCGACCTCGACGCCATCGTCGAAACCGGCCGCGAGCTGGGGATGCGGGTGTGGGTGTTCGACGACCAGGCCTACCCCACCGGCGGCGTCGCCGGCGCGGTGCCGGCGCATCCGGCGGCGCGCAAACGCTTCCTGCGCCTGATCGCGATTGAGGCGCCCGGTCCGGTGCCGGGCGGACGCGTCCTGGTCACGCCCTGGTTGGGGGAGGATGAACGTCTGGTCGCGGCGACGGCGGCGCGGCTGGCAAGCGACGGCACCAGCCTGGACGCCGCCAGCCTGAGCGACCTCGGCACCGCCCTCGACCACGGCGCCCTGCGCTGGGACGTGCCGCCCGGACGCTGGCGCGTGATCCTGGCGGTCGATACCCCGCGCGGCGGCGAGGAGTGGACCAAGGACCACCTCAATCCAACCGAGGCCGCCGGCGTTGATCTGCTGCTGCACACGGTCTACGAGCCGCATTTCGCCCGCTACCGGGCCGATTTCGGCAAAACCTTCGCCGGCTTTTTCAGCGACGAGCAACGTTTCGGCAACGCCGCCAGCTACGACGCGGCGATCGGCCGCCACCCGATGGTCCTGCCCTGGGGGCCGACCCTGGAAACGCGCCTGCGCCAGCGCTGGGGCGACGGCTTCGCCGGCACGTTGCCCCTGCTCGGGCACTCAGCCGACGCCGCGACAGCCCACACCCCCCATGTCCCTTGGGCGACCGTGTGGACGCCCTCCAGCCTGGCCGCGGTGGCCCGCGCCCGCCACGCCTTCATGGACGAGGCCACCCTCGCCTGGCGCGCGGCCTGGAACCGGATCGGCGACTGGTGCCGGCAGCACGGCGTCGAATGGACCGGCCATATCTGCGAGGACAACAACGCCCACTGCCGGCTCGGCTACGGGTCGGGGCATTTCACCCGCGGCCTGGCCAACATGCAGGTCAGCGGCATGGACGCGGTCTACCAGATCCAGCCCGACGTCCGCGATGGGCGCTGCCTCTCACCCTTCGGCGATCTCGATGCCCGCTTCTTCTACTGGGGCCTGACCCGGATGGCCGTTTCGGCCGCGCACCTCGATCCGGCCAAACGCGGCGTCACCCTGGCGGAATGCTTCGGCGCCTACGGCTGGCAGTGCGGCCTCCGCGGCATGGTCTGGCTGACCAACCACCTCCTGGCGCGCGGGGTCAACCGCCTGGTGCCGCACGCCTGGTCAATGCGTTTCCCGGACGCCGACTGCCCGCCGCACTTCCACGCCCTCGGCAACAACCCGCAGTCGCCGCACTTCCCCCGCTGGGCCGCCTACGCCGCGCGCCTCTGCCGCCAGTTGACCGGCGGCGAGCACCGCTGCGAAGCGGCGATCCTCTACCACGCCGAGGCGGAATGGGCAGGCGACTGCCAGTACTTCCAGGACGTGCTGCGCGCCCTGGCGGTCCGCCAGCTCGACGGCGATGTGGTCGCTGCCGATCTGCTGACCGGCCCGCGGGTCTCGGCCCGCGAAGGACGCCTGGTGGTCGCCGACGGCCCCAACTATGCCTGCCTGATCCTGCCCTGGGCCGAGCGTCTGCCGCTGGCCGTGCTGGAGACTGCCGCGGACCTGGCCGAAGCCGGAGTGCCGGTGTTCGCCCTGCGCCGGCTGCCGGACGCCGCGGTGGACGGCGATGGCCGCGACGCGCTCGCCCGTCTGGCGGCGAAGGCGGTGGTGCTCGATGACGCCACCCTGGCCCAGGCGCTGATTGACCGCGGCCTGGCGACCGTGACCGTCGAGCCGCCGGCCGAGCGCGAATTGCTCCGCCTCTGGCGCTACCGCCGTTGCGGCCGCGACCTCCTGCTGGCGGTCAACGAGGACACCGCGGCGGGCATGACCGCAACCCTGCGCCTGCCCGCCGGCCTGCCGCGGCCGCTGGCCTGGGATGCGATGGCCGATGCCCAGGCGCCGCTGCCGGCGCGGCGGCGCGCCGACGGCGGCTGGGATGTGCAACTGACGCTCGACGCCAACCAGGCATTGCTGCTGATCGCCCCCGGCGACGGCCTCGACCACCTGCCGCTCCAACCGGCAACGGCTTGCGGTGACGAGTTGCAGCGTCTCGACCGCGGCTGGGCGGTGACGACGGCGGTCGCGCTCGCCGCGCCCCAGGCGCAGCCGGCCATCACCGGTCCGGTGGATCTCACCGCCGTCCTGCCGGGGTTTGCCGGCACGGTGAGCTATGCCACCGCGGTGCAGCTCGACACGGCCGAGGTCGTCCTCGATCTCGGCGAGGTGCAGGAAGTCGCCTCGGTGCGCCTCAACGGCGTGCCCCTCGGCACCCGGCTCACGCCGCCCTACCGCTTCGCCCTCGCCCCGGCCGCCCGCATCGGCGCCAACCAGCTTGAGGTCGAGGTGGTGACGACCCTGGCGCCGGCGCACGGGGACAATAACTTCGACCGCGCCTGGGTGCAGCGGCCGGCCGGGCTGATCGGTCCGGTGCGGCTGTGCCGGGCGCCATCAAACTATGGTTGTTGAAGAGTTGCGACACGGTGTGGGAAAGGAACTGCAAAATGAGACAAGTTGTGATGATTCTGGCGCTGGTCCTGGTCACCGGCCTGGCGGCGCGGGCCGGGGATGCGGCCGTGACCAATCAGGGGAATGGCGAGCTCGTGGGGCCGTTTGGGATCGGTTCCAGTCAAAGCAGTTCGAACCATCACGACAAGTGGATCCCGCGGATGGCCGCCATCGGCATCAGGACATTGCGGAGCACGGGCCACATCGGCTATGTCGGGAGTCAGCCCACGTCCTGGGATGATCGTCCGGCTAGCTGGGATGGGGATTTGAACTACCTGGCCGCCCAGAACTTCAGCACCGGTGAAACTCTCTACAGTTACAGGCCCGGGAAGCATGGATTCCCCATGGACGACCTGCCGGGCTGGTCCCAGTGGGTTTCCGCGGTCGTGGGGCATGCCAAGGGGAAAGTCAAGTACTGGGAGGTTTGGAACGAGCCGCCCAACGGCACCAGGCCGGAACAGACCGCGGCCGATTACGCCAAGCTCGTGGTCGCCACCCATGATGCCGCCAAGGCGGCCAATCCCGATTGCCTGGTCGGCCTGGCCGCCAAGTCCGTTGATGTGAACTATCTGGAGCAGGCAATCAAGGCCGGGGCGAAGGACCATTTCGACTACATCACCCTGCATCCCTACGAGAGCTTGGGAACCGCGATGAACGTCCCGGGCGCCGAAGCGCTCTTCATGAACATCGTTCCCACGGTGCGGAAAATGCTTGCCGCGCAAAACCCGGCGAAGGCCAACGTGCCGGTCATTTTCACGGAGATCGGCTACGATTCCAGGAACGGGGCCAAGCTCCAGGCCGATGCCGTGGTCAAGACCTATGCCATGGGCATCGCCCAGGGCGTCGCCTGCATCCAGTGGTTTGAAGGCATGGATGGTGACAGCGGCCCGCTGGGGCTGCTGCAAGCCGATGGCACCCCGCGCCCGGCCTATACGGCGCTGGCGCAGATGATCAAGTGCCTGGGCGAACATCCGGCCCCTCTGGGATGGGTGCTGCTCAACGGCAAGGGGTACGGCTTCGTCTTCAAGGGCGCGCAAGCCAACGTCCTGGTCGCCTGGGCGCCGAAGGGGACGGCGGAGACGATCAACTTCGGCCAGCCCGTTTCGCTCGTGGATCCGCTGACCGGTGCCGTGACGCAGGCGGACAGCGCCACGCTCACCGACAGCCCGACCATCGTCAATGGCGTGCCCAACAACCTGGTGAAACAGGCCCAGGACAACCAAGGCAAGCCGTTCCCCTGGGATGGCGACTATACCGGCGCGAAATCGGTTTCCGTCACCTTCGGCCAGACGAATCTGGAGAAAGGGCTGCACACCCAGTCGGCCGCCACGGTCGCCGCGGACGTGATCCGTTACGGCGGCTCGGCCCGCGCGGGCAGCGTGCCCGGCGGCAACGTCTTCATGGTCGATCCGAACTTCCTGACCTATGCTTCGACGCCCATCGGGATCACCGTGGTCGTCCGCCGCAATGCCGCCAATGACAACGCCGGATTCTCTCTCAAGTACGAGTCCACGACCGGCCAGAGCAAAAGCTGCGGCTGGTACACGGTGCCGGACAACAAACAGTGGCACACGATGACTTGGCGGATCACCGACGCGCAGTTTGTCGGCATGTATGGGTACAGCTTCACCCTCGATTCCGATGGCAGCCGCTTCAACAAGTATGACATCCAGAGCGTGACCGTGACCAAACTCGACCAGTGAAACCAAATCGGTAAGGATTCCAGCAATGTCACCCATGACTCCCCGCGAGAGATTCATTGCCGCCCTTGAGAGGCGTCCGGTTGCCGGGCGCGTCCCCCATTTCGAACTCGCCTTCCTGCTGACCATGGAAGCCTTCGGGAAACTCCATCCGGCCCACCGGAACTACGGGCAGTGGGACCAGATGGAGGAGAAGGAGCGGCAGTTGCACCGGCTGGACATGGCCGACGTGCTGATCGCCACCGCCGAACGCTTCGAGCACAGCGCGATCAACCTGCCCATCGCCGCGTTCCAATGGGATGACCTGACGGAGATCCGGCGGCTGGTCGAGATCGTGCGCGAGCGGACGGGCGACCGCTACGCCCTGCTGCTCAACCTGGACGCCACGCCGGGGATTCCCAACGGCGACCAGGTCTACGAGTTTTCCATGCGCCTGGCCGACGAGCCGGAGAAGGTCAAGGCGGAGACGGACGCCGAGATCAACCGGATTCTCGGGGTGGCCGAGGTCCTGGCGGGGTTTGGCGGGCTGGATGGTTTCACCATGTGCTGCGACTACTGCATGAATGCCGGGCCGTTCCTCAGTCCGGCCCAGTTCGGCGAGTTCGTCGCCCCGTTCCTGGCCAAGCAGATCAAGGGCTTCCGGGACCTGGGCTTCTACACCATCAAGCACAGCGACGGCAACATCATGCCGATCCTGGACCAGTTGGCGCAGTGCCGGCCGCACGCCCTGCACTCGCTCGATCCCCAAGGCGGCGTGGACATCGCCGAAGTCAAGCGCCGCTACGGCCACGAACTATGCCTGGTTGGCAACGTCAACTGCGGGCTGATGGACACCGGCACGGACGAGCAGGTGCGCGAAGCGGCGCGGTACGCGCTCAAGCACGGCATGCCCGGCGGCGGGTACATCTTCTCGACCAGCAATTGCGTCTACACGGGCATGCGTTTGTCCCGCTACGAGCTGATTCTGGATGTCTGGCGGCAGGAGGGGAATTACCCCGGAGCAAACGGCGAATGACCCCGGCGCGGGTCTTGGCATGGCGGCAGGAGCCGCCGCCGCCGCCGTGACCGTGACCGGGACCGCCCTTCCGAAGGAGCAGTTGCCGAACCCGCGCCTTTTTTTTGATTTTTGGCCGGAAATAGGCTATAGTAAGTATCTTTTTTGGATTTCCCCAATTCTCATTTCCGCTTGCAGGAGGTTGACCACCGACATGCTTTCTGACAATGATACAATGAAGTTGTACATGCAGAACATCGGCCAATATCCGCTGGTCACGCCCGGTGAGGAAGTCACGCTGGCCAAGCAGATTGCCGATGGCTCCATCGAGGCCCGGACCAAGCTGATCCGCTCCAACCTGCGCCTGGTGGTGAAGATCGCCCATGACTTCAAGGGGCTCGGCCTGCCGCTGCTCGACCTCATCTCCGAGGGGAACATCGGCCTGATGCGCGCCGTCGAGAAGTTCGACCCGACCAAGGGCGCCAAGCTTTCCAGCTACGCCGCCTGGTGGATCAAGCAGTCCATGCGCCGGGCCCTGGCCAACCAGGCCCGCACCATCCGCATCCCCGTCCAGTCGGCCAGCAAGATCAGCAAGATCCAGGCCGCCAAGACGAAGCTCACCGAGGCGATCGGCCGCGACCCCACCGACGCCGAAATCGCCGTGGAAGTCAACCTCACCGAACGCACCGTCACCGGCCTGCGCCTGGGCAAGACCACCACCATCTCCCTCAACGACCCGATCCAGCATGGCGAGGACGGCGAATTCCGCGACATCATCCCCGACGAGAAGACCACCTCCCCCGACGAAATCGTCCAGGACGAGGAAATCCTCTCCCACATGATCGAACTGGTTGACCGGCTCGACGAGCGGGAACAGCAGATCCTGCGCCTGCGCTTCGGCCTCGGCGGTGAGCGCTCCCGGACCCTGGAAGAGGTCAGCCAGCACATCGGCCGCACCCGCGAACGGGTGCGCCAGATCCAGAACCAGGCGCTGGAAAAGCTCCGCTCCATGCTGGAGGACGAAGGGATGCAGACCGCCGTGGCCTGAGCCGGCGCCCGCGGACTCCGCGGCCGCCCGCCAATGCCCCAACGGCCAGCGCCGGCCCACCCGGGATTCGGGATGGCCGGCGCTTCTTTTTTGCCTTCGCCGGCAAAATGGCCGCCGCCGCCGCTCAGCCCTTCTTCCAGGGCGGCTGCCAGGCGCCTTCCTGGTAGAGGCTGTAGAGCGCCGTCGCCGGGCCGGCCAGCTCGCCGATGTGCGTCCCCAGCGCCGTGGTGACGATCTTGCAGGGGGTGCGCACGTCGCGCCAGGCGAAGCGCGGCAGGTGCCGCCGCACCGGCTCCAGCAGGAACTCGCCGGAATAGATGGCCAGGGTGCCCAGGACGATCACCTCCGGATTGTAGGCCATCTGCAAGACGCCAATCCCCTGGGCCAGCCGCAGGCAAAGCTCATCCCACAGCTCCACCGCCATCGGAATCCCCTGCTGGGCCGCGATCCGGATCGTCTCGATCCGGACCTTCGCCAAGTCGCCTTGGACCTCCGGCAGCGCCAGCACGGCGTGGGTGGGGCGGCCGCGCAACAGCTCCTGGGCCCGCTGGGCCACCCCCAGCCCCCCGCAATACGCCTCGAGGCAGCCGCGCAGGCCGCAATTGCAGACCGGCCCGGTGATGTCCAGGACGATGTGGCCGACTTCGCCGGCGTTGCCGTTGGCGCCGTGGAGCAGCTTGCCCTCGGTGATCACGCCGCCGCCGATCCCCGTGCTCATGGTCAGGTACAAGGCGTTGCGCACGCCCTGGGCCGCGCCGAAGAACCATTCGGCGAGCATCCCGGCGTTGGCGTCGTTGTCGAAATAGGCCGCCACCCCCAGCGCCGCCGCCAGGTCGTCGCGGATCGTCGCGTTGCGCCACGGCATGTTGGGCGATTCGACGACGACCCCCTTGTCCAGGTCGATCGGGCCAGGGGCGCTGATGCCGCAGGCCCGCAGATCCGTCATCGCCAGCCCGGCCTGCTTGACCAGCCGTTGGCCGATTTCGGCGATCCGCGGCACGACTGTCGCGTAGGGCTGCTTGCCGCCGCCGTCAATCCGCTCCTTCGCGAGAATCCGGCCCGTGGAGTCCGCCAGGCAGACCGCGATCTTGGTGCCGCCCACATCCACCCCGAGTACGGGGAACACTTCCTTGCCCATTGACCCATCCTCATGCGCGCATCCAAACCCTACACCATTGGCCGGAGCGAACGTCGCCAGCCGGCCCGAAAAACGGAAGCAACTACTATAGCCGCGTTCCGCCGCCGCGGCGGGGCAGCGTCAGCCCTCCCCGGCGAAGCGGCGCTTGCGCAGGCCGGTGTCGCGCGAACTGGAACCCGGCAGCGCTCGAACTCGCCCGGCTCAGCCACCCCATCGTTCCACGAGCAGGAACGCCCGAGCCTGGGCCAGGCCGCGAATCCGGATTCTGTCCCATTGCGATTCCCGTTCCGGCTAAAATGACCTATTGCCTGGATCCGTGGCGGAAGTTTTGCTGGAACGTGACAGATTCCCGTGCAACTCCTTGGTTTCAAGCGGGTATAATAAGCATGTCAAGACCAATTGCCGGCGGCCACGGCCGCCCACCAGCCAGCAGGAAGCCATCACCATGAAATGCCTCGCCGCCCTCTTGCTCCTCCTGGGCCTCGCCGGCCTCGCCGCCGGCTGCGCCGCCAGCCCCAAGCCGCTGGCGGCTGTCAACGCCGCCCCAGCCGGCCCAGCCATCTATCGCAACGAGGCCATCGCCTTCAAGATTTCCTGCGAGGAACGGATTGCCGACGGCCAGAAGGTGGTCTTCATCGAGCCGCTGTCCGCAAACATCCAGCAGATCGTCGTCAGCTCCATCACCTTCCGGAACTGGTCCGAGAACCGCGTCTCCTGCCATGTTGACGCCAACCTGGACTACACCCAGGGGGGGCAGCCCTACTACCTGGCCAACGAGTTCACCGCCTTCGCCCGGAAGGTGGCGGCGCCCGCCCGGCCCGGCACCAAGCTGATCGACCTCCACCTGCCCGAGGCGAACTTCGAGATCCGCTACACCGGCAACGTGGTCTTCACCCCCGAGTTCAAGCGTGAGCTGAACAAGCTCAAGCTGTGGGAGACCCATGGCCCCGTGGACTTCACCGCCCCCGCCCCGATGCTGGCCCGCGTGAGTCCCCGCTGACCCGCCTTCTGGCCCCTTTGCCCCTTTCGCGCGCCGTCGGCACGCCAGCCTCGGCCGTTTTTTCATGGTGCCCAGCCGGCGGCGAGCCATGGGGGAGGGCCGGTTGCGCCCCGCGGCTCAAGTGCCTTATATTAGGGTGTCATCAAGATCAAGGCCCCAGCCGCCACCCCGGCCTGGACGCCATCCGCGGACACAGGACGGAAACGCTTCCATGACCCCGCCCGCCACCGAACGCCTCGCCTGCGATTTCCTGGTCATCGGCACTGGTGCCGCCGGGCTCACCGCCGCCCTCAAGGCCGCCCGGCACGGCTCCGTGATCCTCATCGCCAAGGACCATGCCGAGGAATGCAACACCCGCTACGCCCAAGGCGGCATTGCCTGCGTCACGGAAGCGGATGACAGCTTCGCCTCGCACATCGAGGACACGCTCCAGGCGGGCGCGGGGCTCTGCCATGAAGACGTGGTCCGGGCCGTCGTCGAGGCCGCGCCGGAGCGGATCCAGGAGCTGATCGAACGTGGCCTCCACTTCACCCGCCGCGGCGAAGTGGAGGAGAATGCCGGCCCGGAGGCGTCCGCCTACGACCTGGGGCGGGAAGGCGGCCACAGCCGGCGGCGCATCCTCCACGCCGGCGACATCACCGGCGAGGAACTCATCGCCGTCCTCCTCCAGCGCTGCCGCGAGGAGCCGCGCATCCGCCTGCTGGCCAACCACATCGCGATCGACCTGATCTCCTCGCGCCACGTGAACTGGCAGGGGGAGAACTGCGGCCTCGGCGCCTACGTGCTCGACAAGGACAACAACCGGATCCTGACCATCCTCGCCCGCCACACCTTCCTCGCCACCGGCGGCGCCGGCAAGGTCTATCTCTACACCACCAATCCGGACGTGGCCACTGGCGACGGCATCGCCATGGCCTGGCGTGCCCAAGCCGACATCGCCAACATGGAGTTCTACCAGTTCCACCCCACCTGCCTCTACCATCAGCAGACCAAGCCATTCCTCATCAGCGAGGCGGTGCGCGGCGAGGGCGCCACGCTCAAGGTCCGCCGCCGCGGCGACTACGTGGAGTTCATGCAGGCCCACCACGAAATGGGCAGCCTGGCGCCCCGTGACATCGTCGCCCGTGCCATCGATGCCGAACTCAAGCGCTCCGGCGAACCTTGCGCCTACCTCGACATCCGCCACCAGGACGAGGGGTTCCTGCTCCGGCGCTTCCCCAACATCTTCGCCCATCTCCGCGAACTCGGCATCAACATGGCCAAGGACTTGATCCCGGTCGTGCCGGCCGCGCACTACTGCTGCGGCGGCGTCCGCACCGACGTCCGCGGCCGGACCAACGTCCGCCACCTCTACGCCGTTGGCGAAGTCGGCTGCACCGGGCTGCACGGTGCCAACCGCCTGGCCAGCAACAGCCTGCTGGAGGCGCTGGTCGTCGCCCACAATGCCGTCGCCGCCGCCGTCGCCGAAAACGCCTCTGGCGCCACCCTGCCGGTGCAGCCGGAACAGGTCCCCGACTGGAACAGCGGTGCCGCCAAGGACTCGGACGAGCAGATCGTGATCACCCACAACTGGCAGGAAATCCGGCGATTCATGTGGGACTACGTCGGCATTGTCCGCACCGACAAGCGGCTGGAGCGCGCCAAGAACCGCATCAGCTTGATCCGCAGGGAGATCGAGAAATACTACTGGGATTTCACGGTCACCGCGGACCTGGTCGAGCTGCGCAACCTCGCCTCGGTCGCCGAAATGATCATCGACTGCGCCCGCGCCCGCCGGGAAAGCCGCGGGCTGCACTACAACGTTGATTGCCCCGTCAACAGCCGCTCCCCCGGCAAGGACACCATCCTGCGCCGCCCCACCCCCGCCGTCGTCTGGATGGAATGACCGCCATTGCCGGGCGCGTCCCTTTTCGGGCGGCGCCGAGCCTGAATTATTCAGGGCGCCCCCAATGGTCGGGGCATTGACCACCACTGGCCGGTAAAACTAAAACCGTCCCCAATCCCGCCGGTCAGGCGCCGCAGCACTGCTTGAACTTCTTGCCGCTGCCACAGGGACAATCGGTGTTGCGGCCGATCTTGGGCAGCTCGCGGCGAAGGGTGACGCCGGAGCCGAGGCTGAAGGACTGGGAGACGGCGCCAGGCTGGCGGCGCGCCGCCTCGGGCAGCGGCTCCTCGGCCACGTCGGCCTCCGGCGACACCGCGATCTCCGCCCGCGGCAGCTCCGGCTGGGCTTGGGGCCGGCGCGGGGTCAGCCCCGCGAACTGGGAGAGGATCTCGTGCTGCTCCTGGACGGGCAGCATGGCGAGCAGGTGCTGGAACGCCTGCACGTTCGTCGCCGACCGGAACATGTTGCCGAGGATGCGGTCCTTGATCTCGCCGGTGAGGCGCTCGAACATCTGGAACGCCTCCTGCTTGTATTCGACCAGCGGGTCGCGCTGGCCGTAGGCGCGGAGCTGGATGCTGTGGCGGAGCATGTCCATGTTGTAGAGGTGCTCCTGCCAAAGGGCGTCGATGCCCTGGAGCATGATCTGCCGCTCCAGCCAGCGGATGGCCTGGGGCTCCTCGGCCTTCTCCTTGAGCTGGTAGGCGGCGTCAATGCGGTCGACCAGGTGGCGGGCCAGCGCCTCCACGTCCTTCTTGCCGCCGGGCCAGGCCAGGTCGTCCATGGTGAAGCCGATGGGGAAGGTCCGGGTCAGCCACTGCAGCAGGTCGGCGCGGTCCAGCTCCTTGCCTTTTTCGTGGCTGGCCAGGGCGGCCTCGATGCGGTTGCAGATGGCGGTGAAGGCGACGTCGAAGAGGAGGTCGCGCGGGTTGTCGGTCATCAGCGCCTGCTTGCGCAGGCCGTAGATGACCTCGCGCTGCTTGTTCATCACGTCGTCGAACTGGAGGGTGCGCTTGCGGATGGAGAAGTGCTGCTGTTCGACGCGGCGCTGGGCGTTTTCGATGGAGCGGTTGAGCAGGCCGTGGGAGAGCTGCTCCCCCTCCTGCATGCCGAGGCGCTCCATGATGCCGGCGATGCGGTCGGAGCCGAAGAGGCGCATCAGGTCGTCCTCCAGCGAGATGTAGAAGCGGGAGGAGCCGGGGTCGCCTTGGCGGGCGCAGCGGCCGCGGAGCTGGCGGTCGATGCGGCGGGAGTCATGCCGTTCGCTGCCGATGACGTGGAGGCCGCCCAGCTCGGTGACGCCGGAACCGAGCTTGATGTCGGTGCCGCGGCCGGCCATGTTGGTGGCAATGGTGACGCTGCCCTTCTGCCCGGCCAGGGCGATGATCTCGGCCTCGCGCTGGTGGTTCTTGGCGTTGAGGACGTTGTGTGGAATCCGCTGGCGCTGGAGCAGGCGGCTCAGAATCTCCGAGGAATCAACCGAGACGGTGCCGACCAGCACCGGCTGCCCGCGCTTGTTACACTCCGCGATCTCGGCGACCACGGCGTTGAACTTCTCGCGCTTGGTCTTGAAGATCCGGTCGTCGCTGTCCTGGCGGACGCAGGGCTGGTTGGTGGGGATGGCGGCCACGTCGAGCTTGTAGATGTCCTTGAACTCGGTGGCCTCGGTCTCCGCCGTGCCGGTCATGCCGGCCAGCTTCTCGTAGAGCCGGAAGTAGTTCTGGATGGTGATCGAGGCATAGGTCTGGGTCTCGCGCTCGATCTTGACCCCCTCCTTGGCCTCCACCGCCTGGTGCAGCCCGTCGCTCCAGCGCCGTCCCGGCAGGATGCGGCCGGTGAACTCGTCCACGATCAGCACCTTGTTCTCCTGGACGACGTACTGGACGTCCTTCTCGAAAAGGCAGTAGGCGCGGAGGAGCTGGGAAATGTTGTGGATGACCTCGCTGCGGTTCTCGAAGGTCTCCTGGGCGGCCTGCCGGCGCTTGGCCTTCTCTTCCTCGGGGAGGGCCGGGTCGTTGTCGATCTGGTGGTAGACCTCGCCGAGGTCGGGGATCATGAAGGCGTCCGGATCCGCGGGCGCAAGCTGGCGGCGCCCCTTCTCGGTGAGGTTCGCCTCGCTGTTGCGCTCGTCGATGCTGAAGTAGAGATCCTCCTTCAGCCGCTGGATGAAGCCGCGGTTGGTGTCGCTGTAGACTTCCGACTCGCGCTTGTCGGCCTGCTTGCGGACCGCCGGATCCTCGAACAGGCGCAGGATCTGCTTGTGCTTGGGCATCCCCAGCTTGACCTGGACCAGCTTGGTGTAGGCCTCGTCCTTCGCCTCGGCGCTGGCGCTGGGGCTTTCCAAAACCTCGCGGACCTCCTGGACCAGGCGGGTGACCAGCAGGTTCTGGAGCTTGAACAGCTCGGCCACCCCCGGCTTGAGCTTGTCGTACTGGTGGCGGGAGACCGCCGCCGGGCCGGAAATGATCAGCGGCGTGCGCGCCTCGTCGACCAGGATGCTGTCCACCTCGTCGACAATGGCGAAGTAATGGTCGCGCTGGACCATCTCCTCCTTCGAGCCGGCCATCCCCATGTCGCGCAGGTAGTCGAAGCCAAACTCGGAGTTGGTGCCATAGGTGATGTCGCAGCCATACTGGGCGCGGCGCTCGGCCGGCGACATGGAGTTCTGGATGCAGCCGACGCTGAGGCCGAGGAAGCTGTAGACGGCGCCCATCCACTGGGAGTCGCGCAAGGCCAGGTAGTCGTTGACGGTGACAAGCTGGACGTTGCGGCCGCTGAGCGCGTTCAGGTAGAGTGGCAGGGTCGCCACCAGGGTCTTGCCTTCGCCGGTGGCCATTTCGGCGATGCCGCAGCGGTGGAGCACGACGCCGCCCATGAGCTGGACGTCAAAGGGGATCATGTTCCACACGTCCTTGCGCCCCGTGTATTCGATCTCGCGGCCGCAGAGGCGGCGGCAGGCGTTCTTGGCCGCGGCGAAGGCCTCGGGCAGCAGATCGTCGAGGGTCTCACCCTTCCGGAAGCGCTCCCGGAACTCCGCCGTCTTCGCCCGCAACTGCTCGTCGGTCAGCGCTTGCAAGCCTTCCTCAAGGCGGTTGATCTCCGCGACCAGTGGCCGCAGTTGCTTGACCATCCGCTCGTTGCGGGTGCCGAAAATGAACTTGAGTATCCAGCCGACCATATGCCAACCTCACCTCTAAACCTGCGATGGGCCAACGAAAGAATCGGATACTATAGCGAGGATTTCAAAAGGCGGGGGGCGTCAGCGCCCCCGTCACTCACTGCCGCCCCCATCCCATCCGAAGTAGTTGCCAACCCGGCGGTTCGACTTCGGGCGCGTTGCGCGGGCGCGAGCGCCGCTGTGCTGAGCGCGAAAATCCGGGGAGCGGCACTGCCGTGTCCGTCCCCAAGCAACCCGCCGGACGTTAGGCGAAGATTTGCCTCCCCGGATTCCTCATGGCTGGCCACTGGCCGCCAAACGCCGCATGGGAGCTTGGAGGGCATCATCTTCCTTCGGTCAATCTTGCGCCCAGCGACAATGAACGTTCCGTCGCCAACCGCGTGAACCGTGCGCTTCTCCTTGCGTGCGGTATCGCTGCTTGCCGCCACCGCCTCTAGCACGACGATGTTGTGCTTCTTGAAGAGTGATTCCATTCACCCGTGACGATGGCAAATACCGGAGTGAAATCCATCACCATGGTTCAGGAGACCGTCATGATGTTGGCTTTCTGCCCAACGTCCTCCTTTGATTCAACGCATCCACCGACACTCTTGCACCCAAAATTTTAGATCCAGTATACAGGGTAGTGCCGTTTGGGATTTGCAGATAGGTTGTTTATCACTAATGCGATTAGCAGCATAATCAGTGCTCCAGCAAAGACCGGCATCAAGACATAGACATACCCCAAGGCATGAACCCTGTCACCTCCAATGACCGCGATGAGCGCCGTGGCCCCGCCGGGGGGATGCAATGTGCGCGTAAAGTGCATAGCTGCAATTGCCAGAGATACCGCAAGCGGGGCACTGAGCACACAGCGCTCACCCAGCGTCAAGAGAACAGTTACTCCCACAATCGCGGAAAACACATGTCCCCCCACGAGGTTTCTTGGTTGCGAGAACTCGGCCATTGGCGCACCGTAGACAAGGACTGCCGATGCCCCAAAGGATCCAATCATGAAGACGGCATCCGCACCAATGGTGTAACGCTGGAGAATCTCGATCAACAGGATTCCGCTGAAGGCACCAATCCAGGACCAGATGATTTTGCTGATAGGTTTCCGTGGAGGACATTGCCCCTTGGATCTCATCTTGTCAAAATAGCTCTTCATGAATCGCAATGCCTTTCAGTTTCTGATTCATTCTTATCCCCACGTTACGGCTCAGCGGGTGTCAATCCGTCCGCTGAAGCCGTTTGTTGGGGGGCCATGGGGGCATGTGCCGTCCAGCGCGCCTCGATGGTGTCAGATGATAAATCTGCACCGCATTTCCATTCGACGTAGTAACCGCCATTGCGAACCTGCGAAAACTGGGACCAGTCCTTGAGCGGCAAGAACGCCTGTGAACTTAGATATGGGCGAACGTCAAAGATGCCGGAACACCCGTCATCGGCGACAACCCACAGGGTGCCGTCTTTCATTGGTTTGACTTCTGCGATTCTCATTGATCCAATCCTCTGATGGACAGTGGGTTTTGACCGTTGACGGCCAACTCCCAGTCCGCCAGCAAATCCTCTTGGTGGATATCAATCCAAGCAACGACCAGTTTGTGCTTTCTGGGCGGCAGGCCTCCCGCCAGGACGGTTCCGTCGGCAATCGAGTAGACTGCCACCACCCCCTGATATTCCGCATGAATGTGAGGGGACGTGATGCTTCTCAATATCATGGAAAAACATTCGGATCAGGATACGTAAAAAATCGATATGGTTGGCATGGACATTCTCCATCAACATTCAATCTCTGTGGCACCCAACTTGTTATTGAACGGTTTTTCCGGGTTTGCCGGCCGAATCGGACGGGGCGGCGACTGGCGGCCTGGGCGGCCAGCCGCCGCCCAGCCTCTGCCACAAGCGGGTGGGCCGGCGGTTCCCGCCGCGGCGGGCCGGCAGAAGGCACTGTACCCACCGCCCGGGGGAAAACAAGCCTCCGGGCGGGGGCGCGGCGACCCCAGGGGGGGGAGGGCTATCCCCAATCACCCGTCCCCACTTACGCCCGTCTCCACTTACGCGCCGCCCTCCGCGGCGGCGGGGGGCGGGCGGGAGGCCGCCGGCACCGCTGCCGCGCGCCAGCGCAGGACCAGCAGCGCCAGGGTCAGCCCGATGAATGAGCCGGCCACTACGTCCGCCGGGAAATGCCCCTTCGCCAGCACCCGGGCGGCCATCATCGCCAGCGCGCCGGCGAGGTAGAGGGGGCGCCCCGGGGGATGCAGCACCCAGAGCGCGGTCATCGCCGCCGTCACGGTCACGTTGTGCCCCGAGGGGAAGCCGGCATAGCGGTAGTGCCAGCCAGTGCCCGGGAAGAAGCCGTAGATTCCCTTTTCGAACAGCAGCTTCGGCCGCGCCCGGCCGCACAGCCCCTTCAGCAGCAGCTCCGCCAGGCTCGGCAGCGCCACCGCCCAGCAATAGGCCTGGAAGCGGGCAAGGCGCTCCCGGTCGGGCCGCCACCACCGGCACCAAATCGCCCCGACCACGCCCGGGAGCAGCACCCAATGGGCCTGGCCCAGCTCGGAAAGCCATTTCCCCAAATCCTGCCACGCTTCCGGCCGCGCCGCCGCCCAGCGCGCCACCGGCCGGTCGAACCAGAGGATGCTGGCGCCGACGAAGGCCGCCACGGCCGCCAGCCCCGCCCACCATTGCCAGGAACGCCAGAACCTCATGGCGCGGCCCCTTCCCCGGCGGCGGCGTAGAGGATGACCCGCACCCGCCGCCCCTTGGAATGGTTGAAGCCGTCCACCTGGGCGATCCGGCGCACGGGCAGCCCGGCGGCGGCGGCCAGGGCGCGGAACTCCGCCTCGCGCCGCCGGCTGGGCTTGAGCGCCAGGGAGCGGTTCAGCCGTTCCTGGAGCGCCGCGGGCAGCCCCGGCCAGGCCAGCGGCGCGGCGGCGTCCTGGACCAGGGCGACGGTTCCCGCCGGGTCGGCCTTCAGCCGTTCCACGGCCTGGGCCGGCGCCAGCTCCAGCCCGGTGCGCGTCCCGAGCGCAAAGGCCAGCCCCATCTCCTCGTAGCCGGTGCAGGCGGCGGTGACCGGATGGCCGACTTCACGTTCGTAGGCCCGCACCATCGCCACGATCTGGCGGTTGACCCAGAGCGGCTCGAACCGCGGCAGCACCCATTGGAGCAGCGGCGCGAAATAGAGCACGGCGAAGAGCACGCCGGCGTGCGGACTCCGCACCAGCCGCCCGCCGCCGGGCCGGAGCAGGATGAGCGCCGCCAGGGCCACGGCCGCCGGCAGCAGGGTCAGCGGCAGGAGCCGCCCCGTGAGGAACAGCCCCGCCAGCGGCGCCAGCAGCGCCAGCGCGGCGCCGACCAGCCACCAGCCGGCGGTGAGCAGGGCCGTGACGAGCCGGCCGGCGCGCGTCGGCGCCGCCGCCGCTGGCCGCGCCCCGGCGTCACCGGCGCCGGCCAGGCCGCGCCCCGCCAGCAGCGCCAGGGCGGGATAGAGCGGCAGCACATAGTGCGGCAGCTTGGTGGAGACGGTTTCGAAGAGCAGCCAGGCCGGCAGCAGCCAGGCCAGGCAGAAACGCGCCGCCCGGTCGGTGTCCCGCGCCCGCCAGGCGTCCACGGCCCCCCGCCAGACGGGGAGGAGGAAGGGCCAGAGGAAGAAGAGGCTGGCGGCCAGGTAGGTGCCGAAGGGGGCGCCGTGCCCCTGCTGGCTGGAGCCGAGCTTGGGCAGGAAATCCTCGCCGAGCGCCTCCCGCAGATAGGCGCCGCGGGTGGCGACCTGCACCGCGATGAACCATGGCGCCGCAATCAGCAGCAGCAGCGGCACCCCCAGCCACGGCCGCAGCGGCCGGGCCCAGGCCAGGCTCACGGGCCGCGCCCACCACTCCCGCCAGAGCCGCGGCCGGCGGCAGGCGGCCAGGGGGGAGAAGCCGCGCGACTTTTCGAGGAGCCAAATCCCCAGCAGCGTCGTCAGGCTGACCAGCGGCGTGACCGGCCCCTTGAGCAGCACGCCGGCGCCCAGGGCGCACCAGAAAAGGAGAAAGATGCCCCAGCCAGTGGCGGCGGGGCGCTCCCCAGGGGCGGCGGCGGGGCGCAGGTAGAGGCAGGCCAGCGCCAGTTGCGCCGCGGCCACGGTCGCCAGCAGGGTGGCGTCGGCAATGGCCGCGTGGGTCTCGACGATGAGCATGGGAGTGGCGGCGAGGATCGCGGCGCCGGCAAAGGCGGGGCCGGGGCCGAAGAGGCGGCGGCCGGCGGCGAAGGTCAGCAGCACGGCGGCCGTCCCGCCCAGGGCCGAGACCAGGCGATAGGGCCAGATGGCGTCCTTGACGCCCGTGAGCCGGACCGCGGCGACGTGCAGCCAGTGGATGCCGGCCGGCTTCTTGTTGCGGCTCTGGTCAAGGACGTTGATGCGGACGTAGTCGCCGGCCTCGACCATCTGCTTCGAGGCCTGGGCGAAGCGCGGCTCGTCCCGGTCCACCGGCGGCAGGGCGGCGATGCCCGGCAGGTAAAGGGCCGCGCAGAGCAGCAGCAGGAGCGCCGCCGCCGGGAGGCCGCGCCGGCGGGGGGATGGGGAGACGGAGTCAGTTGCCGGAGGGTTCATGCCAATTCAATCTTCGCTGTTGAATCTTCAATCTTCCGCGCTTCCCCCCGGGGGCGGGGGAGAGCGGCGCCATGCCAGCCGTCCCCCTCACTTCAGCTTGAGCTTGTCCAGCCCGCCCAAGAGGTCGCCCAGGCTGCCCAGGTTCCCGCCCTGGCGCGCCGCCTGGGCCTGGCTGAACTCGCGGTAGGCCGCCTCTTCCTGCTCCGCGGTGGACTCCTGGGCCGCGACGCCGGGAATGGCGAGGCGGATGCGGTCGCCCTCGACCGCCTCCACCCGCACGGTCAGCTCCTTGCCGGGGGCGAACCGCGCCGGCAGCAGGTTGCGCCGCGCCGGCCCCTCGGGGAGACCCATGCGGCTGATGTGGAGCAGGCCGCTCTTGCCGCCGGGGAGCCGGACGAAGGCGCCGAACTCCTTCAGCGCCTCCACGACGCCGGGCAATTCCGCGCCGGGGACGACCGAGGCCGCCAGGCGTACCTGCTCGACCGCCGCGGCCGCCTCCTCGGCGTTCAGCGAGACCACGGAGAGGGAGAGCCGGCGCCGCTCGCGGTCAACGCTTTCGACCAGCACCTCCAGCGCCTCCCCTGCCTTCACCGCCTCGCCGGCGTCGTTCAGCCGCTTGCCGCGGCCAAGCTTGGAAATCGGGATCAGCCCCTCCACCCCCGGCGCCAGCTCGACGAAGGCGCCGAAGTTGAGCGTCTTCACCACCGTGCCGAAATGCCGGGTGCCGGCGGTGAACAGGAACGGCTCCGCGCTCCACGGGTCGTTGGCGGCGGCGCGCAGGCTCAGGGAGATGCGCTGGCGGTCCCAATCGATCTCCCGCACGACCACGGTGACCTTCTGGCCGGGCTTGACCAGCTCCTCCGCCTTCACGTCCCGCTTCCAGGCCAGTTCGGAGAGCGGCACCAGGCCGTCCATGCCGCCGATGTCGACGAAGACGCCGAACGGCATGATCTTCTTGACCGTGCCCTCCAGCCGGTCGCCGGCGTGCAGCCGCTCCTTGAGCTGTTCACGGGCCTTGGCCTGCTCCTGCTCCAGCAGCCGCCGGCGGTTCAGCACCAGCCGCCGGCCATGCTCGCTGTATTCCTGGATGAAGAAGAGGAACTTCTGGCCGAGGTAGAAGGCGGCGTCGAGCTTGCCGAGGTCGATCTGGGAGTAGGGGCAGAACCCCTTGTGTGAGCCGACCATGACCTCGAAGCCGCCCTTGGTCTCGGCGGCGACGCGCCCCTCGACCGGGATGCGGGCCTCGTGGGCCTGCATCAGCGACGCGTCGGCGGTGGCGGCGTTCATCCGCCGGCTGAGGCGGATCTCGCCTTCCTCGGCGCTGACGCAGATGGCCTCGACCGTGTCGCCGACCTGGACCGTCAGCGCCCCGCCATCGTCCAGGAACTCGATCCGGTCGGCCATCGCGTCGGAGGGGGCGTTGACATCGACATAGACCGTGCTGGAATCGATCGCGGTCACCTTGCCGGCCAGCTTCGCGCCGACCTGGACGCGGGTGGTGGTGCGGGAGGGCTTGCCAGTCTCGAACTGGGCCAGCAGCGCCCCGAAATCCATCTTCTCGTCAGCCATGTTCGCCAAATCCTTCCTGTGAGGTTGCCAAAGTCAAAGCCGGTCGAACGCCAGCATGTTGGGGCGGGCGCGGACGACCTCGCTGTCCGGCGCCGTGAAACGGATCTCCGCCCGCTCCAGGCAGGCCGGCCAGAGCCAGATGCTGCCCCGCGGCGCGGCGAAGACCGCCCCCCGCGGCGTCCGCAGTTCCGCCGCCCCCTCCAGCACCAGCAGCAGGGAGACGGCGCCGCCGGAATCCAGCGCCAGCCCGCCGCCGGCCGCCGGCGTGAGCAGGTCCACCTGGAACTCTGGGGTGGGCGGGATGTAGCCGCGGACGCCGGCGCCGTTGTGGGCCGGGGAGAGGAAATGCACGCCGTCCTGGCTGTAGGTCAGCATGGCCAGCAGCACTTCCGTGTCGACATGCTTGGGGGTCAGGCCGGCGCGGACGACGTTGTCCGAATTGGCCATGCATTCGAGGATGGTGCCGCGGAGGTAGGCGTGCGGCTCGTTGGCGGCCAGGTAGATGCATTCGCCAGGCTGGAGCTGGAGATGGTTGAGGAAATAGGCGGAGACGGCGCCGCGGTCGTCGGGATAGGCGGCGAGGAGCCGGAGATAGAGGTCGTCGTGCGCAGTCCGCACGGGCACTGCCTGCACGGCGGTGGCCAGGGCGCGGCAGAGGGGGGGGATCTGCCCTTGCGGGGCGCGGAACAGGGCGGCGTAGGCGGCGCGCAGCCAGGGATCGTCCGCCAGCGTCGGGCGCACCCCGGCGGCGGCCAGGAAGGCACCCAAGGCGGGGAGCCGCCCGGCCTCGGCGCGGATTTCAGCCACGGGGCGGAACTGGCAGAGGGCCTCGAAGGGGGTGATGGCAATGGCGAGTTCCGGCTTGGGGAAGGGGTCGGGGTAGTGCGCCGGATCCTTGGCATGGAGGATGCGGGCGACGGCGGGGTCGGGGTGGGCCTGGATCGAGAGGGCCGCGTCGCAGCTCAGGATCTTGAGCAGGAAGGGGAAGCCGGTCGCCTCCGGGTCGCCCAGCACGGCGGCCGGTTCGGCGGCGGCCAGCTCGGCCAGGGAACGCTCCCGTCCGTCCACGGTCAGCCGGGCGGGCAGGCTGGGGTGGCCGCCGATCCAGAGTTCGGCCTGGGGCTGGCCGTTGTCGGGCCGGCCGAGCAGCTCGGCGATGTAGGGTGGGCGGCCGGGGGCGCCCCGCTGCCCCCAGGCATAGGGCTGGACAGCGCAGGCGAGCGGATAAAAGGTCGCATCCATGGTTCGGGAACCTCCAGAAAGGCGATACTATAATCCCGGCACGGCGGGGGGTGGCGGTTCGGCGCCCTCCGGGCGGAGCCACTCGGGGGGCGTCGCCATTTCCCGGCCGGTCGGCTCGTATTCGGGCAGGGTGCGCAGCAGGCGGAAGCCAAGCATGTTGCCGTGGGAGGCGGGCGGCAGCCGGCTGCGGCAGGCGGCGCGGCAGTCGCTGGCTTCCGCCAGCCAGTTGCCGCCCCGCAGCACGCGGGAGACCGCGGGGTCGTCCAGCTCGGCGCCGACGGGGGCCGCCTCGGCGCCGCCATCATAGGGCTGGAAGCGGTCGAGGCACCATTCCCAGACGTTGCCGAGCAGGTCGTGGAACCCCCAGGCGTTGGGCCGGCGCAGCATGACTATGTTGGTGTGGTGGTTGTTGTTTTCCTTGAAGTCCGCATAGAGCCGCAGCCGGCGGGGGTCGCTGCCGAAGAAGAAGGGGGTGGCGGTGCCGGCGCGGCAGGCGTATTCCCATTCGCGTTCGGTGGGCAGCCGGTAGGTGTTGGCGGGCAGCCCCTCGCGCCCGCCCAGTTCCCGGGCGAACTCCACGCACTGGTGCCAGCTCACCTCCTCCACCGGCCGGCGGGTCTCCCGGAAGTAGGAGGGGTTTTCCGGCATGATTTTCAGCCATTGCTCCTGGGTGATCTCGCTGACGCTCAGGTAGAAGGGGCGGTTGAACCAGGCCCGGTGCCGGCTCTCCCACGATGTGCGCCCCGCCTCTTCCGGCGGGCTCCCCACAAGGCCGGAACCGGGCGGGACCAGGCGGAAGCGGATGCCAAGGCTGTTCTCGACCTCCAACGGCAGCCCGGAACGGAGCGAGAAGGCGACCTGGGCCGCCTGCGCCTCGGCGCTGCCGGCGGCCAGCTCCGCCGTGTCCGGCAGCAAGGCCGGCTCGACGGCCCGCAGCCGCGCCGGGAGCAGGGCCCGGGCGCCCAGCGCCGGCGCGGGGAGGCCCTTGAGCGGCGGCGGCTTGACGGCCACCGGCAAAGTGGGAGTCGGCTGCCGCGCCGGCGCCAGCCGCCGCGGCCGGATCAGGAAATGCTCGATCAGGGCGACGGCGGCCACCACCTGGATGGCGATCAAGGCCAGCCGGAAGCGGCGCCACCAGCCGCGCCGGGGCGAGGCGGGCGGCGCCACGACCTTGACCTTCCGGTGGCCGGCCTTCACCACAAAGGTCGGGGAATGGGCGGATTGCGGTTTCATCGGCGCCTCCGCGGCAGGTCAGCGTTTGCGCCAGAGTTCGTGGAGCCCCCAGCCCAGCAGCAGCAGGGTCGGCACGCTGCCGGCCGCCAGCGGCGGCAGCACCCCGGTCTTGCCCAGCACCCCAAACAGTTGATGGACGACGTAGTAGATCAGCAGCAGGCCGATGGCCTCGGCAAAGCCGCGCAGCCGGCTGCCACCCTGGGGCCCGATCGAGAGGGCGACGCCGCACACCGCCGCGGCAAGGCAGGAGAAGGGGAAGGAGAGCCGCCGCCAAATGGTGGTCTGGAAGACGCGCCGGGTGCTGGCCGGCAGCTCGGGAGTGGCGGCCAGGATCTGCCGCATCTCCCGCACGTTCAGCTCCTCGGCCGGCTTGAGGCTGGCAAGGATGCGCCCGGGGGAGTCGCCTTCCTCGGCCACCTCGAAGGTGGGCAGGCGCCGGCCGGCGTCCACGGGCAGCAGCCCCTCCTCGTCGTAGGCGATGCGGATGACGTCGCGCAAAGTCCAGACCCCGGCATGGTAGGTCGCGGTCGCGGCCCGGACTTCCCAGGCGACGCGGCGATCCTCGCGGAACTGCTTGACCAGCACCCCCCGCTGCTCCCCGGCCGGGTCGAAGCTGGCGAAGAACCAGTCGCGGTTGGTGCGGCCGCTGCGGAAGGCCAGCCGCGCCCCCATCTTCTGCCGGGCCCGCGCCGTGTCGCTGGCGGTCAACCGGTCAATCAGCGTCTCGGCCTGGGCCGAGCAGGCGGGGGCCAGCCGTTCGCTGGTCCAATAGGAGACGACGGAAAAAAGGGCGCCAATGACCCACACCGGCAGGAACGCCCGCGGCACCGACACGCCGCAGGCCCGGAGCGCCGTCAACTCATGGTTGCGGCTGAAGTTGCTCACCAGGTAGCCCGCCGAGAGCAGCAGCGAAATCGGCAGGACCGTGACCAGGCTGGCCGGCTGCCGCAGCAGGAAATAGCGGAGCATGGCACCCAGCGGCGCCTTGGCCGAGATCAGGTCGTTCAGCACATCGAAAAGCTCGACCAGGATGAACAGGGCCATGAACCCCGCCAAGCAGCAGGCGAGCGGCAGCGCATATTCGCCGGCCACGTACCGGAGGAGGAGCCGGGAGGTGCGGCGGGCGGGGGCGACGGAAGGCTTGGGCGGCAGTGGTACGGGCATGGCGTTCACTCCGTGGTCTCCGTCACCCGGTCGCGGATGGTGCGGACTCCGCACAGCCAGTCCGCCAAGGAGCGCTTGGACTGGAACAACAGCAGGGCCACGGGCAGGCTCCAGCCGGTCGCCAGGGTGGCGAGCGCCAGGAAAAAGGCCCGCCCCAGCCAGATCTCATGCCCGTCCTTGGTCGCGACCATCAAGCCGAAATACCATTGTCCGACGGTCTGGCCGCGGAACCCGAAGGCGGCGGTGAGATACAGCAGCGCCCCAGCCAGGGCCAGCGGCGCCAAAGCCAGGCCGTCCAGCCCCCCCGGGACGTGCGCCTGGCAAAACCGCAGCGCCCCCCCCAGCGCCACCGCCAGCAGCAGCAGGTCCAACGCCCCGGCGGCCAGCCGCAGGCGGAGCGGCGCCGCCGTGAAGGCAAAGGTGGCGCTCCCCAGGCGCGCCGACAGCGGCGTCACCGCTTCGGGGCGCCGGCCGCGATCAGGCAAAAGTTCCACGGCTCTCGCTCCTCACTTGAAATCGCCCTCCCCGCGTGTTTATTGCGGGGTGACGCGCCCCCCCGCCAGCCAAGGCGAAACTACCTTGGGCGCTTGCAAGACGGAAAAACGCCGATAACATACACAGCGAAAATCAGAAAGGGAAACGCGGGGCACCCGCCCGGGCACGGAGCTTTCCATGATTGAAGAACATCCCAAGGATTTGAAATACACCCAGCACCACGTCTGGGTCAAGACCGAGCCGCGCAAACGCATCGCCCGGATCGGCGTCACCCCCGAACTGGCGGACAAGCTCACGGAGATCCTTGGGCTCGACATGCCCATGGAGGGCGACGAACTGGAGATGGACGCCCCCTGCCTCCACATCCACCGCCCAACCAGCATCTACGAGATGCTCTCCCCCCTCAGCGGCCGGGTCACCGCCGTCAACCGCGACGTGATGGACTCCCCCAACCTCATCGCCCTGGGGCCCTACAAGCACTGGCTCTTCTGCATGGAATATGACGAGGACGACGAGCTGGACATGCTCTTCAACGCCCAGCAATACACCACCTACCTCGACAGCCTGTAGGCCACCCCCGGCCGCGGCCCGCCCATGAACTTCACCTCGCCGCTGCTCCCGCCCCTCACCACGGGGCATCGCCATGCCGCCCCGCCACCCGCACCCGCACCCGAACCCGCCCCGGACGGCAGCGGCAGCGGCGGCACACCCCATCCCGGCGCGGGGACGCTCGGACTGCTCGTGGCCGGCCTCGCCACCGCCATCCCCCAAGCCCTGCTGCTCCTGACCAACGCCCTGCCCTGGTGGTGGCAGTCGCCATGGCTGCCTTGGATCCCCGCCCTCCTGACCTCCCTCGCAACCTGGCGGCTGGCACCGGAGCTGCCCGCCCCGCCCGCGGCCAAACCGGGCGCCAGCGGATTCCGCCTGCGCCTCGCCAGCCTGGCCGGCGCCGGCTTGCTGCCCTTCCTCGTCTGGTGGCGGCGCGCCCCGCACAACCTCTACCTGGCCGCCGGCGCCATGGCCGCCCTGCTCGCCGGCGGCTGGCTGTTGTGGGAAATCGGCGACGCCATCGCCCGCCTGACCGACCGCCACCGTGAACCGCGCTGCCACTTCGCCGCCATCCTCACCCGCATGCTCCTCTATTACACCATCATCCTCCCCATCGTGGCCATCCTCCTGGTCTTCGCCGCCGCCTGGCTCCTGGGAACCGGAACCAGCCACCACGACCTGCTCCGCTATTTTCAGAACATCCCGCCCCTGCTCCGCCTGGCCGGACTCCCGGGGCTGCTGCTCCTCCCCCTCCTCGCCACCCGCCTTCTCTGGCGCCGCACCCGCCCAACCGCCACCACAGGAACACCCCATGCCCCCCACCACTGACATCATGGTCGCCTTGGACGTCAACACCCTCGAGGAAGCCGACGCCCTGGTCCAGGCCATCGGCCCCGCCATCACCTGGTACAAGGTCGGCAAACAGCTCTTCACCCGCCACGGCCCCGAAACCGTCGCCCGCCTGAAACGGGCCGGAAAAAAGGTCTTCCTCGACCTCAAGTTCCACGACATCCCCAACACGGCCGCCCAAGCCGTGCGCAGCGCCGCCGCCATCGGCGCCGACCTCACCAACGTCCATGCCGCCGGCGGCCCCGCCATGCTCCAGGCCGCCGCCGAAGCCGGCCGGGCGACCGGCATCCAGGTCATTGCCGTGACCGTGCTCACCAGCCTCGACGCCACCCAGCTCGCCGCCACCGGCGTCCCCACCCCACCCGCCGACCAAGTGCGCCTCCTCGCCCGGCTCGCCTTCGCCGCCGGCATCGGCGGCGTCGTCTGCTCGGCCCACGAAATCCAAGCCATGCGCCGTGAGTTCGGCCCCGGCTTCCTGCTGGTGGTGCCCGGCATCCGCCCGGCCGGCGCCGAGCACGGCGACCAGAAACGGGTCATGACCCCCCGCGAGGCCGCCACCGCCGGCGCCGACTTCCTCGTCATCGGCCGCCCCATCACCGCCGCCGCCGACCCCGCCGCCGCCGCCGCCGCGATCCGCCAGGAACTCGCCGCCGCCCAGTGAACCGCCAGGAATTCGCCCGTGTGCAAGTCGGCGAGGCGGGCGGCACCACAAAGGGCGGAGGAAGCTACTTTGACCCGCCATCATTGACCATCGCCAAACGGAGCCTGGCGGCCCTGGGGCGCCTGGCAGGGGCGGCGGCCACCTTTGACCGGCCGGTTTTGGACGCCCATTGCGGCGGGGCGTTGGCGGCGCTGCCGGCCCTGCTGGCGGCCGGGCTGCTGCGCCACACCGGGCTGCTGGATCGGGCGAAGGCGGCGTTCTATTCGCTGGAGAGCAGGCTGCTGATGCTGGCGTTCATGGCGCTGGCGCGCATCCGCTCGCCGGAGGCGTTGCTGAAGACGTCGCCGGGCGAGTGGGGGCTGCTGCTGGGGCTGGACCGTGGCCCGCACCCCAAGACCGTGCGCACCCATCTGGCGCGGATGGCGGACGGCGCGGCATGATGCCTGCACGCAAAAACTCCTTGCCGAACTCAACCAAACCCAAACCCGCTACCCAGTCCTGCGCCTTGCGGAGTCCGCGCCCGCCGAAAGCAGGGGCACCGTCCCCGGTGCCATCTATGGGGAGCGGGGACGCCCCCCACGGATCCCAGCCGCCCCCACCGGGCTTCCCGCCAAGCCCGATGGCCGCGCCGGCAAGGATGGGAAAACGCCGGGGCCGGGATATAGTAACTGGCTCAAATTGCTGTCATGGGAACGGGAGCATGAAAGTCCACGAGCCGGAATATTGGGCGCCGCCGGCCAACTTCCTGGCCGCCTTCGGGCGGGCCGGGCTGCTGAAGACGCGGAACGCCGGCCGGGCGGTCTTCCTGCTGCTGGAGGCCTGCTTCTGGCTGCCGGACGTGCTGGCGCGCCGCCGCGAGTTCGTCCGCCAGATCATCATTTGCGGGATCAAGAGCCTGCTGGTGACCTCGACGGTGGCGCTGTTCACGGGGATGATCCTGGCGTTGCAGGCGGGGCTGGTGCTCAAGGACTACGGGCAGCAGGTGCAGGTCGGGACGCTGGTCTCCCAGAGCATGTGCCGGGAGATGGGGCCGTTCATGACGGCGCTGATCCTGGCGGCGAGCGTCGGGGCGGCGATGGCGGCGGAGCTGGGGACGATGACCGTCTCGGAGGAGGTCGCCGCGCTCCAGGTGATGTCGATCAATCCGGTGCGCTTCCTGGTGATGCCGCGGCTGGCGGCGATGATCCTGGCCTGTCCGGCGCTGACCATCTTCTCCAACGTGGTCGGCATCCTGGGGGGGATGCTGGTGGCCGACACCCAGCTCGGCGTCTCGCCCCAGGCCTATTATGACAACGCCATGCTCTACCTCCACAACAAGGAGGTCTACGTCGGGCTGCTCAAGGCCCTGGTGTTCGGCGTCATCCTGACCATTGTCGCCTGCCATGCCGGGCTCTCGGCCAGCAACGGCGCCGTCGGCGTCGGCCGGGCGACGCGCCAGGCGGTGGTCACCTCCTTCCTCTTGATCCTCGTCTCCGGTTACGTCATCACCCGCTTCTTCTACTGAGCCATGCTGGAACTGCGCGACATCCACAAGGAACTGGGGGGCCGGCCGGTCCTGGCCGGCGTCAGCCTGAAGGTCGAGCGGGGGCAGACCCTGGTGATCCTCGGCCCCAGCGGCGCCGGCAAGAGCGTCACCCTCCAGCACCTCGTCGGCCTCCTGCGCCCCGACCAGGGGCAGGTGCTGGTGGACGGCGAGGACATCCATGCCGCCCCGCCGCGGGAGCGGGAGCGGCTGCGCAACAAGTTCGGCATGCTCTTCCAGTCCGGCGCCCTCATCGCCTGGATGAACGTCTTCGACAATGTGGCCTTGCCGCTCTACGAGAAGACCCGCCTGGGCGACGCCGAGATCCGGGCGATCGTCGAGCGGCGGCTGCAACTGGTGGGGCTGGAGGGGCAGGGCGAAAAGATGCCGGCGGAACTCTCCGGCGGCATGCGCAAGCGCGCCGGCCTGGCCCGGGCCATCGTCCGCGACCCCGCCATCATCCTCTACGACGAGCCGACCTCGGGGCTCGACCCCGTCCTCTCGCGGATGATTGACCAGCTCATCCGCGACTTGCAGCGGGAGCTGAAGGTGACCTCGGTGGTCGTCACCCATGACTTGCAGAGCGCGATCCTGGTGGCGGACCAGGTCGCCATGCTCTACGAGGGGCGGATCGTCGAGCTCGCCCCGCCCCGGCAGTTCCTGGCCAGCGGCCATCCATTCGTCCGCCGTTTCATTGACGCCCAATTCGCGGCCCGGGAGTTCAACCACCCATGAACAGCAAACGCCGATTGACCTGGCAGGAATTGTCCCTCGAGTTCCTGGCCGGCCTCTTCTTTGCCTTGACCTTGACGATCCTCATCGTCTTCACCGTCATCCTCAGCCGCGGCCGCTTCTCCCGCAAGGCGGTGGAGCACCTCGCCGAGTTCAAGGAGGTCTCCGGCCTCAGCGAGGGGGACAACGTCCAGCTTTTCGGCGTGACCGTCGGCCGCGTCGAGAAGGTCTACCTGGAAAACCTGCACGTGCGGGTGCGGCTGCGGCTGCTCCAGCCGGTGCCCATCTACCGCGACCACCAGGTGGAGATCCGCCACTCCTCCGTGCTCGGCGGCCGCTATGTCGCCATCGTCCCCGGCACCCCGGCCAGCGGCGCGCAGCCCACTGGCGAGCCGCTCCACGGCGTGACCCCCACCGACCTGGTGAACGAGACCACCAAGATGGTCGAGACACTCCGCGACGAGGTGGAGAAAATCCGCCGCACCTTCGACCAGGAGCAGGTGGTGCCCAAGTTCGCCCGCTTCGTGGACAACATCAACGCCGTCTCCGAGGACATCCGCGCCGGCAAGGGCAGCCTCGGCAAGTTGGTCCAGGATCCGGCCCTCTACGACCGCGCCAACGAGACCCTGGCCTCCCTCAACGCCGTCACCACTGGCCTGCGCGACGGCAAGGGCACCCTTGGCAAGCTCATGGTTGACGATGCCCTCTACAACGACCTGCGTGCCATCAGCGGCGACCTCCGCGCTGGCAAGGGCACCCTTGGCAAGCTCATGGTTGACGACGCGCTCTACACCAACCTGACGGCCGCCAGCGCCGACCTGCGCACGATCAGCGCCACCGTCGCCAAGGGGGAATCAACCCTGGGCCGGCTGCTGCTGGACGACGGCAAGCTCTACCTCTCCCTGCGCGCCACCCTCGACAGCACCCGCGAGGTCGCCGAATCGGTGCGCGCCGGCAAGGGCACCCTCGGCAAGCTGGCCATGGATCCGGCCCTCTACGACGACACCCGCCAGACCATCCTGGAGATGCGCGGCGCCATCCAGGACTTCCGCGAGCAGGCGCCCATCTCCACCTTCGGCAGCATCCTCTTCGGGGCCTTCTGACATGGGGCAGGCCAGAGCCGTCCAATACCAGCCGGGAACGGTGATTGCCCAGTTCCGGATCGAGCGCGAACTCGGCCGGGGCGCCATGGGCGTCGTCTTCCGGGCCATCCAGGAGAAGCTGGAGCGGCCGGTGGCGCTGAAGATCCTCAGCGACTCCCTGGCGCTGGACCAGGAGTTCGTCAAACGCTTCTTCAACGAGGCCCGCGCCGCCGCCGCCCTGGCGCACCCGACGATCATCCAGGTCTACGACGCCGGGGTCGTTCCTCCCGACCTCTACTATTTCGCCATGGAATACATCGAGGGCGAGACCCTCTATGAGCGGGTCAGCCGGCAAGGCCCCCTGGCGCCGCCGGAGGCCCTCGCCATTGCCCTCGCCATCGCCGACGCCCTCAACTACGGCTGGAAACGCCAGGCCCTCATCCATGGCGACATCAAGCCGGAAAACATCATGATCAGCGCCGCCGGCGAGACCAAGCTCGCCGATTTCGGCCTGGCCAAGGTCTCCGGCCATGAGTTCTGCGGCGACGGCATCATGCTCACCCCCCTCTACGCGGCACCGGAGCTGATCCGCGGCGAAGCCCGCCCCGGCGACTGCCGCCCCGACATCTATTCCTTCGGCGCCACCCTCTACCACCTGCTCTGCGGCGAGCCGCCCTTCCCCGGCACCGACCCGCAGCAGGTCCTCCACCGGCACCTGGAGGAGGCGGTGCCGCCGCTGGCCGAGCGCAACCCGAAAGTCTCCCGCGAACTCTCCGACTACATCTGCAACCAGTTGCTGGCCAAGGATCCGGCGGCCAGGCCCCAGGATTGGGAGCAAGTGCAGAACTCGCTGGAATGGTTCCAGCACCGGCGCATCCGCAAACTGACGGTCAACCATGACGCCGTGGAACGGGTGGCCCAGCACACCCCGGCGGCCACCGCCGCCACCGCCGCCACGAAGCGCGGCTGGGGGGGGGCGCTGGCCGCCCTGCTGCTGCTGGCGCTGGTGGCCGGCGGCGCCGGGCTTTTGCTCTGGTGGTGGCGGCAAGCCCCGGAACCGCCGCCACCGCTGCCGGAACCGCCGCCAGCCCCCGCCCTCATCCGGCCCCAGGAGGACACCGCCGAACTGGCCTGGGAACGGCTGAAGCGGCGCCTCGCCGCCGAACAGGTCCCCGTGCGCGCCCTGACCTTGCTCCACCAATATCAGCAGCGGCATCCGCGGCCACCGCCGGAGTTCGCCGCCTACGTGGAGCGCTTCACCGCCTTGGCGTCGCGGCCGCCCGCCGCCCCCGAACCGCCGCCCCCGGTTGCCCAAACCGAACCGGAGCCGGAACCCCCGGTCGTCCAAGCCGAACCGGCCCCGGAACCGCCACCGCAACCGGCCGCCGACCGCCGCCTGGAGCTGGAGGCGCTGACGGAGTTCCTCTTCGACCTGAACCTCGCCATGAGCCGCTTCCCGGCCCGGCCCGGCGACGAACTGCTCCACAAGGGCCGGCGCTGGCTGGAACAGTATCCGCGGGAGACGGATGAGGCCTTGGCAATGCGCCTGCTGCTCGACACCGCCCTGCCCGCCCTTGTTGAAGAATACCTCCCCGCCCTGGTCGCCCACAAGGAGGCGCTGCGCGGCACGCCCGTGCCGGTGCCACTGCCGGGGCAACCGGCCACCCTCCTGCCCCTGCGCGACCTGACCCTGGCCGAGTTCACCGTCACCCAGCGCACCGAACACGGGGAGCTGGCCCTGCGCCTGTCCTGGGCACGGCCGGACGTGGACCGGCGGGCGGGGCTCACCGCCCTCGGCAAGGCCGCCGCCGACCAGTCGCTCCTGGCTGGCCGCGCCGCCACATCCTATCTGGCCTGGCTCCTCCTCTCCCGCCAGCCGGACGCGCTTCAGCCCGCGCTGGCGGCCCTCCCGGAGGCGGAGCGGCGCCCCTGGCTGCTGGCGGCGGCGTTCCTGCAAACCGCGCCGGCCGAGGGGCACGCCCTGCGCCAATTCCGCGAGGCCGAGGCCGCCGCCGCGGCCGGCCGGACCGGCGACGCCTGCCGCCTCTTCCTGCAACTCAAGGCCAGCGCCACCGCGGTGGCGGTCCGGCGCGAGCCGGAGATCGCCCGCTTCCTCGCCTTGCACGAAGCGGAAATCCCCGAATTGGCGGCGCCATTGCTGGTCCGCCAGGCACAGGCGGCGGTGGCCGGCCAGCCCGCCCTCGCCCTGCAACTGCTGGCGACGCTCCAGGCGCGCTACGGCCGGCTCGACTTCCCCGAAAAGCCGGAGCTGCCCAAGCTCCAGCAACGCGCCCTCGACACCCTGACCGCCACGCCGCCGGACCTGCCGCTGGAGCGGGCCACGGCCGGCCTCGGGATGCTCTTCACCCCCCAGCCCGCCGCCTGGTCGGGCGCGCTGGCCATCCCCTATTATGCCAACCGCCGCCATGCCCAGCCCTCCACCCAGGGAATGCATCTGCTGCCCCTCCTCCAGCCGCTGGCCCTCCTGGAACTGGGCGACTGGGCGGCGGCCCAGCCCCTGCTCCAGACCGATGATGCCACGACGGGGCTGAACCCGCCGCAGGCCGCCGCCCTCCATCTCGCCAAGGCGCTGGTGGCCCAGCGCTTCGAGGATGGCGCCGCCGCCGCCTCTCCGGCCCAAGCCTATGCCCGCATCCAGGAGCTGCGCAACGCCCAGTGGCCCGCCAACCTGCACCGCGACAGCCCGGCGGAGGGGGCCACTGATGACGCCGCGGCGCGGGCGCGCCGCCATGCCCTTAACCGCTACCTCCAGCTCAGCCAGATGCTGGCCGACTCCGTCCTCCTCACCCGTTCCTGGAACGAGGCGCCCTCCGACCTGGAGCCGGAACGGGTGCGCCGGCTCGCCGCCGATCCCGGCGCCTGGCCTTGGCTGTTCACCGCCGCCGCCGTCGAGCTGGAGGCGGGGCGCGGGGCGGCCCTGCGGGAGCTACTGCGCCAACTGCCGGACACCAACTTCGGGGCGCGGGCGGCCCGCCAGGCCGGCGCCTGGCTCGATGGCGCCGCCGGGCCGCCACCCATGCCGAACCAACTCCCGGACAGCCTGCGCCAGCCCTACTACGCCCGCTTCCTCCTGGCGGCCCAGCTCAGCCAGTCCCGGCCGCCCCCGAGCCTCCAGGAACGGGAGATGACCGCCTGGCTTGGGCGGCAGGTGCCGGCCCCAGACCACTGGCTGGCCGCCGCCACTTGGTACGAGCTTCTCCTTTGCCGCGTCGGCCAGGAGGTGAGGTCCGGCAACGCCGCCGCCGCCTTGAACCAGGCCAATCTTGCCTTGGAGCGGGGGCGGACTCCGCATGCCGCCGCCTATTACCCGCGCCTCTGCCTGCTGCGGGCCGGCCTGGAGGCGCTGACGGCGCCGGCGGCCACCGCCCAGTGGACCCTGGGGCGCGTCCGGCTCAGCCCCGTGGCGTCCCCCTCCGAGCTGGCCACCGCCGCGGCGTTGGCGGCGAACTTGGCGGCACCGGTGCCGCGGGCGCAGCTTTTCCTCGGCGGCTTCATCCACTGGGCCCAGGCCAGCCGTGCCGGCAACCTCCCGGCCGTCCGGGCCGGGCTGGAGGAGATGCGGCAGGGCGCCGTGTCCCTGGCCGAAAAACGGCTGGCGGCGTTGCTGGCGGAAGCCGCCGCCCCCGCCGCCCCCGCCGCCCCATGACGCCTTGAACTGCCTCTCCCTTTCCGTTTCCCCATCCATGCTCTGCGAAAAATGCCAAACCCAAGACGCCACGGTCCACATCCAGGCCATCGTGGGCAAGAAGCGCCGAACCCTCCACCTTTGCGCCGCCTGCGCCGCCGGGCAGGGCCTGACGCCCGATCCGGCCGCCAGCCTGGCGGTGGCCGGGCTTGACCTGCCGAAGCTCCTGGCCCAGTTGGCCAAAGCGCTGCCGCCGGTCGCCGCGGCGGAACCGGCCGCGGAGCCCGAGGCGCCGGCGGCAGCCGGCGCGACCTGCCCGGAGTGCGGCCTGGCCGAAGCCGACCTGCGCAAGGCGGGGCGCCTCGGCTGCCCCAACTGCTACCGCGTCTTCGCCAACATCCTAAGCGACCTCCTGCCCGCCATGCATCGCGGCGTGGCCCATCTCGGCAAACGTCCTGGCGCCGCCGCCGCCGGCGGGAAGCTGCTGGCCTTGCGGCTGGAGCTGGCCGGGCTGGAGCGGGAGCTGGCTGACGCCGTGGCCACCGAACAGTACGAGGCCGCCGCCAGCCTCCGCGACCGCATCGCGGAGGTGCGCCAGACGGCGGCAGCGGAGATGGCCCCATGACCCGCCCCTTCCTCCCCGCCTGGATTGGCCGCACCCCACCCTGGCTCGCCGGCCCGCGGAGCGGCCCCGGCCGGATCGCCCTCGCCACCCGCGTCCGCCTTGCCCGCAACCTCGACGCCGAACCGTTCCCCGGCCGGGCCACGGCGGCACACCGCCGCCAGCTCCAGGAATGGCTTGACGAGGCCGTCCTGGCCTGCTTGCCCGCCTGCCCGCGCCCGTTCGGGGGCGACATCAGCCAGTGCGGCGCCGTGGAGCGGGCCATCCTCCAGGAGCGCAACCTGATCAGCCGCGAACTCGCCCGCCATGGCCGCGGCAGCGGCGTCCTCGTCGGTGCCGCCGAACGGCTCGCCGTCATGGTCAACGAGGAGGACCACCTCCGCCTCCAGGCGCTCCTGCCCGGCCTGGCCTTGCCCGCCGCCGCCCGGCTGGCCGACGAGCTGGATTCGGCCCTCGCCCGCCGCCTCCCCTTCGCCTTCGACGAACGCCTCGGCTACCTGACCGCCTGCCCCAGCAATGTCGGCACCGGCTTGCGCGCCTCCGTCATGCTCCACCTGCCCGCCTTGCGGCTGGCCGGCCAGTTCCCCGCCATCGCCCGCGCCGCCGCCGCCATGCAGATGGCCGTCCGCGGGCCGCATGGCGAAGGCTCCGAGCCGGCCGGCAGCCTGCTCCAGATTTCCAATCAAAGCACCTTGGGCGAGAGCGAGGAGGCGATCCTCGCCCGCTTGCAGGCGGCGGCCGAGCGGCTGGTGGCGAGCGAGGAGGCGGCCCGGGAACGGCTGCTGCGGGAGGGGCAGGTCCGGCTCCTGGACCAGGTCGGCCGGGCCTGGGGCATCCTGCGCCAGGCCCGCCTCATCGAGACCCCGGAGGCCATGGACAACCTCTCGCTCCTGCTCCTGGGCAGCGAGCTGGGGCTCTTCACCCGCCTCGGACCAGACACCGTCCGCCCCCTCTTCTTCGCAGTCCAGCCCGGCCAGATCCAGTTCCGCGCGGGGGCGACGCTGGACGCCGCGGCCCGCAACCGCCGCCGTGCCGACCTCCTCCGCGAGCGCCTCGCCGCCGCCGCCGCCGGCTGAGCCCGCCCGGCGTCAGCGCTGGCCGAAGACCGCGGTGCCGATCCGGACGAGGGTGGCGCCGCAGGCGATGGCGGCCTCGAAGTCGCCCGACATCCCCATGCTCAGTTCGGGCAGGGGCGTTGCGAACTCCGCGGCCAGCCGGTCGCGCAGCTCGCGCAAGCCGCCGAAGACCGCCTGCAAGACCGCTTCCGGCGCCGCGAAGGGCGCCAGGGTCATGAACCCGCGCAGGTCGAGGTGCGGACTCCGCAGCGCCGCCGCCACCAAGGCCGGGGCTTCGGCGGCCGTGGCGCCCGATTTGCTGGCCTCGCCCGAGAGGTTGATCTCAAGGAGGATGACCGGCCGGCGCCCCTCCTCCCCGGCAATGCGCTCGAGGCGCGTGATCAGCTCGGCGCTGGCCACCGAATGGATCCAGGCCGCGTGCTGGAGGGCCGGGCGGCATTTGTTGGCCTGAAGCTGGCCGATCAGGTGCCATTCGCAGTCGGCCGGCAGCCGCGGCGCCTTCTCCCGCAGCTCCTGGACGCGGTTCTCCCCAAAGAGGCGCTGCCCGGCGGCATGGGCGGCGGCGATGGCTTCGGCGGGGAAGGTCTTGCCCACGGCCAGGAGCCGCACCGACTCCGGGGCGCGCCCGGCCCGGCGGGCCGCGGCGGCGATGCGCTCGCGGACAGCCGCCAAGTTGGCGGGGATGTGCTCGAATCCGGGCATCGGGGATTCTTCCGGGCGTCTTGCGAATGCGGCGGGGCGGTTCATACTATAGCCCGCATCCGCTTGTCACGGCCAGCCGCCGGGGGAACCATCCGCGTGAACACCGACCGAGTCCTGATCCATGGGGAGAGCTACCGGCTCGCCTTCAGCGAAGAGCAGATCCAGAGCCGCGTCCGCGAACTCGGCGCGGAATTGGCCCGGGCCTACGCCGGGCGCAGCCCCGTCTTTGTCGGCGTGCTCAACGGCGCCGTCTTCTTCCTGGCCGACCTGGTCCGCCAGTTCCCCGGCCCCTGCGAGGTGGATTTCGTGAAAATCTCCTCCTACGGCGCCGGCAAGGTCTCCAGCGGCCAGGTCAAGGAGCTGCTCCCGGTGAGCACCGACCTGCGTGGCCGCCACGTGGTGGTGGTCGAGGACATCATCGACAGCGGCCGCTCCCTCGAGTTCCTCCTCGCCCGCTTGAGCACGCACGCCCCGGCGACGGTCAAGGTCGTGGCCTTCCTCCAGAAGCCCCTCGCCGGCCGCACGGAAAACGGCGCCGACTACCTGGGCTTCACCGCCCCGCCCGGCTTCCTCGTGGGCTACGGCCTGGACTGCAACGGCGCCGGCCGCAACCTGCGCGCCATCTACGCCCAGGAAAACCCCACCCCCACCCCCGCCGAGGCCGCCACCGAGGCCGCCCCGCCGGAGTGACGATGGCCAACGGCGGCGCGGCGTGCCTTTGCCGATCGGACAAGGGGGCGGGGGCACCAGGGATGGCGGGGGATCCTTCCTCCCCCTGAATCACGGGACAGGGCCGCGGCCCTGTCCGCTGTTGTGGCGCTGCCATGCTGCGGGTGCCGGCCGGTTTCGGCGGGCTACGTTGCCGTCTTGCCGCCGCGGTTTTCCGGCCGCCCGCGATCTACGGATATGTATGACAAATTACAATTGTGTCGGTGATGGCCCCTGGGCGGCGCCCCCATGAAATCATGCAACCAGCGTGGGGCAAGGGAAATAGCTTGAGTTCACACATTTTTGGCTGCGGGGTTGCTACCAACTTTGGCGCCGAACCCGAAGAGGTGAAACCAGCATGACCGACAATCCCCGACAGCGCCGCCAGCCATGGCCTTTCCGCGGCCCCGCCGAGCAGGGGCTCTATTCCCCGGAGCAGGAACGCGACGCCTGTGGCGTCGGCATGGTCTGCGACCTGAAAGGGCGCCGCTCCCATGCGATCGTCCGCCAGGGGTTGCGGATCCTGGAGAACCTGGCCCACCGCGGCGCCACCGGCGCCGACGCCCGCACCGGCGACGGCGCCGGCATCCTGATCCAGTTGCCCCACGCCTTCTTCAAGGAGCGGTGCGCCGCCGAGGGCCTCCGTCTGCCCGGCCCCGAGGAGTATGCCGCCGGCCTGCTCTTCCTGCCGCGCGACTCCGGGCAGCGCCGCCGCTGCGAGGCGATCCTCGAAGACGCCACCCGCGCGGCGGGGCAGGAGTTCCTCGGCTGGCGCCAGGTCCCGGTCAACCGCGCGGCGGTGGGCGAGATCGCCCGGGAGTCCGAGCCGGTGATGCGCCAGGCCTTCATCGGCCGGGGCAAGGGGGTGGCCGACGCCGCCGCCTTCGAGCGCAAGCTCTACGTCATCCGCAAGCTGGCCGAGAACGCCGTGCGCCAGCTCGCCCTGCCGGAGGGCGGTGCCTTCTACATTTGCAGCCTCTCCTGCCGCACCTTCGTCTACAAGGGGATGCTCCTGGCCGACCAGATGACGCCGTACTTCCCCGACCTGGCCGACCCGCTGCTGGACAGCGGCCTGGCCATGGTCCACCAGCGCTACAGCACCAACACCTTCCCCGCCTGGCAGCTCGCCCAGCCGTTCCGCTACCTGGCGCACAACGGCGAGATCAACACCCTGCGCGGCAACATCAACTGGATGGCCGCCCGCCAGGGGCTGCTCAAGTCGCCGCTGCTCGGCCCCGAGCTGGAGCGGCTCTATCCGCTGCTGACCCCGGGCGCCAGCGACTCCGCCATCCTCGACAACGCCGTCGAGCTGCTGGTCCAAGGTGGCCGCTCCCTGCCGCACGCCATCATGATGCTCATCCCCGAGGCGTGGCAGCATCATCGGACGATGGCGGACGAGAAGCGCGCCTTCTATGAATACCATGCCTGCCTGATGGAGCCGTGGGACGGCCCGGCCTCGATCCCCTTCACCGACGGCAAGGTCGTCGGCGCCGTGCTCGACCGCAACGGCCTGCGCCCCTCCCGCTACACCGTCACCAAGGACGGCCTGGTGGTCATGGGCTCCGAGACCGGCGTGCTGGAGATCGCCCCCGCCAACGTCGCCAGCAAGGGGCGCCTCCAGCCTGGCCGGATGTTCCTGGTCGACACGGAGCAGGGGCGGATCATTGACGACGCCGAGGTCAAGGAGGAGATGGGCCGGCGCAAGCCCTACCGCCAGTGGCTCAAGGAGAACATGATCCCCCTGGAATCGCTGCCCGAGCCGGCGCCCGCCGTGGAGAAGGACCCGGAGCCGCTGGCGGTGCGCCAGCGCCTTTTCGGCTACACCCTCGAAGACCTGCGGATCATCCTGGCGCCGATGGGGCAGAAGGGGGAGGAGCCGACCGGCTCCATGGGCACCGACACCCCGCCCGCCGTGCTCTCCGAGCGCCCGCGCCTGCTGTTCGACTACTTCCACCAGCTCTTCGCCCAGGTGACCAATCCGCCGCTCGACGCCATCCGCGAGGAGCTGGTCACCTCCCTCTCCTGCAACTTCGGCGCCATGCGGAACCTCTTCGAGGAGACGCCGGCGCACTGCCGCCGGCTCAAGCTGGAGCAGCCGGTGCTCACCGCCGAGAACATGCGCCGCATCCGCCTGCTGGCCATGCCGGGGCTGCGCGCCGCCACCGTGCCGATGCTCTTCCCCCCCGCGGCGGGCGGCGACGGGCTGCGCCAGGCGCTGGAGACGCTGCGGGCGGCGGCCGCCAAGGCCGTCGCCGGCGGCGCCACCATCCTCATCCTTTCCGACCGCCAGGCCGGGCGCGACCTCGCGCCAATCCCGGCGCTGCTCGCCACCGCCGCCGTGCATCTGCACCTGGTCCGCCAGGGGCTGCGCACGAGCTGCGGCCTGGTCGTCGAGACCGGCGAGGCGCGCGAGGTGCATCACCTGGCGATGCTGGTCGGCTTCGGCGCCGGTGCCGTCCATCCCTGGCTGGCCTTCGAGTCGCTGGAAGCTCTGGCCAAGGAGCGCCGGTTCCTCGACGGCGTGGATTCGGCCACCGCCAAGAAGCACTTCATCAAGGCCCTCGACAAGGGGTTGCTCAAGGTGATGTCCAAGATGGGCATCTCGACGGTCCAGAGCTACCGCGGCGCCCAGATCTTCGAGGCGGTCGGCCTCAGCCAGGAGCTGGTCGCCGAGTTCTTCGAGGGCACCGCCTCCCGCATCGGCGGCATCGGCCTGGCCGAGATCGCCGAGGAGGCCCGCCGCCGCCACGAGCAGGCCTTCCCCCCCGTCCCGATCCCCGCCAGCCCCGACCTCGAGGCGGGCGGCCTCTACCAATGGCGGCGCGACGGCGAGGCGCACCTCTACAACCCGCTGACCATCGCCAAGCTGCGCCAGGCCACCTGGACCGGCGACGCCACCCTCTACCGCGAGTACTCCCGCCTGCTCAACGCCGAGGCCAAGGCCCTCTGCAACCTGCGCGGCCTGCTCGAACTCCAGCCCGCCGCCCAGCCGCTGCCGCTGGCGGAAGTCGAGCCGTGGACCGAGATCGTCAAGCGCTTCAAGACCGGCGCCATGTCCTACGGCTCCATCAGCCAGGAGGCGCACGAGACCCTCGCCATCGCCATGAACCGCCTCGGCGGCAAGAGCAACAGCGGCGAGGGCGGCGAGGACGAGGCGCGCTACCGCCCCGACCCCCAGGGCAACTGGCGGATCAGCGCCATCAAGCAGATCGCCACCGGCCGCTTCGGCGTCACCAGCCACTACCTGGTCAACGCCCGCGAGCTGCAGATCAAGATGGCCCAGGGCGCCAAGCCCGGCGAGGGCGGCCAGCTCCCCGGGGAGAAGGTCTATCCCTGGATCGCCAAGACCCGCCACTCCACCCCCTACGTCCAGCTCATTTCCCCCCCGCCGCACCATGACATCTATTCGATCGAGGACCTCGCCCAGCTCATCTTCGACCTGAAGAACGCCAACCCCGAGGCCCGGGTCAGCGTCAAGCTCGTCTCCGAGGTCGGCGTCGGCACCGTCGCCGCCGGCGTCGCCAAGGGCAAGGCGGACGTGATCCTGATCAGCGGCTGGGATGGCGGCACCGGCGCTTCGCCCGAGACCTCCCTCAAGCACGCCGGGCTGCCTTGGGAGCTGGGGCTGGCCGAGACCCACCAGACCCTGGTGCTCAACCGCCTCCGCGACCGCGTCCGCCTGGAGTGCGACGGCAAGCTGATGACCGGCCGCGACGTCGCCATCGCCTGCCTGCTCGGCGCCGAGGAGTTCGGCTTCGCCACCGCGCCGCTCGTCACCCTCGGCTGCATCATGATGCGCGTCTGCCACCTCAACACCTGCCCGGCCGGCATCGCCACCCAGGATCCCGAGCTGCGCCAGCGCTTCGCCGGCAAGCCCGAGTACGTCGTCAACTTCTTCCGCTTCATTGCCGAGGAGTTGCGCGAGATCATGGCCCAGCTTGGCTTCCGCACCCTCGACGAAATGGTCGGCCACTCGGAGCGGCTGGACATGCGCGCGGCCATCGCCCATTGGAAGGCCAAGGGGCTCGACTTCTCGCGCATCCTCCACCGCCCCGAAGTCCCCGCCACGGTCGGCACCCGCTGCACCCGCCCGCAGGACCACGGCCTTGACCAGGCGCTGGACAACCGGCTGATCGAGCTGGCCCGCCCCGCCCTCGAAGCCGGCCAGAAGGTGGAGCTGGACGTGCGCATCCGCAACGTCAACCGCACCCTCGGCACCATGCTCAGCAGCCAGATCTCCAAGCACTACGGGGCCGACGGCCTCCCCGCCGGCACCATCACCGTCCGCTGCTCCGGCGCCGCCGGCCAGAGCTTCGGCGCCTTCGGCGCGAAGGGGCTGACGCTGACCGTCGAGGGCGACGCCAACGACTACTTCGGCAAGGGGCTCTCCGGCGCCAGGCTCGCCGTCTTCCCCCCGCGGGAGGCCACCTTCACGGCCGAGGAGAACATCATCATCGGCAACGTCGCCCTCTATGGCGCCACCTCCGGCGAGGCCTACATCCGCGGCATTGCCGGCGAGCGCTTCGCCGTCCGCAACAGCGGCGCCAAGGCGGTGGTGGAAGGGCTCGGCGACCACGGCTGCGAATACATGACCGGCGGCCGCGTCGTCGTCCTCGGCCCCACCGGGCGGAACTTCGCCGCGGGGATGTCCGGCGGCATCGCCTACGTGCTCGACGAGGACGGCCGCTTCGCCCAGGAACGCTGCAACCTGGCGATGGTCAACCTGGAGACGCTCTTCGACCCGGGCGAGGCCGCCGAGGTCCGGGGACTGGTGCAGAACCACCTGGCGCTGACCGGCAGCCCGGTCGCCCGGCGCGTCCTCGACCGCTGGCCCGAGCTGCTCCCGAAGTTCGTCAAGGTCATGCCCAAGGACTACAAGCGGGCCCTCGCCCTGCTGCAATGGGAAAAATGAAGCCAGCGACATGAATGACCGTGGGTGCAACCCACGTCCCAGCCACCAACCTGAATAGCCGTGGGTGCAACCCACGGATCATGGGTGCAACCCACGGACCGTGGGTGCAACCCACGTCCCAGCCACCAACCTGAATAGCCGTGGGTGCAACCCACGGATCATGGGTGCAACCCACGGACCGTGGGTGCAACCCACGCCCCAGCCACCAACCTGAATAGCCGTGGGTGCAACCCACGGATCATGGGTGCAACCCACGGACCGTGGGTGCAACCCACGGAGGATCCATGGGCAAGCCAACCGGATTCAAGGAATTCCAACGTGAGACGCCGAAGCCGCGCGCGGTCCAGGACCGCGTCCGCGACTACCGCGAGATCTACCACGCCATGCCGGAGGAGAAGATCCGCCAGCAGGCGGCGCGCTGCATGAACTGCGGCGTCCCCTTCTGCCACAGCGGCTGCCCCCTGGGCAACGTCATCCCCGACTGGAACGACCTCGTCTACCGCGGCCGCTGGGATGAGGCGCTCCAGCGGCTGCATGAGACCAACAACTTCCCCGAGTTCACCGGCCGCCTCTGCCCGGCGCCGTGCGAGGAAGCCTGCGTGCTCGGGATCAACGAATGCCCGACGGCGATCCGGCTGCTCGAACAGAGCATCGTCGAACAGGCCTTCGAGGCCGGCAAGGTGACCCCGCGGCCCCCGGCGGCGCGCACCGGCAAGAAGGTCGCCGTCATCGGCGCCGGCCCCGCCGGCCTCGCCTGCGCCCAGCAGCTCAACCGCGCCGGCCACGGCGTGGCCGTCTACGAGCGCGCCGAGAAGCCCGGCGGCCTCCTGCGCTTTGGCATCCCCGACTTCAAGCTGGAAAAATGGGTCATTGACCGCCGGACCAAGCTGATGGAGCAGGAAGGGATCGAATTCCGCTGCGGCCAGGATCCCGCCCAAGCCCCCGAGTGCCTCAAGGCCTATGACGCCACCGTCCTCTGCGTCGGCGCCACCAAGCCGCGCGACCTGCCCATCCCCGGCCGCGACCTCGCCGGCGTCCACTTCGCCATGGACTTCCTCACCCGCCAGAACCGCGTCCTCACCATGGACGCCACGGGGCGGCCGGACCTGAAGCCGATCACCGCCACGGACAAGCATGTGATCGTCATCGGCGGCGGCGACACCGGCGCCGACTGCGTCGGCACCGCGCTCCGCCAAGGCGCCAAGTCGGTCACCAGCTTCGAACTGCTGCCCATGCCGCCCGAGGGCCGGCCGGAGAGCCAGCCCTGGCCCTATTGGCCGATGAAGCTGCGCACCAACGCCTCGCACTACGAGGGGGGCGAGCGCTTCTGGAGCATCCTCACCAAGGAATTCCGCGGCGGCGACGGCAAGCTGCGGGAACTGCTGACGGTCAACGGCGAGTTCGTCCCCGACCCCAAGGGCGGCCCCCGGCCGCTGCTCCGCGAAATCCCCGGCTCCGAACACCTTTGGCGCGCCGACCTCGTCCTGCTCGCCCTCGGCTTCCTCGGCCCCGAGCCCGACGGCATCGTCGCCAAGCTCGGCCTGGCGCTGGACCGGCTGGGCAACATCCAGACCGACGCCGACTACATGACCGCCACCCCCGGCATCTTCGCCGCCGGCGACGCCCGCCGCGGCCAGTCCCTGGTGGTCTGGGCCATCAGCGAAGGGCGCGAAGCCGCCCGCGGCGTCGATGCCTGGCTGCGGAATGCCCCCTCCGCCCTGCGGAGCAAGGGCAATTCCGACCTCCCCCGCGTCTGACCCCGCCGCCACCGGGGAACAAACGCAGCGAGTTCCCCCGCCCCCCGCCGCTTTGCCTTGCCCTTTTCCACCATCATATTGCCCCTTGCCCATCCCTTCCCGATTCCCCTCCGATTCTTTCCCAAGGAGTCCCGACCATGGCCATGTGGGGCGGCAGGTTCGCCAAGGAAACCGACGCGCTGGTGCGCACCTTCACCGAGTCCATCTCCTACGACCGGCGGCTCTATCCGCACGACATCCGCGGCAGCCAGGCCCACGCCCGGATGCTGGCGAAGCAGGGGATCATCCCCGCGGCGGACGCCGAGGCGATCATCCGCGAGCTGGACTCGATCAAGGCCCGCATCGACACCGGCGACTTCGAGTTCAAGGCGGAGCTGGAAGACATCCACATGAACATCGAGGCCCAGCTCATCGCCTGGCTCGGCCCCGCCGGCGCCCGCGTCCACACCGGCCGCAGCCGCAATGACCAGGTGGCGACCGACGAGCGCCTCTGCCTCCGCGCCGAGGCGGACGAACTCACCGCCTTCCTGCGCAGCCTCCAGCGCGCCCTCGTCACCCTCGCCGCCGCCCACCCGGAGCTGGTCATGCCCGGCTTCACCCACCTCCAGCACGCCCAGCCCGTCCTCTTCGCCCACCACCTCCTGGCCTACGTCGAAATGTTCGACCGCGACGCCGGCCGCCTCGCCGACTGCCGCCGCCGACTCAACTTCCTCCCCCTCGGCGCCGGCGCCATCGCCGGCTCCACCCTGCCCCTCGACCGCGAGTTCGTCGCCCGCGAACTGGAGTTCACCGGCCTCCTCCGCAACAGCATGGACGCCGTCGCCGACCGCGACTACAGCGTCGAGTTCCTCGCCGCCCTCGCCATCATCGCCATGCACACCTCCCGCCTCGCCGAGGACGTCGTCCTCTGGTGCTCCCAGGAGTTCGCCTTCCTCGACCTCGACGACGCCTTCTGCACCGGCTCCAGCCTCATGCCGCAGAAGAAGAACCCCGACGTCGCCGAACTCACCCGCGGCAAGACCGGCCGCGTCTACGGCCATCTCCTGGCCCTCCTCACCACCCTCAAGGGGCTGCCACTCACCTACAACCGCGACTTGCAGGAGGACAAGGAGGGACTCTTCGACGCCATCGACACCGTGAAACTCATCCTCGCCACCCTCGCCCCCATGTTCGCCAGCGCCAAGCCCAACGCCAGGCGCATGGCCGAAATGGCCGCCGACCCCGCCCTCATGGCCACCGACCTCGCCGAATGGCTCGTCCGCCAAGGCGTCCCCTTCCGCGAGGCCCACCACCAGGTCGGCCGCTTCGTCGCCGCCTGCCGCGACCGCAACCTCCCCCTCGACCAGGCCCCCCTCGAACTCATCCAAGAGTCCATGCCCCTGGCCACCGCGGAATGCCTCAAGCTCTTCGACCCCGCCCGCAGCGTCGCCGCCCGCGACCTCACCGGCGGCACCGCCCCGGCCCAGGTGCGCCGCCAGCTCGATTTCTGGCAACGGGAACTCGCCGGCTGACCCCAAGGCCGCCGCCCGCGCCACCGCCCACGGAGCCACCATGCCGGCCGCCGGCCCCTTCAACATCGTCCTGGTCGCCCCCGAAATCCCCCAGAACACCGGAACCATCGGCCGCCTCTGCGTCTGCACCGCCGCCCGCCTCCACCTCATCCGCCCCCTCGGCTTCCAGCTCGACGCGGCACACCTCCGCCGCGCCGGCCTCGACTACTGGCAATTCCTCGACCTCACCGTCCATGAGGACTGGGAAGCCTTCCTCGCCCACTCCCAGCCCGCCACCGACCGCCTCTTCCTCCTCAGCAGCAAAGCCCAACGCACCTTCTGGAACTGCGCCTACCGCCCCGGCGACTGGCTCGTCTTCGGCAGCGAAACCCAAGGCCTGCCACCGGCGCTCCTCGACCGCTACCCCGACCGCCTGGCGACCATCCCCATGCCCGGCACCCACGCCCGCAGCCACAACCTGGCCAACGCCGCCGCCATCGTCCTCTACGAGGCACTGCGCCAAACCACCACCACCACCCGTGCGGACTCCGCAACCCCCGCCGCCGGAGCGCCCGCCGCATGAACCCCGACACCCTCTCCGCCAGCGCCTGGGCACTCCTGCTCACCGCCGCCTTCATCCAAGGCGTCGCCAAGGCCGGCGTGCCGGGGCTCGCCATCCTCGCCATCCCCCTCGTCGCCCAAGCCATTCCCGGCCGCGCCTCCACCGGCCTCATCCTCCCCATGCTCATCCTCGGCGACCTCTTCGCCGTCGGCTACTGGCGCCGCGCCGCCAACTGGCGCGACCTCCGCCGCGCCCTCCCCTGGGCACTGGCCGGCATCGTCGCCGGCTATCTCCTCCTCAACCACATCCGGGACGAATGGATGCGCCCCCTCATCGGCGCCATCATCCTCGCCATCCTCCTCCTCCACCTCCTCCAGAACAGCCTCGCCCCCCTGCTCGCCAAACTCGGGACGACGGCCACCGCCGAAGCCCCCGACGCAACCGCGGACTCCGCCACCGCCCCCAAGACTAAGGCCAAGGCCCGGCTCTTCGCCGCCTTCATGGGCACCACCGGCGGCATCACCACCATGCTCGCCAATGCCGCCGGGCCGGTCATGAGCCTCTATTTCCTCGCCCTGCGCCTGCCCAAGGCAACCTTCCTCGGCACCAGCGCCTGGTTCTTCCTGATCGTCAACTGGACCAAGGTCCCGTTCATGGCCCACCGGGGAATGATCACCATCCCCTCCCTCAAGCTCAACCTGCTGATGGCCCCAGCGCTGATCCTCGGCGCCATCCTTGGCATCCATGTCGCCAAACGGCTGCCGGAGAAGGCCTTCGCCCGGATCGTGCTCCTCCTCACCGCCGCCAGCGCCCTGAAACTGCTGCTGCTGCCCTGACCCAGCCCCAGCCCCAGCCCCAGCCACCACCGCTCCGGACACTCGCCGCCCGGCAACCCCAGCTCCGGCAGGAACGCCCCCCAGCCCCCCCCCACAAGACTCATGGGACTCAGGAAATCCATGCCCGCCAACAGGCTAACATTTGTTTGCTTTGTCCGCCAACCCGTGCTACACTATGCCAAAGCCAGGAGCGCCCGCCCATGATCATCCACCTCCTCTGCACCGGCACCGAACTGCTGATCGGCCAAACCCTCAACACCAACCTCCAGTTCATCGGCCAGCGCCTGGCCGAAGCCGGCTACAGCGTCCACCGCGAAACCTGCGTCGGCGACCAGGCCGGGGAGATCGCCGCCGCCCTCCGCGAAGCGCTGGCCACGGCCGATGTGGTCATCACCGTCGGCGGCCTGGGACCCACCTCCGACGACCTCACCCGCGAGGCCGTCGCCCGCGAACTGAACGCCCCGCTCCTCTTCGACGCCGCGGTGTACCAGGCCATCCTCCTCCACCTGGGCCCGCGCGCCAGCCGCCTGCCCGCGGAAACACTGCGCCGCCAGGCGATGGTCCCCGACAACGCCGAACCGCTGATCAACCGCAACGGCACCGCCCCGGGCCTCTGGTGCCACGCCGCCGCCGGCCGCAAGGTGGTCATGCTCCCCGGACCGCCCCGGGAATTGCAGCCCATCTTCGACCAGGACGTGCTGCCCCGCCTGCAACGGCTCGCCCCGCCGGAAATCCGCCGCCACCAGTTCACCGTCTGCGGCCTCCCCGAATCCGTCGTCGCCGACCGCGTCGAAGACTTCCTCCACCACGCCTTCCCCCAGATCGAACCCGCCTACTGCGCCCGCCTCTCCCAGGTGGACGTGCGCCTCACCGCCCGGGAAACCGACGCCGCCGTGCTCGCGGACGCCGCCCGCCAGGCCGCCACCCTCTTCGGCGACGCCGTGCTGCCCCCCCAAACCGGCCTCGCCGCCACCGTCGGCGAACTGCTCCAACGCCACCGCCTGCGCCTCGCCGTCGCCGAATCCTGCACCGGCGGCTGGATCGCCAAGACCGTCACCGACACCCCCGGCGCCTCCGCCTGGTTCGAGGGCGCCCTGGTCACCTATGCCAACCGCTGGAAAGAGGAACTTCTCGGAGTCCCCGCGACCCTCCTGGAAACGGAAGGCGCCGTCAGCGAGGCGGCCGCCGACGCCATGATCCGCGGGCTCATGAGCCGCCAGCACGTCGAGGCGGGGATCGCCGTCACCGGCATCGCCGGCCCCGAAGGCGGCACGCCGGAGAAGCCGGTCGGCCTGGTCTTCGTCGCCACCGCCGTCCACAACCACTGCCAGGTGGAGAAGTTCCAGTTCTCCGGCAACCGCGAGGGCATCCGCCAGCGCACCGTCACCGCCGCCTTGGACCAGCTTCGGCGGCAACTGCTCCGCCTCCCCACCGCCCCCAACCACCCCAGCACCGCCAACGCTTGAATTGTCCCCTTGCCCGGTTAGGATACCAACCCACACCCCCCCCACGCGAAGCGTAAGGACTCAGCACCATGGCCACCCCCGCCAAACCCGCCGCCGCCAACGACCCCCGCGAAAAGAACCTGCAGATCGCCATCAGCCAGATCGAGAAGGAGTTCGGCACCGGCACGATCATGCGCCTCGGCGACCAGGCGCACCAGAACATCCCGATCATCAGCACCGGCGCCCTCTCCCTCGACATCGCCCTCGGCATCGGCGGCGTCCCCCGCGGCCGGATCGTCGAAGTCTACGGCCCCGAATCCTCCGGCAAGACCACCCTCTGCCTTCACATCATCGCCAACGCCCAAAAGGCCGGCGGCGTCTGCGCCTTCATCGACACGGAAAACGCCATGGATCCCCGCTACGCCCAGATCATCGGCGTCAACCTCAAGGACCTGCTCGTCTCCCAGCCAGACTGCGGCGAGGACGCCTTGAACATCGCCGAGTCGCTGGTCCGCACCAACGCCATCGACGTCCTGGTGGTCGACTCCGTCGCCGCCCTCGTGCCCCGCGCCGAAATCGAGGGGCAGATGGGCGACAGCCACGTCGGCCTCCAGGCCCGCCTCATGTCCCAGGCCCTGCGCAAGCTCACCGGCGCCATCAACCGCAGCCGCACCTGCATGATCTTCACCAACCAGATCCGGGAAAAGATCGGGGTGATGTTCGGCAACCCCGAAACCACCACCGGCGGCCGCGCCCTCAAGTTCTACGCCTCGATCCGCATCGATGTCCGCAAGCAGGCCGTGATCAAGGATCCCAAGGGCGAAGTGCTCGGCAACCGGGTCGTCGCCAAGGTCGTCAAGAACAAAGTCGCCCCTCCCTTCCGTACCGCCGAGTTCGACATCATGTACGCCGAAGGCATCTCCCGCGCCGGTTCGATCCTCGACGTCGCCCTCGACCTGAAGCTCCTCGAGAAACGCGGCTCCTGGTTCGCCTTCGGCACCGAACAGCTCGCCCAAGGCCGCGAAGCCACCAAAAACCTCCTCCAGCAGGACGAGGAGCTGCAGAAGCGCATCCTCGCCAAAATCCGCGAAACCCTCGCCCAAAGCACCACCCTGCCAACCTCCATTGGCAAGGCCCCCGCCGCGACAGCCGGTGCCGACGAAGCCACCACCGCCGAGGAAGCCGCCAGCCCCGCCACCGACGCCGCGGAGACCTGACCCCCCCCCCGCCCCCCTTGCCCTGGCCCCCGCGGGGAAACGTGGCACAGACATTCCGGTCTCCGCGGACGGATCCCTTGGGGGGACAAGGAGAAAAGCGCCCCCGCTGGAGTTCACGCTTCAGCGTGGGAATCGGAAGCCGCAAGAAATCACCGCGGCGCCACGAAGACCGGCGGCCGGACGTACACCGGCTCGCAGCCTGCCGCCGCCACCGCGCCCCCCTCCGCCGCCCACGGCTCCGCCAGCAGCTCCCGCACCGGCAGCGCCGCCAGCTCCACCACCAGCCCCCCCTCCTGGAACGCCACCGGCAACACTCCCGCCGGCAAGCCGCCCCGCAGGCAGACATGCAGGTCGGCCGCCGCCGGCGCCAGCTCCGCCGGATCGGCCACCCATGGCTCGCCAGCCGCCTCCCAGCGCCCATCAGCACCCGCACCCGCCCGGCAAAACGGGCTGACGATCACCTGCCGTTGCCGGGCGTCATGCAACACCCGGATCCGCCGCGCCTCCGGCCACCCCGCCGCCGCCGCCCGGGCCATCGCCAAACTGCCAGGAACGCCGCGCAGCCAAGCCCCCGAGCCGGCGCAAACCCCCTTCAACAAGGCAATGCCGACCCGCAGCCCGGAAAAACTGCCGGGGCCGGTGCCCGCGGTCCAACGCCGGACATCACCCACCGCCACCCCGGCACGCCCAAGCTCCGCCCGCAGCCAGACTGCCAGCTCCCTCTCCCCCGACCGCAACTCCAGCGGCAGCCGAGCCTCCCGCACACTCCCGTCCGCCAGCCGCAGCGCCAAAGCCGCACCCCCCGACGTGTCCAGGGCCGCTTCCACTTCCTTCCGTTGCACTCCAGCCATCACGCCACCTGCCCTATCTGAAATGAAAGACGCTTCCCGTGAAACTGGAAACATAGCCGCCGCGGTGAAAAAAAGCTCGGGAAGAGGCGAGGCGGGAAAATTGGGGGTTCCCGTTTCCCACGCTATGGTACACCACGGCCAGCGCGGCAGGGCGCCCCGGCCGCCGCCACAACAAGCATCACCCCCGACAGGAAGACTGCCATGGACGGCTGGTCGTTGACTGGATTGCTCGTCTGTTTTGCCTGCGTGATCGCCAGCCGCGTCTTGTCGGAACGGGCCGTGCGCGGCCTCACCGGCGAGCAGAAGACGGCCCTGGCGGAGGCCTTCGCCAAAACCCGGATGTGGCAGCTCCTCCCCGTGGCGACGCTGGTCCTGCTCTACCTGCTCTTCCAATGGCTGGGCTGGTTCAAGGGCCTCATCATGGGCCTCTATTTCGCCGGACTCGCCCTCTGCTTCATCGGCCTGCACGTGGCCGCGGCAATCAAGCTCCGGCGGCTGCAACTGCCCGCCAGCTACACCCGCACCTACGCCTTCGCCCGGCTCCTGGTCTTCCTCGGCTTCATCTTCCTCGCCGCCACCCTCTGGGTCGCCTTCCATCGCCGCCAGCCACGCCCCGCCACCGAACCCGCCCACCCCGCCACCGAACCCGCCCCGGCCGTCGCCCCCATCGGCTGACTCCGCCCGCGGACGCCACCAGGACACCGGCGCATCCCCCGCCTTGCCTTGGAAATGCGCTTGCATCCGCCCCGCCCCGCATTATTCTTTATGCCTTCATCGTCCCCGTCGGCAAGCTCCCGGGGCGCATAACCGACCGGGCTGCGCCTGCCCAAATTCCGCCGCGCCGCCGCGGCGCAACACCTTCCAACCCGCCAACCGCCAGCCACGGATTCCCACTACATGAAACCGGCGCTCGGATCTCGTGCCGTTGTGGTGAAATCTTTTCAACCGCTAACTTCCGCTAACGATTCGCTAACTAGCCCGAACCTCAGCCGGTTCCTATTCATGAGAAGCTGAACTTCGCTCGGACTTCGTGCCGTCGTGCCGTTGTGGTGAAAAATTTCGTGTGTTTTGACGCTTCGCTGCTGCCTCTGGCCGCCCGTGCCGCTCTCGCGGCGCTGTGGGCAAATCCCCCCTGCCCCCATTCGCCATTCGCCATTCAGCATTCGGCATTCAGCATTCCCCTTCCCCTCCCCCCGCCCCGCCCCGATGAATGCAAAACCCTATCTCGCGGAAATTGCCCGGCGCTTCGCCCAAATTCACTTGGACGCCGTGATGATTGGCAATGCCGCCGCCGCCATCAACGGTGCGCCGGTCACCACCCTCGACATCGATTTCCTGGTCGAACCAACCCCGGAAAACTACCGCAAACTGGCGCGGCTAGCCCAAGACATGAACTGCCAGTTCCTGGAAATGAAAATGCCGGACGACAAATACATGTACCGCCTCGTCCACCGCACCGAACCACTGGTCATCGACATCCTCTTTGCCCTTTCCGGCATCCGCGACTTCAACACCCTGAAAGCCAACAGCCAAGCCGTTTCTTTCAACGGACACCCCCTGCGCATCGCCGCCCTCGACGACATCATCGCCAGCAAAAAAGCCGCCGGCCGCCCGAAAGATATAGCAGCCATTCCCATTTTGGAGATGACCCGTGACGAAGCACGCAAGCAAAACCAAGCCGCCGCCGATGGCGAATAGGCAAAAACCGGTTCCGCCGGGCCCCATCCGGATCGCCGACGATCCTGACCGTCACCTGATCCGTCTGCAACTGGCCAAGTTGCCGGCTGAGCGCACCCACTTTCTGCGTGTCCCCCTGCCTGCCGGCGGCAGCAGCATCTGAAATCCCTTTCCGCCACCTCGGCGCCGCCGCGGTGAAAAAACCATTCGTGCCCATTCGTGAAATTCGTGGATAACCCCCCGTCCCCCAATTCCCAACCTCCATCCACGGATTCCACGGATTCTCACTACATGAAATCGGCGCTCGGACTTCGTGGCGTCGTGCCGTTGTGGTGAAATCTTTTCAACCGCTGACTTCCGCTAACGATTCGCTAACTAGCCCGAACCTTAGCCTGACCTATTCATGAACCGCTCCCGGTGATTTTCTCTGCGCCCTCCGCGCCTCCGCGGTGAAAAAAACATTCGTGCCCATTCGTGAAATTCGTGGATAACCCCCCGTCCCCCAATTCCCAACCGCCAGCCACGGATTCCACGGATTCTCCCTAAATGAAACCGGCGCTCGGACCTCGTGCCGTCCTGCCGTTGTGGTGAAAAATTTCGGGTTGAACAACTTGGACATGGAGCGGGAAATTCACCCGCTTTGCCAACGCTACGCCTCCGAAGCCATCTATCGCCAAGTCAAAGCCAAAGTCGAAGCCATCCGCCCATGACCCTTTCCTCCGCGCCCCAATTGCCGCGGCAGCCGTTGCCGCCCCATCTGACCATGGATGAGTACGCCGCCTGGATCCAAGCGTCGCTGCAACAACTTGATCCCGTCAAGGCCGTGCGCCAAAAAGCCATGCAGGAACAGATCTCCGCCCCTTTTCAGCTCAAGGATGCCGGCGAAGCCCCGCCGTCCAAGCCGCCTTCCCCTCAGAACCGCACCCGTCAGTAAGCCTCCCAGTTTCCAGTTTCTTTTCACCGCGGAGGCGCGGAGAGCAGCGAAAGTTCGCCAGTTCCAAGTTCCAAGTTTAGCCCCCGCCGCCACCTCGGCGCCTCAGTGCCGTCCTGCCGTTGTGGTGAAAAATTTCGTGTGTTTTGACGCTTCGCTGCTGCCTCTGGCCGCCCGTGCCGCTCTCGCGGCGCTGTGGGCAAATCCCCCCCGCCCCCATTCGAAAATCGAAAATCGGCAATCGGCAATCGAAAATACCCCCGTGCCCTTCGTGCCGTTGTGGTGAAAAAAAACATTCCAAACCGCTAACTTCCGCTGACGTTCCGCTGACCGGTTCGAACCTCAGCCTGATCCATTCATGAACCGCTCCCGGTGATTTTCTCCGCGCCCTCCGCGCCTCCGCGGTGCAAAACCATTCGTGTTGTTTCGTGTGTTTCGTGGGCAAATCCCCCCTGCCCCCATTCAGCATTCAGCATTCAGCATTCGCCCTTCCCCCCTTCCCCCCATGCCCTCCCCACGTCAACGCATCCTCGTAACCGGCGGCGGCGGCTTCCTCGGCTCCCACCTCTGCGAACGCCTCCTCCAGGATGGCCACGAAGTCCTCTGCGTCGACAACTTCTTCACCGGCGACAAACGCAACATCGCCCACCTCCTCCCCAACCCCGACTTCGAACTCATCCGCCACGACATCACCTTCCCCCTCTACCTCGAAGTCGACCAGATCTACAACCTCGCCTGCCCCGCCTCCCCCCTCCATTACCAGTTCGACCCCGTCCAGACCACCAAGACCAACGTCCACGGCGCCATCAACATGCTCGGCCTCGCCAAGCGCGTCCAAGCCAAAATCCTCCAGGCCTCCACCTCCGAAGTCTACGGCGACCCCGCCGAACACCCCCAGCGCGAAGAATACTGGGGCAATGTCAACCCCATCGGCATCCGCTCCTGCTACGACGAGGGCAAGCGCTGCGCCGAAACCCTCTTCTTCGACTACCACCGCCAGTGCGGCGTCGAAATCAAGGTCGCCCGCATCTTCAACACCTACGGCCCCCGCATGCACCCCAACGACGGCCGCGTCGTCAGCAACTTCATTGTCCAAGCCCTCAAGGGCGAACCCATCACCCTCTACGGCAACGGCGACCAGACCCGCTCCTTCTGCTACGTCACCGACCTCATTGACGCCCTCGTCCGCCTGATGGCCACCCCCCCGGCAGTCACCGGCCCCGTCAACCTCGGCAACCCCGGCGAATTCACCATCCGCCAGCTCGCCGAAACCATCCTCCGCCTCACCGCCTCCCAATCCCCCATCGTCCACAAGCCACTCCCCCAGGACGACCCCTGCCGCCGCCAGCCCGACATCACCAAGGCCCGCACCCACCTCGCCTGGGAACCCCGCATCGCCCTCGAAACCGGCCTCGCCCAGACCATTGCCTACTTCCGCCACCGCCTCGCCCTCTGACCCTCGCCCAGCCTTGGACGTTCGCTGTTGGACGTTCGGCGTTCAATATTCGCCTTTCTTGACAATCTCCTCGCCATTCCCTCGCCGCCCTCCCCACCATGGCCCAGCTCTGCCTCATCCTCGCCCTCCTCGCCGCCGCCGGCGCCACCGCCCTCGGTTTCCACTGGCGCAAGCTCATCCGCCGCGAACGCCGCGGCATCCTCCCCCGCCCTGGCCGCAAGCAGCTCACCCTCCTCGCCACCCTCCTCCTCGCCGCCCTCGCCCTCCTTTTCCTCCTCCTCGCCCTCACCGACCTCACCGTCAACCGCTGGGGCAAGCTTGACACCGTCACCGAATCCTTCGCCCCCCCACCCCTCTTCCGGCCCCGCTGAACCACCGCCACCACCCATGCCCCAAGACCCCATCTCCCCCCCCGCGAAGGACTGCCTGGACGGCAGGCACCTCATCACCGGTGGCGCCGGCTTCATCGGCTCGCACCTCGCCGAAGCGATCCTGGCGCAGGGCGGACGCGTCCGCGTCTTCGACAACCTCTCCTCCGGGCACCTGGAGAACCTGGCGCCCTTCCGCGACCGCATCGAATTCGTCCAGGGCGACCTCCGCCACCCCGCCAAACTGGCGGCGGCAATGCAGGGCGTGCGCTACGTCTATCACGAAGCCGCCCTGGTCTCCGTCTTCGACTCCGTCGCCCGCCCCCAGGACAACCACGAAATCAACATCACCGGCACCTTCAACCTCCTCCAGGCCGCCCGGGCCGCCGGCGTCCAGCGCGTCCTCTTTGCCAGCACCGCCGCCGCCTACGGCAACAACCCGGCACTGCCCAAGCGCGAAACCATGCTCCCCGAGCCGGAATCGCCCTATGCCGTCGCCAAGCTCACCGGCGAACATTACCTGCGCATCTTCCACTCCCTCTACGGCCTGGAGACCGTCAGCCTCCGCTACTTCAACGTCTACGGGCCGCGCCAGGATCCCCGCTCCCCCTATTCCGGCGTCATCTCCAAGTTCGCCGACGCCCTCGCCACTGGCCAGCCGCCAACCATCTTCGGCGACGGCGCCCAGACCCGCGACTTCGTCTTCGTCCAGGACGTCGTCCAGGCCAACCTCCTGGCCATGCACTCCCCCAACGTCGGCCACGGCGAGGTCTTCAACGTCGGCACCGGCCAGCCGACCTCCCTGCTCGAACTGCTCGCCGCCCTCGGCGACGCCTTCGGCGCCAACCCCACCCCCAACTTCCAGCCCGCCCGCCCCGGCGACATCCGCCACTCCCTCGCCGACATCACCCGCATCCGCGCCACCCTCGCCTTCGAACCCCGGCACTCCCTCCACGCCGGCCTCCAGGCCCTGGCCGCCGCCAGCCCCCGCCGTTGACCCCATTAGCGAACAGTTAGCGATCGTTGGCGGTTTACACATTTGTTCGATGGCTCATGATTTTTAGTGAAGATTAGCGGTTGAATTTTTTTGTGGAATTTCGCGGACAAAAAAAAGGCCATCCCATGAAAGGCATCATCCTCGCCGGCGGCGCCGGCACCCGCCTCCACCCCATCACCAAGGTCATCAGCAAGCAGCTCCTCCCCGTCTATGACAAGCCGATGATCTACTACCCCCTCAGCGTCCTCATGCTGGCGGGCCTCCGCGAAATCCTCCTCATCTCCACCCCCCACGACCTCCCCCTCTTCCAACGCCTCCTCGGCGACGGCTCCCAATGGGGAATCCGCCTCGCCTACGCCGAACAGCCCCGCCCCGAGGGCCTCGCCCAGGCCTTCATCATCGGCCGCGACTTCCTCAACGGCGCCCCCGCCGCCCTCATCCTCGGCGACAACATCTTCTACGGCCAAGGCTTCACCCCGGTCGTCCGCCAGGCCGCCACCCTCACCAGCGGCGCCAAAATCTTCGCCTATCCCGTCCGCGACCCCGAACGCTACGGCGTCGTCGAATTCAACCCCCAGACCGGCAAGGCCATCAGCCTCGAAGAAAAGCCCGCCCACCCCAAAAGCCACTTCGCCATCCCCGGCCTCTACTTCTACGACGCCAAGGTCTGCGACCTCGCCGCCGCCCTCAACCCCAGCCCCCGCGGCGAACTCGAGATCACCGACCTCAACCGCCTCTACCTCGACCGCGGCGAACTCGCCGTCGAACGCCTCGGCCGCGGCCTCGCCTGGCTCGACACCGGCACCCACCAGAGCCTCGTCCAGGCCACCAACTTCATCGAAGCCATCGAGGAACGCCAAGGCCTCAAGGTCGCCTGCCTCGAAGAAATCGCCTTCGACCAACACTGGATCACCGCCACCGACCTGCGCCAGGCCGCCAGCGCCCTGGGCAAAAGCCCCTACGGCAAATACCTCACCCATCTCCTCGCCACCCCCGCCGCCGCCAGGAAATAGCGCCGCCGCGGCGAAAAAACCATTCCTGCCCATTCGTGAAATTCGTGGATAACCCCCCGTCCCCCAATTCCCAACCGCCAGCCACGGATTCCACGGATTCCCACTACATGAAACCGGCGTTCGGACTTCGTGCCGTCGTGCCGGTGTGGTAAAAAATTTCGTGTGTTTCGTGGGCAAATCCCCCCTCCCCCCATTCGAAAATCGGCATTCGCCATTCGCCATTCAGCATTCGGCATTCAGCATTCGCCCTTCGCCCTTCGCCATTCGCCATTCAGCATTCAGCATTCAGCCTTCAGCATTCGCCCTTCCCCCCTTCCCCCTTCCCCCGTCTCCTCCTCGCCCATTCCACCTTTCCCACATGAATTACGCCTCCCTGATTGCCGTGCTGGAACGCCTTGACGCCGCCCTGTCGGCGCCAACCTGTCTGCACATCTATGGAAGCGCCGCCTTTATACTGCTAGGCGAGCCGGAGCGCATGAGCCTCGACATTGATGTCGCCGGCCCCCATTCCATTGCCGACATGGGAGACCTGCGGCAAGCCGCCGAACGCATTGGCCTTCCCCTCAACCCACAGGAAGGCGACACCCGGGAGCGCCTCGAATGGATTGGTCCGCTGCGGCTGTGCCTCCCCCCCCCATCCCCAACCACCGACCTGATTCTTTGGACCGGAACGCGCCTGACGGTCAAGACCGGATCGGTTCCCGACCTGGTCGCAAGTAAATTAATCCGCTACGATGAATCCGACCGTTCCGACATCCAGTTCATCCTCAAACAATCCGGGTGCTCATGGGAAGACGTGCGGCAAGCCGTGACACGCCTGCCCACCGCTTTCAAAAACGATCCCATGCTATTGGAAAATCTCCAGAACCTACAGACCGATATCACGCTTTGGCGGGGAGATCTCGCATGACCCCACGGGAAAAAATCCAGCTCGGCTATGAACTCGCGTTCTATCCACCGGCCCTGAACAAACTTTGGGGTGGGCTGCGCCACAGCCACACCATCTCCAATCCAGAAATCGGAGAGGCGCTGGACATGGCCGCTGTGCTCCACCTGGCCTTGCCGGAACGCGGATACGCATCCCAAAAGGCGCTCACACAACTGGCACTTTACCAAGCCCGGTCGCGCGCCTTTGGCATGCCGACGTTTGTGCGTGCCGTCCGCCGGCGCCTGGGACGCCCCCCGCTGCCCGCCGCCGAAGTCCCCGGCCACCTGGTCCGCGACATCGCCCTCCCCGTCCTCGGACGCTCCCCGCCGCATGCCGGTAGGACAGCAGGGCCGTGAGACGGTAAGGCAATAGAAAAACCCGCCTGGACGGCAGGTCCCCGCCTGGACGGCAGGTCCCAGAACCGCGCACGTCAGTAAGCGGGCTCCCCCGCCTCCCCAAATTTTCGTGCCCATTCGTGCAACGTGCCCTTCGTGCCGTTGTGGTGAAATCTTTCGTGTGTTTCGTGGGCAAATCCCCCTGCCCCCATTCGAAAATCGCCCTTCGCCCTTCGCCCTTCGCCCTTCGCCCTTCGCCCTTCGCCCTTCGCCCTTCGCCCTTCGCCCTTCGCCCTTCGCCATTCGCCATTCGCCATTCCCCATTCCCCATTCAGCATTCAGCATTCGCCATTCAGCATTCCCCCTTCCCCCTCCCCCCTCCCCCGTCCCCCATTCGCGGACAAAGATTTCGCCATGCCACCGCCACGCCTCCGGGATGAAGAGAAAAAAGCCCTCGCCCATGCCCTCCAAGGCCTCGACGGCGAAGCCTATCTGTATGGGTCACGGACGGATCCGGCAAAAAAAGGCGGGGACATCGACTTGCTGGTTTTTTCCCGCGCGCCTTCAGCTTATCGCCTGTCCCAGGACATCACCATCCGCTTCCGGATGCTCTGTGATGAAAAAATCGACGTTCTCGTGGTCAATCCGGAACATGTTCCGCCTCAGCAACGGCCATTTTTGCAACTCATTCAACAAGGGGCGGTGAAAATCCAATGACCACCCGGGAACAGGTTGAAATCACCGGAAAAGCGCGGGAAAAAATGCTCGCCGCCATTGCGCTGGTCCAGGCCTCCATCCGCAAGCTCCACCCCTACGATGAACGTCACCTCTATTCCCCGGACGAGGCGGAACCCTACGACGCCCTGAGCGACCGCTTTCTCCGCGCCGTCGAACTTTGCCTGAAATTCTTCCGCGCTTATGAGCGCTTGCAGTTCGCGGAGGAATCCGAAACGCTCCGCGACCAGCTCAACCGAATGGAGAAATTGGGGCTGGTGTCCTCGGTTGAACTCTGGTTTCAAATGCGCGATGTCCGCAACCGGATTGTCCATGATTATCTCCCCCAGGACATCAAACAACTCTATGACGACATGATGGGCACCTTGGGCACCGAGCTCTCAGCGTGTGCCGACGCAGTGCGGCAGTTGGTTTTCCATTCCCCGTAACGCGTTCCAGCGCCAAAACCTTCCAACCCGCCAACCGCCAGCCACGGATTCCACGGATTCCCACTAAATGAAACCGGCGTTCGGACTTCGTGCCGTCGTGCCGGTGTGGTGAAATCTTTTCAACCGCTGACTTCCGCTGACGATCCGCTGACCAGCCCGAACCTCAACCTGATCCATTCATGAACCGCTCCCGGTGATTTTCTCTGCGCCCTCCGCGCCTCCGCGGTGCAAAACCATTCGTGCCCATTCGTGAAATTCGTGGATAACCCCCCCGTCCCCCAATTCCCAACCGCCAGCCACGGATTCCACGGATTCCCACTAAATGAAACCGGCGCTCGGCCCCCGTGCCCGTCGTGCCGTTGTGGTGAAAATTTTCGTGTGATTTGACGCTTCGCTGCTGCCTCTGGCCGCCCGTGCCGCTCTCGCGGCGCTGTGGACAAAAAATGGCCGGCAGAACCCCCGCCCGCGAAGGTTGCCTGGACGGCAGGTCCCACCGTCCCCGGTGCCACACCCAAAAGCCCACCTCGCGGCCCCCCCAAAAGGTCTAGCCATGCCACCACCTCTCCGGCAAGAAACCGACCTCCCTGGAATCTGCATCCTGGAACCTCGCGTCTTCGGCGACGCCCGCGGCTTCTTCATGGAAACCTATAGCCGCCGCGATTTCGCCACCATTGGCATCCACTGCGAATTCGTCCAGGACAACCATTCCCTCTCCTCCCGCAACGTCCTGCGCGGCCTCCACTACCAGCTTGGCCGCCCCCAGGACAAGCTGGTCCGCGTCATCCGGGGCGAGGTCTTCGACGTGGCCGTGGACGTCCGCCGCGGCAGCCCCACCTTCGGAAAATGGACCGGGGCCATGCTCACCGCGGAAAACCGGCGCTCCATGTTCATCCCCAAAGGCTTCGCCCACGGCTTCCATGTCCTCAGCGAAGTTGCGGAATTCCTCTACAAATGCTCCGACTATTACGCACCCGAGGAAGAGCGCGGCATAGCTTGGAACGACCCTCAAATCGCCATCGCCTGGCCCATCCCCCCAGGCACAACGCCCATCCTCTCCGCGAAAGACCAGAAATTCGGCACCCTCGCCACCCGCCCGCAACTTGACCTCCCCCTTTTCTGAACCACGCCCAACCAGCAGGAACGCCCGTCATGCTCACCAACAGCTCCATCCTCGTCACTGGCGGCACCGGCTCCTTCGGCCAGAAATTTACCCAGATGACCTTGGATCAAGCCACTCATCCCGCTTCTCTCCAGCAACCGGATTGACGAGCTCATTTCCCGCTTCGACAGGCCACAATCATGAAGATTCTTCTCACCGGCGGCAATGGCATGCTCGGCCGCACCTTGCAACGCACCCTTGGCCACCATCAACTCGCAATCGCCGATCTGCCGGAAGTGGACATCACCCGCCTCGCCAGCATCGCCGCAGCCATTGCCGCTTTCCATCCAACCGCGGTCATCCATGCCGCCGCCATGACCGCCGTTGACGCTTGCGAGACCGACGCGGATCGCGCCTTCGCCGTCAACGCCTGTGGTTCCGCCAATGTCGCCATTGCCTGCCACCGGCACCGCGCCCGCCTCCTCGCCATCTCCACTGACTACGTTTTCGACGGCGCACTGGAGCGCCCCTATCATGAATGGGATCCGCCGAACCCTCAAACTGTTTACGGCGCCAGCAAATGGGCTGGGGAAGAGGCAATCCGCACCCATTGCCCAGACCATGCCATCATCCGCACTGCCTGGCTCTACGGCCCCGGCGGCCCAAGCTTCTATCATGCCATGCTCAAGCTCGGCGCCCAGGACGGCGCGCCACTGAAGGTTGTGGACGACCAGATTGGCAATCCGACCAGCACCGAAGCCTTGGCCACTTTGCTCGCCCGCCTGCTCGACCTCCCCTTGGCCGGAACCTTTCACGCCTCCTGTGAAGGCGAGACGACTTGGCACGGCTTCGCGCAGGAGATATTCCGGCTCAAAGGACTTTCCCGCGGCCTGGTCCCCTGCACGACCGCCGACTTCCCCCGCCCCGCCCCCCGGCCAGCCAACTCCCGCCTCGATAAGCGTGCCCTGCGCCTCCACAACCTCCCCCCCATGCCGCACTGGCGGGACGCCCTCGCCAAATTTGTGACCCGCCATCCGGAAGGGTAATCGCGCCTCTTTTCCGACGCCCTCGCCGAGATCAGGATGCCGATCCCCCCACACCTACGGTCGCCTGCCTCGAGGAGATTGCCTTCGATCAAGGCTGGATCACCGCCGCCAACGTGCGCCAGCTCGCGGCCTCCATGAGCAAAAGCCAGCACGGCGAATGCATCTTCCGCCTTGTTGTAAACCACAAATTTAACCTCACTCTCTTCCAAAACGTCACGTCTCCCCAGATGAAGTTTTTCTGCTTTATCTGCGCTGGGGACAAACAACCGCCGACGAATGTCCACTTCGCACCGGCATCCGTTTCCTTTCGCTCGTGACTCCCTCCCAGCGCATCATCATCAACAGCATGGCCTCCTACACTCAGTGCATTCTGGGGGCTGGGCTTGCTCTTTTTTCTAGCCGATGGATACTCAACGCGCTGGGCCAAAGCGACTTCGGACTTTACGCCATTGTCGGATCCCTCATTGTTTTTGTCTCTTTCTTCAATAGCGCCCTTGCCTCAAGTGCTATTCGTCACTTAGCCTTCGCAATCGGCAAAGGTGATTCGGTTGAAGTTAACAAATGGTTCAACACGGCCGTTACTGTTCATATCATGCTTCCCGCCATTCTTGTCTTTTTTGGATGGCCTGTCGGGGAATACTGCATTCACAACGTTCTTACCATCCCGCCAGAGAGAGTACACTCCTGCGTCTTGGTTTTTCGTTTTTCACTTATCTCCACCTTCATCGTGATGAGTTGCTGCCCTTTTCTCGCCATGTTTGCGGCCAAACAACGAATCACGGAAACCGCCATGTGGGGAATATTCATGAGCGTTCTCACATTCATACTCGCCTACGTGCTAACTCGAATGCCCGGTGATCGTCTTGTTTTTTATGCGGCTGGCATGGTATGCATCTCTTCCCTCATTACCATAACACGAAGCATTCGGGCTGTAATCATCTTTCCGGAATGTCAACTCATAAAACGCTATTGGTTCGACTATGATCGCGCACGTAAGCTTTTAAGCTTCGCCACATGGAATCTTATTGGTAGCCTTGGAGGCTTATTCCGAGGCCAAGGTACGGCCATTCTACTCAACCTTTTCCACGGCCCCAAGGCAAATGCTGCATACGGTATCGCCAACCAGCTTTCCACTCAGGCTTTAAGCTTTACTCAATCCGTAAACACCGCAACATCACCAGAAATCATCGTTTCATCTGGACGCGGAGAGCATGAGCGACTCTTCGAGTTAAGCTTGCGCACGTCCAAATTCGGAACACTCCTTGCCATGTTTTTTGTCATCCCACTTTTTTTTGAAGCAAACTTCATTCTGACTCTCTGGCTCAAATCGCCACCACCACATACCTCCCTTTTCTGCCAAATCATACTTATGGCGTTTCTCGTCGATACGCTCACCATTGGCCATGCCTTGGCAATAAATGCCAACGGAAAAATTGCAATCTATCAGGCGACTATCGGTACCATTCTTATTTTTACTTTCCCTTTGGGCTATCTATTGCTAAAGTTGTTTCATGTTCCCGCTACAGCCGTGGCCGCCATTCTGATCACCAATGCATGCGGCAGCATTGCTCGAATCTATTGGGGACAGCGTCTTCTTGGTCTCTCAACTCAACGATGGGCTACCGGAGTTTTGAGTCGGTGTTTGTCAGTTGCGATGCCAGCAACCGCAATGGCGGCAATCCCATGCCTTTTTTTCCCACCTTCGCTTTTGCGTTTGGCGCTTTGCATTCTGCACAGCTCTGTCACGATTGCTATTTTCGGTTGGTTGGTTGCCCTTACGGCGTCCGAACGCGCCTATTTTCTTCAATCAAAACAAAAAATAATCAGCAAATTTCGCAGCTTTTTTATCACGGTTTAATCACAAGAGTCCTACATGAACCGAATTGATTTTACGCATCCCCAGGAATGCTGTGGCTGCGCTGCCTGTGCCGCCACCTGTCCACAACAATGTATCAGCATGGTTCCTGATCCAGAAGGATTTGTCTATCCGCAGATCAATGGCCTAGCATGCACAGATTGTGGCCGTTGCCGCAACGCCTGTCCTTGGCTCAATCCTTCTCCATCCTCGGCATTGCCAACCCACAGAAGAGAAAAGCCAAAATCTGCCGCACAGCCTCCAGTGTTTGCCGCTTGGAATCTCAACCACGAAATACGCAATCAAAGTTCCTCTGGAGGAGTATTTTCAGCTATTGCGGAAGTGATCTTGAAGCAAGGCGGCTTGGTCATCGGTGCTGCATTCAACAATGGACTTAATGTCTCGCACATCATGATCGATAATTCCGCCGATCTCGTAAGGCTTCGGGGCAGCAAATATGTCCAAAGCGAGATATCAATATTCCTGTATCAACGCATTCAAGAAGAATTAACGAAGAATCGTCCACTGCTTTTCTCTGGCACTCCTTGCCAAGTCGCCGCGCTTTATCGTTTTTTGGGACGTCACTACCCAACCCTCTACACCTGCGATTTGGTTTGCCACGGTGTCCCTTCTCCCAAGTGGCTCAGTCGCTATCTCTGCCAAGAGACAAAAAAAGTTAGCCAGCTTGTCTTCCGTGAAAAATGCACTGGATGGAAAGGGTTTTGCCTAAAGTTGGTGTTTCCTGACGGATCAACGAGGCTTGATGGTATATTCAACAATCCATACATGTGTTCCTTTCTCAGGGATTATTCACTCCGTCCCGCATGTTATAAATGTAAATTCGCCACACTTCCCCGCGTTGGAGACCTGACCATTGCCGACTTTTGGGGAGTTGGCCAAAAATACCCAGAATATGACCGTGATGACAAGGGCACCTCCCTCGTTCTCGTCAACACTCCCCAAGGGCAAATATGGCTTGACGCGTGTCGCTCCACGCTTTTCCTCGGTCAAGCAGACCTTGCGACCGCCATCGCCGGCAACCCCATGCTCGCTCATCCCAGCAGGCGCCCCCCCGAGCGCAAATATTTCTATCAAGATGTCGCTGCTCTCTCTCTCTCCCAACTCTGCCGAAAGTATCACCTCAGTTCTGGCACCACCTTTTGGCGACGCAGTTGGGGATTTGCCAAGCGCCGGCTATTCAGGCTCATCATTCGTTGATACGTTCGAATCCAACAAGCTATAACCCATACATGCATACTTCAGCCAGACTCACATAAACGCAAAAATGAAAATCGGCATCATTACATTCCATTGTGCAAACAATTATGGAGCCGTCCTTCAGACGTACGGAACTTATCGGGCACTCTCATCCTTGGGCCATGAAGTTGAAGTCATTGATTACCGGCCCCGATACCTGACGGAACAGTACAGGCTCCGCCTCCCGACAAAAATAAGTTACATCTATCATGACATAGTCGGTCTCCTCAAGCAAAAACAATTCGACAGATTCCGGAGCGCCAACCTAGTATTGACTCCCCGCGTTTATCATACGTGGGAAGAACTTCGAAAAGATCCGCCTAAATGTGACGCTTACATCGCCGGCAGTGACCAAATCTGGAATCCAGACCTTACTGGGAACCATCTTGATGATGCGTATTTCCTCGACTTTGGCGGTTCGAATATAAAAAGAATCGCATATGCGGCAAGTTTTGGCAGCGCCTGGCTTGACCCGGCCTTTGACCAAGAGTTTTTTGAAAAAATCAGACGACTCGATGCCATCAGCATGCGCGAGGAAACGACCCAACGAAAGCTTCAATCGGAATTAAAGATGAATGTTCACTGGCTCCCCGACCCAACATTGCTTGTTGCCAAGGAAGCCTATGAAAAAATGTCCATAAAAGCCGGAAATCATAAAAACATTTTCGCGTATAACTTGTTGTCAGGGGAATCCATTCAAAAAATTGAATTGTTTGTCGCCAAGTACTTGGGAACCGGAATTACCATCCCTTACAGCTTCTCCTTGTTGAAAAGAAATTTTTCTTCGTGTTTCCCTGGTCCGGAAAAATGGCTGGGGTATATCTGCCACGCGCCCTTTGTGGTCACCAATTCTTTCCACGGTACGGTGTTCAGTATTTTATTCAACAAGCCGTTTATTTCAGTATCCCTTCCTGGGGGTATGTCGCGGCGGAACGAAAGGGTGATGTCGCTGCTGACCCGCCTAAACTTGCAAGATCGCTTTTTGCCAGAATACAATGAGTTAAAAATCAAAGAATTGCTTAAACGTGATATCGACTGGAGCGCCGCCAAAACCAGGCTAGATGGCTGGAATGCGGAAGCAGTACAATTCTTGACCCGGGCGCTAACGTGAAACCGCATCCGAATGCCAGTGGCCCGTTCTTCTCGCCGGCAACATCACAGAGGCTCCATGTTTTCCGTCATCATCCCTCTCTACAACAAAGCACACACCATTCAACGCACCCTCGAATCCGTCTTGGCCCAAAGCCTTTCTGATTTCGAGGTGATTGTGGTCAACGATGGATCCAGTGACGGCAGCGAGAAAATCGTCGAAACCTACGCCGCGCAGGATCCGCGCATCCGGTTGGTCAACCAGGCCAACCAAGGAGTCAGCGTTGCCCGCAATACCGGCGTCGCCCATGCCAAGTCCGACTATGTTGCATTCTTGGATGGCGACGATCAATGGACGCCTGAGTTTTTGGCAGAAATCAAAAGATTGATCGACGAGTTTCCCGGGGCCGGGTTGTACGCCACCGGTTATTATGCAGTCGACCACGGCAAAATTTGGATGGCCGGTGCCATCAGCGGAAGACGGCGCGTGGTGGATTTTTTCAAGGAATATGCCAAACGGGCCTTTTTTCACACCTCCAGCGTCGTGATGCGTACCCAAACCTTTACCCAATTGGGAGGGTTCACGCCGGGTGTCAGATTTTGGGAAGATGCCGAACTATGGATGAAAGTTGCGCTCGCCGGATATCCAATCGCATGTTCCCCCACATGCTGTGCCATGTATGACACCAATGTCAGCGGTCAAACAACCCGGCCCAAATCATCACCGTTCGGCATTGGCGTCCATAATCTCTTGCTGGCAAAGGAGCTTGACGCCCACCGTAACGATCCCTCATTCATGCGGTACTACAAAAAAATTGGGCACTATGAATTGTGTTGGCTATGCACCTTGTTTGGCACGCAGGAACTGCAAAGATTTTCCGATGTCATGCATCTCCGTAGCGTGATGCCATTCAAGGTGTCTTTTTACCTTTTCATTTCAAAGCATCCACCCATTACGAAAACGTTGAAAACATGCATCCTGTGGTTACGGAAACTGAAGGATCTGGCCAGTGTCATCAGGCACCGGATCCTCAATTGACTACTCCATCTATTTCTTTGGCATCATCTTCCCCTCTGTGCGACAACCGCGATAACTTGATAAAGGGCCCGTGTGCCATGCGGCAACTCAAATGTGGACTATTGAACGCATCCCTGAACAGCAACAACATGGGCTGTAATGCCCTTTGCTATTCGGCGATCCAACTGCTGGAAGCCGCGGCACAGTCCGCGGATCTGAAACTTGAATACATTTTGTTCGACCATCATTCCAAGATGGCCCTTGAGTTTTATCCCGAACTGAGCAGAACGAGTATTGCCATCGTCCCCCCCATCATCTCCATCCGCAGTAAGGCGAAAATCTTGCTGACCCAAAAGAGTTGGGCGCCCCTAATCGATTTTGGGAAGACCATCGAGTCCTGTGACCTGTTCCTGGATTTGGCGGGGGGCGACAGTTTCAGCGATATCTATGGACTGCCAAGATTACGTGGTATTTTTGCGTTTCATCGGCATATTATGAAAAAGCAAAAGCCCCTGATATTTATGCCACAGACTATAGGCCCGTTCACAAGCGAAGAGTCCCGAAAAATCGCCGCAGCGTCTCTTTCTTATGCAAGTTGTATCTTTGTTCGCGATCCGTTAAGCCGGCAGGAAGCCCTCCGCTTTACGGAAGAAATAAAAATCAGAAGTACCATTGACATGGCCTTTCACATGGGTTATGTTCCGGCGAAAACAAGCGCTTCGGGAATTAAAAGGATTGGCGTCAATCCATCGGGGCTGCTTTGGAACAACGGCTATACCGGAAATAATGAGTTCGGTTTGAAATGCAGTTTCAAAGACTTGATTCTAACCATAATTAAAAGCCTCACACGCCCTGGCCTCCAAATCGAATTGCTCGGCCATGATGTCCAAGGGCCCTTCTATGATCTAGGTGACGACTACCGAGTGTGCAAGGCGATTCAACGTGAGATTCCCGAGTGTTCAGTAGCCCCCTTCTTCTATACCCCGACCGAAGCAAAATCCTACGTTTCTGGTCTGGATATGCTTATTGGTGCCCGCATGCATTGCTGCATTGCAGCCTATTCATCAGGAGTCCCCGTCTATCCTCTAGCTTATAGTCGCAAATTCCGGGGTCTTTTCAGAGATGAACTTCGCTATCCGTACGGTGCAGAATTGACATCTGAAAGCACGACCACGGTCATTGCCAATCTACAACACGCCCTCTATGAATTGCCCCGCATTCGTTCGGAAATGCCTGGCCGAGTGGAAGCGTTGAAGACATACAAGGCCGCATTTCTTGAAGATCTTAAAACCAACGTGCTCGCCCGCTTTGTAACCTGATAATTCGGAAAGAAAAACTCTCTATGATTAATTGCGATATTATGGAATTGCAGCAATAATGATTCGCGCCATCAAAAAACTGATCCTCGGCATTCAGGCGTTTTACCATCTTTCCACAGCCTATTTGTCGGACTTCGTCAGCTATTGCAAATGGTCACGCACCTTTTTGCGGGATCGTGCGGGCGACAGATTGCAAAAGCGCCGGGCCAACATGATGCTTCTCATTCACTCGCTCGAAAAAGGGATGTCCGCCGCCACCCCCAAGGCAGGCTTTGGGAAAGAAAAGTCGGCAATGCTTCTGGAGATGACGGAAAGATACATCAGGGACTATGGCGTGGATCAATATTCGCGCCTCGCCCTCGGCGTGCTGCATCAGTACGCCAACAATGTTTATGCCGGAAGAAATGAAGCATTGCAACACAATATAACCAACCTCCTAAAGGCCAGTGGACTGTCATCCGAGGATCTAAACGGCGGCACCAAATCATACGATCCGATGGCCCTCGCCAACTGCTATGAACAGGCTTTCGCATTCGTCGCCAGTCGGTGCAGCGTTAGAGATTTTGATACCCGGGATATCCCCAACGAAGATGTCTTCAAGGCTATCCGGTTTGCCCAATCCGCCCCAACCGCCTGCAACCGACAGGCATGTCGAATCCACATCTTCGCGGACAAAGACGTCATCCATGCCGTGCTGGAAAACCAGTTTGGAAACCAGGGCTGGGCACACGGTGCCAACCGCCTCTTTGTCGTAACCTCTCTTTTCAGCCATTTTGACGGGGTTTTCGAACGTTACCAGATGTATATCGATGGCGGCATGGTCGCCATGCAGTTCATTCTGGGTCTCCATTCGCTCAAAATCGCAAGCTGCTGCAAAATGTATGTACGCACCCCCGCCGCCGACAAAGAATTTTACCGCTTGACCCAAATTCCAAAAAATGAGACGCCAATCGTGCTTGTCTTTGCAGGTTGCTATAAAGACGAGCCGGCCAACGTCCCGGCTTCATTCCGCCTCCCAACAACTGAAATTGGAATATGGCATTGACGGCTATGACTGCATTCCCATATTATCATAAAGACGAATTAAAATCGTCCCAGATGGCCCCCTTGTTGGCCATTGTTCCCAGGAGACTGGGCACTGGGTTTGTCAAGCGCAAACTTTTTGAATTCATTATCCACTGCGAAGGAGGGATTTATACATCATACACGCTACGGATGTTACTTTTTGAAAAACGAAACATCACGCTGGGTAGTTACTCGTATGGAACTCTTGATGTAATTTTTGCATTACGCCCCCGCACTTTTATCGGAAGGTACACCTCCATAGGGCCCGGGGTTCAGATGTTCAACGCAAATCACCCCTATCTCACCATTTCAACACATCCTTATTTCTACACCGATAAAGAGGGACGGGAAAACGTTCTTCGCCATGACTTGTTTGTTGGCCATGACGTCTGGCTCGGGGCAAACGCCATCGTCTGCCCCGGATGCCGGCGGATCGGCAACGGCGCCGTCATCGCGGCGGGTGCAGTCGTGACAAAGGATGTCCCCGATTATGCCATCGTCGCGGGAAACCCCGCCAAGGTAATCAAAATGCGGTTTTCACAACCCATCGTCGAAAAACTGGTCCGCAGCGAATGGTGGAATCTTCCGTTTGAAAAAGTCAACTCTTGCCGTCATGAAATGACGCTACCACTCGATGAAAGCCTTCTGCATTCTTTTCTAGACCGGATTGCGTCCCTGCAGCGTTCGCAAGACTCTTGCCCACACACGCAAAAATCAATCTGAAGGAATCGAACGTTCTCTCGTTTCCCGTAGCGGCTGGAAAGGCCTGAATCGACGATCCCGGTTCTTCACCCCATTGGCACCTCACTCCATTATGTATCATCCTCTTGTCACCATCATCACGCCGACCTACAAGCATGATGCCTACATTGGCGAATGCATCGAGAGCGTGCTGGGGCAGACCTACGGGAAGTGGGAGCAGATCATTGTTGATGACTGCTCTCCAGACCGTACGCTCGAAATCGCCCAAAGCTACCGCGACCCGCGCATCCGCGTCATCCAGAAGCCCGTCCGCGGCGGGCCCGAAAAGTTGCATGAATCGTATAACATGGCGTTGGGCATGGCACGAGGTGAGTTGATTGCCGTCTTGGAAGGGGACGACTATTGGCCCAAAAACAAGCTTGAGATCCAAGTGCCGTTCCATGCGTCGCCATCCCTAGCCATGACGTGGGGGAACTACGAGAAGAAGATGGGCGACCGGCTTCTGGGTGCCGAGCGACGGTACAGCCGCAAACCAATCACATTCCCCAACACGTCGTATTTGCTGATCCGAAACGTCATTCCGGCCCTGACGGTGATGGCGCCACGGGAGGCGCTGCTGAAAATCGGCGGCTTCTGGCAACCGGAAGGGACGGTGTTCGTTGACCACCCCACCTGGCTGAAGCTAAGCCGGGTCGGTAATATCCTTTACATCCCCCGCCGGCTCGGCATCTACCGCCTGCACGGCGGCCAGATTTCCCGAAACCAACGGCAGAAGATGTGCGCGTTCAGCCATGCGTACATTGACGAGTTCATCTCCGCCCTTTCACCGGAAGAAAAACGGGAACTCGCCATGCGGAAGATTGCGGCATCCCGCGCCCTTTACAAAGCGACAAAGGACATGATGGAGGAAGGGCGCCTGAACCTTCCCCTGCTGGTCCGCGCCTTCCTTGGCGGCGACCTGCGAACCAAGTACCAGTGCATCCAAACCGTTCTGGCCATGGCGCGCCGCCGCATCCGCCCCGCGCCCCCCAGCCTCCCCTAAACAAACCGCAGCCTTCAGCCACATCCATGCCCTCATTTGAATACAACTTGCCGCGCCGGGCTCCTGCCACCGCACCCGCAGCCCAGCCCAAAACGCCGGTCCTGATCCCGGAGCTGATTTTTTATGCCGTCATCCTGATCCTCCCCTTTGAGCAAATGACGACGTTCGCTGGGTTCGCCATCACCAAATGGGTCGGGGGGTGCTTCTTCATCCTAGCACTGGCGTTTCCCAAGCTATTTTTTGGTGTATTCCCCAAATCGTTTATATTTTTCTTCTTGTACATCAGCATCGGCATGCTCATTGACATCGTTAGCTTTCCCCTGACCTTTCAATCTATCAACGAGTTTGTTCGCCCCGCGCTTATGGGCGTTCTCATGCTGGCAACCTACAACCTTGCCATTAACAAACGCTTTGGGCGAATTATTTTTGTCATTTATCTATCTTCATTGATTTATGTGATCTTCCAAGTATTTGAACTTGGTGGGGCCTACACGCGCGTTGATGCCGAAGTTGTTGGCAAGGAAACCTTTGAACGAATCGCAGTGCTCAGCACCGATGAAAACTTTGCCGCCTGTTATTTTGCCATCAGCGTGTTGGTGGGACTTATCCATGGGTTGAACCTGGTGCCTACCAAACTAAAATATCGCGTGCTCGCCCTTCTCGGGTCAGCCATCGGTTTTTATGCCATCCTCAAAACTGCATCCCGCGGCGGATTTATTGCCATCACAGGTGCGGTTATGTGCATTGTTTTTACGGCCAAAATACTGACTGTCAAGGTAAAATACGCCTTTTATGTGTGCTTCCTCCTTGCCGCAATAATAGGGACAACCATGAGCACTCCTCTTTTAAGGGCCCGTATGACGGCGTTTTTTGAAAAAGGTGAAACGTCCGGCCGCACCGCGATTTGGGAGCAGACGTGGCAGCTCGCCAAGGAATCCCCGATTTACGGCTACGGCTACCGCATGCATCAATTCAGCCTTGGCGCACGCACCGGGAAAGTGCAGCGCGGCACGCACAATTTGTTTTTATCCGTCCTTCTTGGCTCCGGATTTCTCGGCCTTTCCCTGTTCCTTTGTTTTTATTATCAAACTTTCCAGGCCGCCTGGCGGGCACGCACCGAGGGATTGGGGAAAGTGGTGTTTCTCTGGTTCATGTTGTGCTTCCTTGCCAGCATGTCCCTCAATTCGGAAATCGCCAAGTGGTTCTGGATCATCCTGGCACTAAGCCTGGCGGCCGGCAAGGTGTATGGGAAAAAGCCCATCACCACTTTCCAACCCACGTGAGCAAGTTTCGCGGCAATGTGATGGCCGCCTGGAACCGCTTCGTTCCCGGCAGCCTGCCTGCAGTATCCTGTCCCCATGAGCCCGGATTCGCTGGCCTAAATACCCCACAAGTTTGCCATGGCCAAACCTCACATCACCGCCCGCGTGTACGGCGGGCTCGGCAACCAGTGCTTCATTTATGCCGCCGCCCGCGCCCTGGCCGACCGCACGGGCGGGCAGCTCATCCTCGACCCGACCGTGCTGGCCCTGGACCGGGTCTACCGCCGCCCGTATCTGCTTCCCGAATTTTTCATCCGCGCCGACCACATAGTAACCAGCGCCAATTTGCTGAAACTGCACTTCCGTCGGCTGCATGTCCGCCTCCAACCCCGGCTTCCCTGGCGCAGCCGGCGCTGGCTTTTCGAGCAGAACCCGCCCAGCTACCAGGCGGAAATCGCCAATTGGCACGGAACCAGGGCAACCCTTGATGGCTTCTGGCAGTCGGAACGCTATTTTGCGGACGACGCCGGCGCCATCGCCGCTGACCTGACGCCGCGCCGGACGCGCGAATTCGATGAGCACCCCGCCGCCCGGCAGATCAAGAATGCCGCGCATCCGGCCTTCCTCCACGTCCGCAGCTACCGGGAAGTCCCAGGAAAGCAGGATGGCAGCTTCGCCCTGCCGATGAGTTATTTCCAAAACGCTGTCGCCTGCATCCGCGGCCAAGTGCCGCAGGCGCATTTCTTTCTCTTCAGCGACGCCCCCGACTGGGTGCGCCAGCGCCTGAGACTGCCTGACGGCACATCCTGCACCTATGTGACCCCCAGCGGTGACGCGACACTCTCTCCCCTGCTTGATTTCCACCTCATGACGCTCTGCCGCCACGCCATCGTCGCCAACAGTTCCTTCAGTTGGTGGGCGGGCTGGCTCGGGGAGCAGCGCTGGCGGCGCCGCGGCACGGCCGGGCTGATCCTTCGGCCGGCTGGTCACTGCATGAACGTGGATTATTTCCCGACACGCTGGCAAGGCGTGGAACGAATTTGATTTTCACTATCCATCAAAAGATGCCTACCATGATTCTCAAATCCATTCTTAGTTCAGCATTGGTGCAGAAAACCAAAGTGGTGGTGGAACAGCTCCGGTACTGTTCGCCGGACGTATTCAGGAGCCGGGCCCACGTCGGCAACGAAGTCATTGCTGCCGTCATCCGGGATCGCACCCCAGCCGCCATCGGCAAGCTCGGATCCACGGAATTGCAGACTCTGCGCGGCTACCTTCGCTACCGCAATTCAGCCGACTGCGACCCCAGGACGGCCCACTACCGCCGCATTCTCCTGGAGTTTTCGGGGGTTTATCCCGATGACTATGAAACCTTCCGGAGATGGGGAGACTACTGGGCCGGCGAGGTGCTTCCCGCCATGACCCACATCGGGGCGTGGTTCAACCTGAACGAAAGTTGGATCGTGCGGCGCTACGCCAAAAACGCCCGCGTCTTCCACAGCTACGGGCTTGAGCCGTACATCTTCCCCAATCCGTGGTCGGCGGAGCTGGCCGGGAAAAAGGTGGTCGTGGTCAGCCCCTTCTCCGCGTCCATTCGCCAGCAGTACCCCCGCCGGGCGGACATCTGGGCCCGCCAGCCCGATGTGCTTCCCGAATTTGAGCTGCACACCGTGCAATGCCCCACCTATCCCCACCTGGCCAAGCCCGAATTCCCGGACTGGTTTGCGTCCCTGGAGGACATGAAACGCCGGATCGAAGCGACCGGATTCGACGTTCTTCTCGTCGGCGCGGGCGCTTATTCCCTGCCGCTGTGCGTTCATGCCAAAAGTCTTGGAAAAGTCGGCATTCATCTCGGGGGGAACACGCAACTGATGTTCGGTATTCTGGGGAAGCGTTGGCTGGTGCCGAACGCTTCCATCGACCACCGCTTTTTCAATGACGCCTGGATCTACCCGCTGGCGGAAGACACGCCCGAAAACTGCGTCAAAGTGGAAGGCGGCTGCTATTGGAAATGACAGGCAGGCACTCCACAACTTTCGTCAGCATCAACGTAGGCCGCATTCCCATGCCCCCCCCGAAGACCTCAACCCGATACCTGGCGCTTGACGCCATGCGGTTTTTCGCCGCGCTTGCCGTCATGCTCTTCCATTACCGGCTGTGCTACAATGAAAGCCAGGAATTTTCCATTTTCCGGTACGGATATCTGGGAGTCAACGTCTTCTTCATGATCAGCGGTTTCGTCATCTCGTTTTCCGCGGACGGGAAAACCTGGAGGGAATTTGTGGCTTCCCGTTTCTGCCGCCTCTACCCCGCCTTTTGGATCTGCTGCACAATAAGCTGGCTGGGGTTGCACGTCATCTTCTCCCGTTTCCTGCCGCCGGCCCTGACGGCTTCCCCGGGCGACTATCTGGTCAATCTTTCCATGGTTCCAAGGTTCGTAGACGTAAAAATGGTGGACGGCGTATACTGGACCCTTCAGGTCGAACTCATTTTTTACCTCTATGTCTTCGCCCTGCTCCTGTTTTTCAAATACAGCCATTTCCTCAAATTCCTGACCGCTTGGATCCTGATCGCAGCGGCAAATGCCGTTCTGCAAAACGGGATCATTGAAAAAGTCTTCATCACCGAATGGGCACCATATTTTGTAATGGGCGCCATCTTCTACGGTGCAGCCAAGAACCGGTGGGATCTTTTCAAGGTGCTGTTGCTGTGCCTTGCCGCCGCATCGGTTGGCCTTCGCATGGTGCAACTGCAAAAAGTCGTTCCCATGCTTTCCGTGTTGGTTCCCACCCTCCTTGTTTTTCTCATGCTTTCACTCGGGCGGATGAAGTTGAACTCGAACGTCCTGGTCGCAATCGGAAGCGTAACCTACCCGCTTTATCTGATCCACAACTGCAGTGGGATGGTTTTGTTCAAGTTGGCCAAACCGGCCAGCATTCCTCCGGCCCTGTTGATCGCGGCCGTTTCCCTGACCATGATTTTCACGGCATACGGCATTGTCGTCCTCGTTGAAAAACCCTTTTCAAAATGGATCAGAAAATATGTGGCCGCCGTCTTGGGCGTGATTCCCGACAGAACCGTGATTTGCCAATGGATTTTCAGGCGGCAAGAGAAAAACATTCTGATGGCATACAGGCGGATCGAAACCGAAGAAACAAGCGACTCCGGAAACCAGCCATGAAACTGTGGAAAATTTACGATCGCCTGGTCTATCTGTACCATGCCGGATTGGTCCTTCTTCACAGGTGCCGGTTCGCCCGTTGCGGCGTCGGCTTTTCCTTCGATCCCCGCGGAAATTACAGCTTCCAGAACATCTACTGCGGCGATTATGTCTCCCTGGGCGAACGACCGCGCCTCATTGCGACGCGCTCGAAAATCATCATTGGCAACCATGTGATCTTTGCCTCCGACGTCGTCATCCGGGGGGGTGACCATCGCACCGACGTCGTGGGACGCTTCATGGATTCCATCACCGACGCCGAGAAACGGCCGGAAGACGATCAGGACGTGATCATTGGTGACGACGTGTGGGTCGGCGACCGCGCCATCATTCTCCACGGGGTCACCATCGGCCGCGGCGCCGTGGTGGCCGCCGGCGCCGTGGTCACAAAAGACGTGTCGCCGTACGCCATCGTGGGCGGCGTGCCAGCAAAACTCATCCGCTATCGGTTTGATGAAGAAAATTTCCGCCGTCATGAAACAATCCTGTATGGCACGATAGTCACCCACTAATTCAAGCCAATACCATGATCTTTCTATAACATCAAAAATTCAACGCTAAACCAGCCTGTCCAAAAATGGGAATTGGTCACCTCTGTAGCTTATTATTATGTTTTTTAAAATAATTGCAAATTTGTTTTCACTGCTTTCACGCGTAAAATATGGACTGTTGCGACGTGCGCTCGTCGGTCAATTCAAGGCCTGCGGCACCAATGTGTTCATCGATGCCAGAAATTCGCATTTCTCCGCTCCTCTTATTTCCATCGGTTCCGATGTCTATATTGGCCCCGGTGCCGACTTTTCGGCACTTTCGAAGCCAATTATCATCGGTAGCAAGGTGATGTTCGGTCCCCACGTCTCCATCCGCACAGACAATCATAACATTTCATGCTTGGGACGGTTTATGTATGATGTCCACGAGCGCCGACCCGAGGATGAAGAAGAGATTGTCATCGAAGACGACGTGTGGATTGGAACCCGCGTCATCATTCTGAAAGGGGTGCGGGTAGGACGCGGGTGTGTAATTGCGGCGGGCACGATCCTAACCCGCTCTGTCCCTCCTTACAGCATCGTGGGCGGGGTTCCGGGAAAGGTCATACGACAACGGTGGACTCATGATGAAATCCTGATGCATGAAAAAGTGTTGTATCCGGAAGGGCAACGACTTGCGTTTGCCTCTGAAGAGAAAGCCAGCAAATGACGCCCCCATGTCACACCATCTCCGATGATCTTCCCCATATCGCCTATTCCTCCCTGCGGGACAGATCACCTATCCGGCCATGTATTGTTCATTTAGTCGAAGGATTTTCGCTCATTGGTGGACCACCAGTGTTAGTTCGGCAAATTATTTACGGCCCATTGAAAGAAAAATATAATTTTCATGTCATTTCGTATGCGATCAGGGGATTTTCTCCAAAAAGTCTTTTCACGATTAGGCGGCTTTTGTGCGAATTGCGGCCGGATATCGTTCATGTCCACGGATTGAAGCCGGATGGTTTTCATGCGGTTCTTGCTGCAAAACTGGCCGGCGTTCCGAAAATTGTCACCGTTATTCACAGCTCAACCGAGCTTTCTGTCTCCGAATATGCATCCTTGCTGGCAAAGTTGAAACGCTGGCTAGTGTGTCACATCATGGAAACAGCGACACTGTTTTTTTCAGATGCAATTTATACGGTATGCAATCATATCAGAAATAACCGCAGAATTATCCGATGGTCCGGGCACAGATTGAAAGAAACAATTTACAACTGCATGCAAATCCCGATGATAACTAAAACAAGATCAGAAATTAGAAAAGAGTTTGGCTTTTGTAATGACGATTTTTTGCTTATTTTTATTGGAAGAGTGTGCAAAAACAAAGGGCTGCTTGTGCTGGCTGACGCCATGGATAAAATCATAGCACAAACAACTCAGAAAAGCCTAAAATTGGTTATCGTTGGCAGCGGAAGTGGAGATGAATATGAAACAATAAAGGAAAGGTTTCGCGAATTGAACGACAGGAAAAAAGTTTTTTTTATCGGCGTACAAAAAGATGTGTTTAATTTGAATAAAATGGCAGATATTTTTGTTCTTCCCAGTGTATTCAAAGAAAATTTTTCGTTTTCTCTATTAGAAGCGACCGCAGCGGGAGCCCCTGTTATCGCCACCAATCATGGTGGAAATCCAGAACTTATCATTAATGAAAAGACGGGCCTGCTTGTTCCGCCGGCTGACCCGCAAGCATTTGCGGACGCCGTTCTTCGGCTGATCGGCAACGAAGAAATGCGTGCTAAACTTGCCATCGCGGGCCGAGAACGAACTAAAACTGTTTTTTCCGTTGAAAACATGCTTGAAAAAACGCATTGTCTGTATCAAGAGTTGCTCCCAAAAGACAAGCGTAGCCAACTTCCCCGACATGTCCCCCCAGATTCACCGTCCGACATTAGTCACTTTTAAACTTTCCCATGCGTACACAAGCACTGCAATTATTTTTTGTCACCAGGTATCCAGAGTTTTTTGTTGACCTTGTGGTTAGCAGGCTCTTATTTCTCGCCATGCGCCTGTCCGGCGGCATGGCCATCGGCAAAGATGCAAGTATACGTGGATTGCCAATCATTTCTTTGGCAGCAAGCAGCTCCATCCGGATCGGCAATCACGCGTATCTCATCTCACGTCCCAAAAACACGGCCCTTGGCGTCAACCACCCCGTCATCCTGCGCACCCTCAAGCCGGACGCCCGCCTTCAAATCGGCGACCACTTCAAGGCCAGCGGCGTCACGATCTGCGCCGCCCAATCGGTCACCATCGGCAACCGGGTCATGATGGGAGCCAACGTGACGGTTGTGGACACGGATTTCCATTCCTCCGATCCGGCCGTCCGCTTTTCCCCCCGCGACGCCGAGATGGCCAAAACCGCCGCGGTCACCATCGGGGATGATGTGTTTGTCGGCATGAACGCCATGATCATGAAAGGCGTTTCCATCGGCAATGCCGCGATCATCGGCGCCGGCGCCGTCGTCGTCAAGGATGTCCCCGCCGGAACAATCGTCGCCGGCAATCCGGCAAAAATTGTCTCCACCCAAGCTCCCCGGCAAGGCATAATCCGCATGGAAGACCGATTTACCTTCGTGGTCATTCCCACTTTTAAGGAAAAAGAGAAGATGGCGGCCTTTCTCCGCTGCTTCTCCCAAGTGACGGAGAACAACGTCTGGCTCCTAGTCGCCAACGGCAATCCCGGCGATGAAACGAGCGAGCTTTTGCGGCAGACGCAATCCCCGCGGGTGCTTGAACTGCCCGGGAATCCGGAGTTGTTCTGGTCGGGCCTGGTCAACCTCGGCCTCCGCCACGTCCTCGAACAAGAGACCGACCCGGAATTCGTGATCATCATGAATGCCGATGTCGAGTTCGAGGGCAAGACTCTGGCGGCGCTGCTGGCCAAAGCCAGGGCAAACCCGGACACTCAGTTGGCCGCCGTAACTGTGGCCGGGGACAGGGTCGTCTCCAGCGGCGTCAAAGTCGTCTCCTGGTTTCTGACCCGTAATCGTCATCCACTGGCAGGAACGCGTCCCGAGGATCTTCCCCCCGATGCCCTGATCCCTGCCGATTTCCTCCCCACCCGTTGCACCCTCATTCCGTTTGCCGCCGTGAAAAAGGCGGGGGTGATTGCGGAAAAAGAACTGCCCCATTACGGCGGCGACAACGAATACACCAACCGGGTACGGAAATTAGGTTATCCGACCTATATCTTCACTGGCTCGCAGGTCAGGGTGGACGCTCAAAATACCGGAACTAATGTTTTTTATAAGTCCATCCCACTGGGCAAACGGCTCCACTCTTTGTTTTCCATCAAGTCTCCGGCCAACCCCATCTATCGCCTGCGGTTCGTGCGGTTGGCATACCCCTGGTACGCCTGGCCCTCCGCCATGTTCTTGTACACCGCGCGTAGCCTGCTGGAGGTTTTGCTCGGCGGTGCGGCCATCAAATCACTTTTCCGGCACAAAGAAGCCGGTTTTTCGGGATCTTGAACGCATGGGTGAACCGCGCCCCAAAATCTCGGTCATTCTTCCCTGCCGCAACGAAGTGCAGCACATTGAGGAATGCGTGCGCTCGCTTTTGGCCCAGGAACCGCCGGCCGGCGGAATGGAATTTATCATCGCCGACGGAATGTCGAATGACGGCACACGGGAAATCCTGCGGCGCATGGCGGCCGAGTCTCCCGCGCTTCAGGTCATCGACAATCCCGGGAAGATCACGCCAAGCGGACTCAATGCCGCCATCCGCGCGGCAAAGGGCGAGATCATCGTGCGCATGGACGCCCATACGGAGTATGCTCCGGATTATGTCGTCAGGTGCGTGGAGACTCTCGAAAAGACGGGTGCCGACAACGTGGGCGGTCCGGCGCTGACCAACCCCCAAACCTACATGCAGCGGGTCATCGCGGCCGCCTACCACTGTCCGTGGGTGGTCGGCGGCTCGCGATTCCATGATGCCGGCTACGAAGGAGTTGTGGACACCGTCACCTACGGATGCTGGCGGAGGTCGGGGTTCGACCGGTTCGGCTATTTTGATGAGGAGCTTGTCCGCAATCAGGATGACGAGCACAATTTGCGCATCACCCGCGGCGGGGGAAAAGTGTGGCAGTCGCCGGCCATTCAAAGCTGGTATGCGCCGCGGAGTTCGCTGGGTTCCCTTTTCCGCCAATACTTCCAGTACGGGTACTGGAAAGTGCGGGTCATCCAGAAGCACAAAATCCCCGCCTCCCCCCGCCATTTGATTCCCGGCGCCTTTGTCCTGGCGCTCGCCCTGCTTGCCCCGGCGGCCCTTTTCTGGGTTCCGGCGCGGCTCCTGCTGGGCGCCCAGCTTTCCGCATACGCCGCGTTTCTCCTGCTGGTGTCCGCGGACATCGCAAGACGCAATGGCTGGCGGCTGTTTCCCCCTTTGCCCGCCGTCGTCGCCGCCTACCAGCTTTCCTATGGACTGGGGTTCCTGCTCGGGATTTTCGATTTTGTCATCTTCCGAAGCCGCGGCCGCTATCGTACGCTCAGCCGGTAAGCTGGGCGCCGGCTTCCCGTCGCATGGATCCGGGCCATGGATATCCTGACGCCGCCGCGTTTATGAAAATTGCCATGGTTTCCCAATTTTTCCCGCTGGACGCTCCGCCCTCCTGCGGGGTGGCGACGGCCACGCTGAACCTGTGCCGGGCTCTGGCGGCCCGTGAAGATGTCGAACTCACGGTGCTGAAGCCGCTTGCCCCGACGCGTAAGCGGACAGAAGTCGTGGCGGACGGCATACGGGTGATTGCTCTTCCGTACGGCAGTCGCGTGCCGCCCGGATGGGCCGTTCTGGGCGGAATCCTCGTCCGCCTCCGCGGGGAACTTCGCCGGCATGCGTTCGACCTCGTCCACGTCCAGGACTCCCCTTGGATCTGCCGGTGGCTTCCGGACCCCACTCTGCTGACTCAGCACGGCTGGGTTGAAAAAGACGTCGTTCTCGAAACACACCGGCACGGAGGACGCCTCAAGGCCGCCGTGCTGCGGCTGACCGGCGGCTGGGCGCGCAACCGCGTCCGTCAGGTGATCGCGGTGAGCCCTTGGGCCGCCAGGCAACTGGCCTCCTTTCCCGGACGGCGGGCATGGGTGATTCCCAACGCCTTGGCCCCCGAAGACTTCCAAGTGCGGCGGCAGGAGTCCGCGGCATGCCGCTTTCTGGCCTCAGGCAGGGTTTGCCGGCTAAAAAACATCCACGGGCTTCTGCGCGCCTTCCGGCAGGTTCTGGAGCGTCTCCCGGACGCCGAACTGCATCTCGCCGGAAGCCTTGATGACGAGGCTTATCTCAGGGAATGCCGGCTGATCGCGGAAGACACGGGGATTTCCGGAAAAATCGCCTTCCTTGGTTCGCTTTCCGGCGCGGATCTCCGGAAGGAACTGGCGCAGGCCACGGCTCTGGTTCAGGCGTCGTACCACGAGAACGCCCCCATGAGCATTGCGGAAGCCATGGCGGCCGGAATCCCGGTGGTGGCCACGGCGGTGGGGGGCGTGGACTGGATGCTGGACGGCGGGAAAGCCGGGGTGCTGGTGCGGAACCCTGACGCCCCTGGTGAACTGGCGCAGGCGATGATCCGTCTTGGCACCTCGGCCGATGAGCGGTGGCGTTTGAGTCAGGCGGGGATGCAGCGGGCGCAAATTTTCCGTCCGGAACCTGTTGCCGAGGCGACGGTTGCGGTCTATCGCGAAATTCTTACGAATGGAGTCCAGTAGTTGCCGCAAGGCCCAACTATCGGCACAAAGTAGGCGGAGCGTCCCCGCTCCGTCCCGGCGAAAGGGCGGTCTGGCACGCACCGGGGACGGTGCCACTACCTTTTGTCATGAAACGTCTTTTCGACATTGTGACTTCATTCCTTGGGCTGGTGGCCTTGTCCCCGCTGCTGCTGCTGACAGCCCTCGCGATTGTGGCGGCGGACGGCGTCCCGCTGCTGTTCCGCCAACTGCGCGTCGGCCGCCACGGCCGCGACTTCCGCCTCTGCAAGTTCCGGACGATGGCGGTGCGGAAAGAGGCGGAAATGGGCAGCTTCGACGCCGGCGGCGCCGCGCGGGTGACACCCCTCGGCCGATTCCTGCGCAAGACCAAGCTGGACGAATTGCCGCAGCTCTGGAATGTGCTGATCGGCGACATGTCGCTGGTCGGGCCACGCCCGGAAGTGCGAAAATGGGTGGACGCGTATCCGGAACGCTGGGCCGCCGTGCTGACGGTGCGCCCGGGCATCACCGACAACGCCTCGATCGAGTTCCGGAACGAGGAGGAAATCCTGGCGCGGGCGGCGGATCCGGAGAAAGCCTACCGCGAGGACGTGTTGCCGCGCAAGCTGGATTTGTACGAGGCGTATGTGCAAAACCACAACTTGGTGGGCGACCTGAAGATCCTCTTCCGCACCCTGTGGACGATTGTAAGACGGTAACCCCCGATGGCAGCAAAAACGTTTTCCCCACAACACACACGAAACCAAGCCTCCCACAAATCTTCACGAATCCATATAAAATCCCTGGCGCTCACTGTCCAGTCGGCAACTCCAATCATCCGCCCCTGTCGTTTCGGTGGGCGAATTTGTGAAGATTTGTGGGATCACTATTTCCGTTTTCTTTCGTGTGTTTAGTGGGGAAATGGAATGGCCATGCGCATCCTCCACCTCACCCCGAGTCTGTGCGACGCCACCAGCGGCCTGGCGGGAGCGGTGCGTGGCATGTGCGGCGCTTTGGCGAAGGCGGACGTGGAGGTCACGGTGGCGGCCATCCACAACCCGGACCGTGACAAGCCGCCGCCGCTGGCCGACTATCCCTGCATCCTGGCCACGCCCAGCCGGTTGCCCATCCTGCGCCAATGGCTCTACAGCCGTGAGCTGCACCGACAGCTCGAAGCAACCTTCGCCGCCAAGCCGCCGGACTTGATCCATCTCCATGGACTCTGGCTCTACCCGCAATGGCTGGGACGGCAGTTGGCCTTGCGCTGGAACATCCCCTATGTGCTGACCTTGCACGGGATGCTGGAGCCTTGGCGGTTCCGGCATCATGCCTGGAAAAAGGCGCCGGCCTGGTGCCTCGCCGACCGCCAGGTGGTGCGCGACGCCGCGCTGCTGCACGCCACCGCGCCCGCGGAGGCGGAAAATCTCCGGGCCCGCGGCCTCCGCAACTCCATCGCGGTCATCCCCCTGGGGATCGCTTTCCCCGAAAGTGCCATCCAAAGTCGGGGCACCGTCCCCGGTGGGACCTGCCGTCCAGGCGCCTTTGCGGAGCGAGGACGCTCCGCCCACTTTAGTGGTGGCGCCGTCCCCAGTGGCAAGGGTTTTTCTTGGAGCGGGGGCGCTCCGGCTACTTTCACCGCGCTCTTCCTTTCGCGCCTCCACCCCAGCAAAGGATTGCCGCTGCTCGTGGCGGCCGTGGCCAAAACCCGGCCAACGGGCTGGCGGTTTGTCATTGCCGGCCCGGACGAAGGGGGGCACCAAGCGGCAATCATGCGCCTGGCACGCCAAGCCGGAGTGGCGGACCGCTTCGAGTTCGTCGGCCCGGTGGTGGGCGAGGCCAAGTGGCGGCTCTACGCGGCCGCCGATCTCTTCATCCTGCCGTCGTTCAACGAGAACTTCGGGCTGGTGGTTGGCGAAGCGCTGGCCTGTGGCGTGCCGGTGCTGACCACCATGGCGACGCCATGGACGGAGCTGGCAGAGAAAGGCTGCGGCTGGGTGTGCGAACCCACCACCGACGCCTTGGCAACGGCCCTGCAACAGGCCTGCAACACTTCCGTGGCGGAGCGTCAGGCCATGGGCGAGAGCGGCCGGGCCTGGGTGCGGACGACGTTCTCCTGGGCCGCCTGCGCGTCGGCCTTGAAAGCGATCTATGAAGGCGTCGCCGCCGATGTCCTCCCCAAGGGTCCGTTACAAAATAACTTTGGCATTGGGCACGGCGCCAGGCCATCAATTTCAAGGAATGAGGAATGCGCATGTCGAGATATGTAAATGACGAATGACGCCAAAAGTGATGGCCTGGCGCCATGCCCCGAAGGGCTGCCATTCTTTTGCCTGTTTTCTGCGTTGCTCCATCGTTACATATCTCGATATGCGCCTCAGTCGCGCCTTGAAAACAAGCAAAATAATTGGCAGCAAATGGCAAAGTTATTTTGCAACGGACCCCAAGTAGTGGCTCCGTCCCCGGTGGGACCTGCCGTCCAGGCAGGGTGTTGCGGAGCGGACTTTCCGTGCACCCACTTTCCGCGGCTTCACAATTTCTCAATCGTCGCTGCCGTTTTTGGCGGCCCGTGCCGCTTCCGCGGCGCTCGGGTGTGAATAATTCCGGTTAGGCGCCTGGCCCCATGCGGTTCTGGATCGTCAATCCGTTCGACAACCTGCCGGGGGAGGGGCGGCGGCCCCTGCGCTACTGGGCGCTGTGCCGGGCACTGGCGGTGGCCGGCCACCAAGTCACCTGGTGGTCGTCCGATTTCCATCATGCGGAGAAACGGCGCCGCGGCCAGCTTCCACCCGTCTATATGGCGGATGACGGTTTCCAGGTGCGGCTGGTGCCGACGCCCGTCTACCGGCGGAACATTTCCCTGGCCCGCTGGCGCAGCCATGCCGCCTTCGTCCGCAACTGGGAACGGGACGCACGGGCGGCCGTCGCCACCGGCGAATTGTCCCAGCCCGGCCTGATCCTGACCAGCCAGCCGCCACTGGGCACGGCCGACGCGGCCTTCCGCCTGCGCCGGGACTGGAACTGCAAGGTCGTGGTGGACATCCAAGACGCCTGGCCGGAGACCTTCTATCGGCTCGTGCCCGGCCCGGAATGGCTGCGGCGCCGCTTCGCGCCGCTGCTGTTCCACCCCGCACTGTGCCAGGCGCGCCGGGCCTGTCATGGGGCGGACGGCGTCGCCGCCGTGGGCCAGACCTACCTCGACTTGGCCGCCGCCCATGGCTGCCGTGCCCCCCGCCATTTGTGCCATCACGGCATTGACCTTGCCCCGGCGATCCAGCGGCCGGAGTTCCGCCGGGAAAACGGGCTGCGGCTGGCCTACATCGGCTTCATGGGGGCGTCCTATGACCTGGAAACCGTGCTGGGCGGCGTGGCTGGCCTGGTCCGAGAGGGGAAACCCGTTTCCCTGGATTTGGCCGGATGCGGCCCCAAGGAAGTGGCGCTTCGGCGGTTCATTGCCGGCCAGCCCTGCGGAGTCCGCGAACGCCTCCGGTTCCATGGCTATCTGGGGGCGGACGAGCTGCGGCGGCTGCTGGGGGAGAGCGACCTCGGACTGATCCCGATGAAGCCGGAGTCCTGGGTGGCCATCCCCAACAAGGCGGGCGACTACGCGGAGGCGGGGCTGGCGATGATCAACGGCTTGACCGGCGAGACGGCGGCCTTGCTGGCGCAATGGCAGGCGGGAACCTCCTACCGGGTCGGCGACCCGGCAAGCTTCAGCGCCGCCATCATGGGATATTTGGACAATCCCAGCCGGGTGCGGCAGGAGGGCGCCAACGCCCGGCGGCTGGCCGAAGAGCGGTTTGACCGGCAGCGGATTTATCCCGCGTTTGTCCGCTTCCTGGAAGAAACCGCCGCCGCGAACTTGCCAACCGCCGGCCACCGCTGAAACGGAGCGGACTTTCCGGCCGCCCACTTTGATTCCACGCAAACAGGACGCTTCATGAACATCCCCTACTGCAAAATCGTCTGTGACGGCAACGAGCTGGCGTACCTCAAGCAAGTCTTGGACAGCGGTTGGCTGACCACGGCCACAAAGGCGATGGAGCTGGAAAAAAAGGTCGCCGAGAAGGTCGGCGCCGCCTACGCCTGCGCCGTCAATTCCTGCACGGCCGCGCTGCATCTTGGCGTTGAGGCGCTTGGCATCAGGCCTGGAGACAAGGTGTTCGTCCCGACCATGACCTTTACGGCGTCCGCCGAGGTGATCCGCTACCTGGGCGCCGACCCGGTGTTGCTGGACGTCGACTATGGGACCTCCCTGGTCACGCCGGAAATTTTGGCGGCCGCGATCCGAAAGCACCCCGACGTCAAGGTGTTGATCCTGGTCCATTACGCCGGCCAGGCGGCGGAACTGCGGCGGACACAGCCCATCAACGGCGTGCCCGGAATCCTTGACCTTTGCCAGGCACACGGCATCCGCCTGCTGGAAGACGCCGCGCATGCGTTTCCCACCCGCCACCTTGGCGGAATGGTGGGCAGCTTCGGGGATGTGACCTGTTTCAGTTTCTATGCCAACAAGACCATGACCACGGGCGAGGGGGGGATGCTGGTGACCAACGATGAAGCCATCTATCGCCGCTGCAAGGTCATGCGTCTGCACGGCATCAACCGCGACATCTGGGACCGGTTCACCGCCAAAACCCCGTCCTGGGAATACGACGTCGTCGCGCCGGGCTTCAAATACAACATGCCCGACATCAACGCCGCCATCGGACTGGCCCAATTGGAACGCGTGGACGAATTCCGGGAGAAACGGGAACGTTGCGCCCGGCATTATTACGACCACCTTGCCGGCATCCGGGGCTTGGACCTGCCCGTGTGCCGCGAGCAGCCCGAAAACCACGCCTGGCACATTTTTGCCGTCGTCCTCACCCCGGAAAGCCCCCTGGGGCGGAACGAATTCATCGAGAAGATGGCGGCGGCGGGGATCGGCACCTCCGTGCATTACAAGCCGTTGCACCGGATGACATACTACCGGAACACCTACCATCTGGATCCCAGTCTCTATCCCAACGCTGAACGCCTTTGGCAAGGCACGGTTTCGCTGCCGATTTATCCGACGATGACGGAAGACGAACTGCGATACGTTTGCGACACGGTCAAGCAAATCCTGAACCTCCGGTGACGGGGACGACGGGCACATCGCCATCAGGTTAAGCCATACCGTCCCTACGGGACGGCCAGCGAGTTCCTCCTGAACTTTGATAAAACCTAAACCTTAGCCTGATGGCCATGGACGACAGGCGCCCGGCCGACGCGCGCGTTTCCCGGTTCACAAACACCCCCTTCCTCCTAATGACTCATCTCGAATTTTTCCTGGTCGCCGTGCTCGCGTCCTACCTGTGCGCCAATGCGCTTCGGCGGTGGGCATTGGGCCGCAAACAGCTCGCCCTGTCCAAACTCCGGAGTCCCGTCACGCTGCCGCCGCCGCACAACGGCGGAGTGGCGCTGGTGGGCATCACCCTTCTGCTTTGGTTTGGCTGGCTGGCAACCGTTCCCTTCAAACTGCCGATCCCCCTCAGTTATGTGGGAATTGCCATCAGCGGCACTCTGCTGGTCGCCATCATCAGTTGGCTGGACGACGACCGTGGCGGCGTCCCGGTCGCCATCCGCGCCACGGTGTATGTCATCGCCGCCGTCCTGGCCATTTCCATTTACGGGTGGTGGCGTGGCGTTGAACTTCCCCTGCTGGGCAGGCTGAACTGGGGATGGGCGGGGATTCCCCTGACCCTGCTTTGGGTCGTCATTCTGCTCCATGTGTACAGTTTCATGGACGGCATTGACGGACTGGCGGCGGTCTTGGGCTTCGTCGCCGCCATCGGCTGGGCATGGTTGGGCTGGCTCCTGCATGAAAATGCCATCTCCTTGTGGGGAGCCGTGGTGGCGGGCGCCTGCCTTGGTTTTTTGTTTCTCAACTGGCCTCCCGCCAAAATCCGTCTCGGGCTTGTCGGCGGAACGTTTTTGGGATTCACCTTCGGAGTTTTCCCCCTGCTGGTGCAGACGGCCTTGAGCGGAAAGGATGCCATCGCTGCGGCGGCCAGGATTCAGCGGCTGCCCGTCGCGGCGCTCCTGTTTGTCGCGCCGCCCCTCCTTGATGCCGCATACACGTTTTTCGCCCGCGCCTTCACCCGGCGGGACGTCCTGGCATCGCACCGGTCCCACCTCTACCAGCGGCTGGCGATCAGCGGGCTGCCACACCGGAACATCCTTGCCATTTATGGCCTGCTAAGCATCGTCAGCGGATTGGCAGGCGTCGCCTATGTCATGGGACAGAGCCGGGCCGCATGGGGCGTGGCAGTGTGCCTGGCAGTCCTTTCCGGCTTCGCCGTCCTTTGGTCCCATGTCAAATGGCGTGAACGAAAAGGGATGGCTAACCAGTTCGGCAAACTGCCGGATCAGGCGATCCTGGAAATCCGTCCAACCGGCGCCATTCCCACCTCGGGCGCCATCATCGTCATTGGCGCCGGATCGTTCGGCCGGGAAGTCTGCAATTGGGCGGAGGATGCCATCAAGGCCGGAGCCGCGCCCTGGCGGCTCAAGGGGTTCCTGGACGACAACCCGAACGCGCTGGAGGGGTTCAGCTATGGCGCCAAAATCATCGGCGGCATCGCCGGGTATCAACCGCGGGCTGGCGACCGTTTTGTCTGCGCCATCGGCAATCCGGCAGTGAAAAAAAACGTTTGCGACGCCATCGTCGCCCGCGGCGGCGTCTTCACCAACCTCATCCATCCGACCGCCGTCATTGGCCACAACGTCAAACTTGGCACGGGGGTCGTGCTCGGACCCTATACCGTGCTGACCTGCGATTTGACCGTGGGCGACCACACCGCCTTCGCGACCAGCAACACGGCCGGCCACGACGCCTGGATTGGCAACTGGAGCCACCTGGGCGGCCATTGTGAAATCGGGGGCGGCGCCGTGGTGGAAGACGGCGTGTTTCTGGGGGGGCGCGTCGCGGTGGCACCCCGCGCCCGGGTGCCGGCGTGGACGCGGGTGCCGCCCGGCGCCAGCGTCAGCGAAAGCGGAATCAACCCGGCCGCGGCCGGGCCAGCGTCCGCTGCCGCCGCGCCACTGGAGCGGCAACCACCGCCGCCAGAACGCCACGTTCACCGCCCACCTGCCGCCAGCGCCACGCGGCTTTTCCTGTCCCCCCCGCACATGGGGGAAAGCGAACTGCGGCTGATCCAAGAGGTTTTCGCCAGCAACTACATCGCCCCGACCGGGCCCATGGTCGAGGCCTTCGAACAGGAATTTGCCGAACGCACCGGCTTCAAGCATGCCCTCGCGGTCAGCAGCGGCACCGCCGCGATGCATCTGGCGCTGCGCGGGCTGGGCATCAAGCCGGGCGACAAGGTGTTCGCCGCCACCCTGACCTTCATCGGCAGCGTCTCCCCCATCCTCTATCAGGGCGCCACCCCCGTCTTCTTCGACGCCGACCCCGCCACCTGGAACCTCGACCCGGAGCTCCTCGAACACGAACTGCACCAGGCCGCAGCCCGCGGCCAGCTCCCCAAGGCGGTCATCCCCACCGACCTCTACGGCCAATCCTGCGACCTTGGCCGGATTTTGGAAATCTGCGCCCCCTACGGCGTGCCGGTGATTTGCGATGCGGCGGAGTCGGAAGGCGCGGATTACCGCGGCCGCCACGCCGGCAAGGGCGCCAAGGCCGCCGTCTTCTCCTTCAACGGCAACAAGATCATCACCACCTCCGGTGGCGGCATGCTGGCCAGCGACGACCCGGCCTTCATCGCCCACGCCCGCAAGCTCGCCACCCAGGCCCGCGAGCCGGTGCCCTGGTACGAACACCGCGAGATCGGCTACAATTACCGGATGAGCAATGTCCTGGCCGCCATTGGCCGCGGACAATTGCAGGTCCTGGAAGAGCGCGTGCGCCGCCGGCGGAAAATTTTCGCCGGCTACCAGGCCCGCCTCGGCGGGCTGCCAGGGATCGAGTTCATGCCGGAAGCGCCCTACGGCCGCGGCAACCGCTGGCTGACCGTGATCCTGGTCACGCCCGAGGTGTCCGGCGCCACGTCCGAGCAGATCCGCCTGGCGCTGGAAGCCGAAAACATCGAGGCGCGCCCCGTCTGGAAGCCCATGCATCTGCAACCCGTCTTCCGCGGTTGCCGGGCCGTCGGCGGCGGCGTCAGCGAAGACCTCTTCGCCCGCGGCCTCTGCCTGCCCTCCGGCACCGCCATGACCGACGCCGACCTGGACCGGGTCTGCGCGGTGGTCCGTGGCTGCCTGAAAGGGTGAAGATTTTTTGCCCACGAAACACACGAAAAAACACGAAAAAATCCCAAATTCAAACCGCCAACCACCGCACCGTGGCACGGACATTCCTGCCCGTGCGAATGGGGAACCAAACCATCCGTGGGGAACGTGGCACGGGCATTCCTGCCTGTGCGAATGGGGAACCAAACCATCCGTGGGTTGCACCCATGATCCGTGGGTTGCACCCACGGCTATTCAGGTCGTGGATCCTGATTCATGTTCCCGATTCCTTCCCACCAGCCGCGCCGCCGCGGTGACCCCACCCCACCCACCCGCACCCCGCTGGGGTGCAAAACCATTCGTGTTGTTTCGTGTGTTTCGTGGGCAAATCCCCCGTGCCCTTCGTGCCGTTGTGGTGAAATCTTTCGGCAATCGAAAATCGAAAATCGGCAATCGAAAATCAAAATCCTCCCGTGCCCCGGCGTGGAATTCGTGATACCCCGTCCCCCTTCGCGGCTTCGGGTGAATCATCCGGGCAAAAAGGCAAAAGCCAAGTTACATTACCGGTAATATACCATAAAGGTAACTTATGTTTGTCAACCGGAAAAACGAGCTGCGGCGGCTGGAAGAGGTCTGCCGGCGGCCCGGCGCGCAGTTTGTCGCCCTCTATGGACGCCGGCGGATCGGGAAAACGACCCTCCTGACGCACTGGCTCGGCAAACGAAGACCCGACGAAGCGGTCTACTGGGTGGCCTACCGCAGTTCGCCCAAGATTCTCCTGGCCCGTTTTTCCCAGGCGCTGCAGCCGTTGCTCGGCGGCGCGGATCCCGAGTTCACCTTCTCCTCCTGGGAGGTTGCCTTCCGGGAGCTGGCCCGCGCGGCGCAAGACCGGCGCGTCGTGGTGGTGCTTGACGAATGGCCCTATGTGCTCGAGTCCGTTCCGGGCATCGCCACGCTGCTCCAGGCCGTGTGGGACCACGCCCTGAAACCATCCCGCGTGATGCTGATCCTGGCCGGTTCGCACTACCATATGATGCACCATGAACTGCTGGCCCCGGGCGGCGCCTTGTACGGACGCACGACCGCGGACATCCGGCTCGACGCCATCGAACCCTCCTGCCTGGCGGAGTTCCTGCCCCAGTACAGCGAGGCCCAGCGCATCGAGACGTACAGCATCATCGGCGGCGTGCCGAAGTACCTTGAGATGTGGAACGACGCCTGGCCGGTATTCCGCAACATCGAGGAAGTCATCCTCTCGCCGGTGAGCATCTTCCGGCAGGAGCCGGCGTTCCTCATCCAGGAAGAATTGCCCGAACCCCGCGCCTACCTGAGCATTCTGGACGCCATCGGCACGGGCATGAAAACACCGAGCGGAATTGCCACGGTGTCGGGGCTGGCGTTGCCACATGTCGGAAAATATCTCCAGACGCTGCTCTTCCGCGGACTGGTGCGCCGGGAGGTCTCGCTGGATGTGCCGGACCCTGAACACACCCGGACGACGCGCTACGAAATCGCCGATCCGTATCTCCGTTTCCACTTCACCTTTCTGCGCCCAGGCAATTCCCTGCTGGAGCAAAACCGGCTCGCCCCCCTGCTGCAGACCATCCGGGCCGGCTTTGATGCCTATGTGGGGCACACGGGTTATGAAGAGGTGTGCCGCCGCACGCTGATTGAGCTTGGAGATTCCGGAAATCTGCCGTTTGTGCCGGAACGGATCGGGCGCGTGTGGAGCCGAACCGCCGAATTCGACGTGGCGGCCATTGACCGGAAACACCAGGCGGTCATCCTCGGCGAATGCAAGTGGACCGCCCAAAAAATGGGGCGGGACGCCCTGGAGAACTTGGAGCGGAAGGCGGCCCTGTTCAAGCGGCTGGACAGGTTCAAGGTCACCTATGCGCTTTTTTGCAAGAGTGGATTTGAGCGGCGGCTGATGGCGGAAGCGGCGGCGCGCGGAATCCTGCTCTTTGATGGCCTCACCCGGGTTTCCTGAAGGGCAGAAGTGAATCCCTGAACCCGCCACCACGCGACAATTGCTGGGGGTTGGTTTTATCCGCGCCAATCCGCGGAATCTAAAAAACTTTGAGCGGCCTTCGTGTCGTCGTGCCGTTTTTGGGCAAATCCGTGGAATTCGTGGATCACAAGCAGTGAAACGCCTCTTCGACCTCAGCCTGCTGCTGCTCGCCGCGCCGCTCTGGCTGCCGCTGCTCGGCCTCGTCGCCCTGCTGGTGCGCCGCCGCCTCGGCGCGCCCATCCTCTTCCGCCACCAACGGCCGGGGCTGCATGGCCAGCCCTTCACCCTCCTCAAGTTCCGCACCATGCTCGACGCCCGTGACGCCAGCGGGCAGCCCTTGCCGGACGAGAAACGGCTGACGCCATTCGGAAAAAAATTGCGCGCCACCAGCCTGGATGAACTCCCGGAGCTGTTCAACGTCCTCAAGGGCGACATGTCCCTCGTCGGCCCCCGGCCGCTGCTCATGCGCTACCTCGACCGCTACACCCCGGAGCAGGCCCGCCGCCACGAGGTCCGCCCCGGCATCACCGGCTGGGCGCAGGTCAACGGCCGCAACGCCATCACCTGGGAGGAAAAGTTCCGGCTCGACGTCTGGTACGTCGGGCATCGTTCCTGCTGGCTGGACCTGAAGATCCTCGGCCTGACGCTCTGGAACGTCCTTGCCCGCAAGGGGATCAGCGCCATTGGCCACGACACCATGCCCGAGTTCCTGGGCACTCCAGACGCCCACGGAGCCAATCCGCCCCACGAACCACGCGAAACAACACAAGAATCCGGATCGCCCACAAATCCACACCAATGAAACTGGATTTTTCGTGTAATTCAGGGTGTTTCGTGGGCCAAATGACATGACCAAACTCCTGATCATCGGCGCCGGCGGCTTCGGCCGCGAACTGCTCGGCCATCTCCGCGCCCTGGAACAGGCCGGCCAGCCCCTCGGCACCCTGGCCGGCTTCCTCGACGCCAATCCCCGCGCCCTGGACGGCTTCGGCACCGACCTGCCCATCCGCGGCGACCCCGAGAGCTGGCAGCCCCAGCCCGACGAGCAATTCCTCTGCGCCATCGGCCAACCGGCGACCAAGCTCCGCCTCTGCGCCGCCCTCGCCGCCCGCGGGGCGCGCTTCGCCACCCTGGTGCATCCCGCGGCCCAGGTCGGCCCCCACTGCACCCTCGGCCCCGGCTGCATCCTCTGCCCCGGCGCCGTGCTCACCAGCCATGTGACCTTGGGCGCCTTCGTCACCCTCAACCTCTACGCCACCATCGGCCATGACGCCGTGGTGGGCGATGGCTGCACCCTGAGCTCCCACTGCGACCTCACCGGCGGCGTCCGCCTCGGCAACGGCGTCTTCGCCGGCAGCCATGCCGCGGTGCTCCCCGGCGTCATCGTCGGCGCCGGCGCCGTGCTCGGCGCCGGCAGTGTCGTGCTCCGGGACGTGCCCCCCGCCACCACCGTCTTCGGCCTCCCCGCCCAGCCGGTCTGAGCCCCCGAACGTTTTCCCCACTAAACACACGAAACAACACGAAAAATATTCCCTACAGCGCCGCGACAGCGGCACGGGCGGCCAAAGGCCGCAGCGAAGCGTAAAATATTCACAAATATTGAAACCGCTAACCAACGCTAACAATCCGCTAATTTTTAAAAATCAATTGCTTCTATGCGTTTGTGGATATTTGTGTTGATTTGTGGGTAAAAATAGTTTCGTGTTCTTTCGTGTGTTTCGTGGGCAAAAAAAATGAAAGGAATGACGCCATGGACGAAACCTTCCGCGCACACCTCGCCGAACTGCTGGAACTCGACAAGGGCCGCCTGAGCCCGGAAACCACCCTGGCGGAACTCGAGGGCTGGGATTCCATGGCCCGCGTCCTCTTCGTGGCCATGGCCGACCGCGAATACGGCCGGCGCGTCGCCGGCAAGGAGGTCACCGCCGCCCGGACCGTGGCCGACCTCCAGCGGCTGGTGCAGGGCTGAGGCCAATGAAACAAGCCTTTGCCAATTTCCAGGTGCGGGCGCTGGCCGCGGCGCTGCCGGCCCAACGCCAGGAGCTGCTGGCGCTGGCGCCCGAGTTCAACATGGCGCCGGAGGAGCTGGCGCGGATCCTGGCGACCACCGGCATCCGCACGGTGCGCGTCGCCCCGCCGGAGGTGTGCGCCTCCGACCTCTGCGCCGCCGCCGCCAACCAGATCTTCGCCGCCACCGGCCTGAGCGGCGGCGACTGCGACGCCCTCGTCTTCGTCTCCCAGACCGGCGACTACCGGCTGCCCGCCACCGCCTGCCTCCTCCAGCACCGGCTCGGCCTGGGACGCGACGCCGCCACCTTCGACCTCAACTCCGGCTGCACCGGCTTCATCCACGCCCTCTTCCAAGCCGGCCTGCTCCTCGCCGCCGGCGCCGCCCGCCGCGTCCTGGTCTGTGCCGGCGACACCACCACGCGCCTGATCCATCCCCAGGACAAGTCGGTCCGCCTGATTTTCGGGGATGCCGGCGCCGCCGCCCTGGTCGAAAGCGCCGCCGCGGACTCCGCGCCCGCCGGCTTCACCCTCCACGCCGACGGCGCCGGCGCCAAGCAGCTCATCATCCCCGCCGGCGGCTGCCGCCAGCCCGCCACCGCCGCCACCGCCCAAGCGACCCCGGACGACAGCGGCAATTTGCGGAGTCCGCAACACCTCTTCATGGACGGCATGGAGATCATGAACTTCACCCTGCGCGAGGTGCCGCCCCTCGTCGGCGAAGCCCTGGCCCAGGCCGGCTGGAGCGCGGCGGAGACGGAGCTGTTCCTCCTGCATCAGGCCAACAAGTTCATCCTCGACTGCCTCCGGAAAAAAATGCGGCTCCCGCCGGAGAAAGTCCCGGTGCTGATGGGCGAGACCGGCAACACCGGCCCGGCCTCCATCCCCCTCGCCCTCTGCCAACTCCAGCCCCCGCCCGGACAGCGCCGGAAGGTGCTGCTCTGCGGCTTTGGCGTCGGCCTGACCTGGGGCGCGGCCACCCTGGACCTGGGCGCCAGCCAAATCCTCCCGCCCATTGACCTGCCCTGAGCCCGTTTTTTTGCCCACGAAACACCCGAAAAAAACCGAAAAAATCCCAAATTAAAACCGCCAACCACCGCACCGTCGCACGGGCATTCCCCGTGGGTTGCACCCATGATCCGTGGGTTGCACCCATGATCCGTGGGTTGCACCCACGGCTATTCAGGTCGTGGCTCCAGATTCATGTTCCCGATTCCCGATCTCAGCCCCACCGGGGCGGCCTCACCATAGCCTGGGGCAACGCCCCAGGTTGTTCCCGATTCCCGATCTCAGCCCCACCGGGGCGGCCTCACCATAGCCTGGGGCAACGCCCCAGGTTGTTGTCCGATTCCCGATCTCAGCCCCACCGGGGCGGCCTCACCATAGCCTGGGGCAACGCCCCAGGTTGTTCCCGATTCCCGATCTCAGCCCCACCGGGGCGGCCTCACCATAGCCTGGGGCAACGCCCCAGGTTGTTCCCGATTCCCGATCTCAGCCCCACCGGGGCGGCCCCACCATAGCCTGGGGCAACGCCCCAGGTTGTTCCCGATTCCCGATCTCAGCCCCACCGGGGCGGCCCCACCATAGCCTGGGGCAACGCCCCAGGTTGTTGTCCGATTCCCGATCTCAGCCCCACCGGGGCGGCCTCACCATAGCCTGGGGCAACGCCCCAGGTTGTTGTCCGATGGTCAGTTGTGCCCTGGAGGGGCACTTCAACCGGTGGTCTCCCGAGGTTGCGGAAGCCCTTCAGGGTGCAAAACCAATGGGCCAAGCCGCGATCCCCCGGCTGAAGCCAGGGGCTATACACCCCGCCCCAGCGGGCGATTGAACGCGCAACTTGCAATCGCGCAAAAAGCCGCCATGGTTACGCCATGACCATCCCGCGACAAGCCGAAACCCAACTCCGGAAACTCGCCGGACAGTACCCGGTCGTCGCCATTACCGGCCCCCGACAAGCCGGCAAGACCACCCTGGCCCGAACCGTCTTCCCCGGAAAAAACTACCTCTCCCTCGAAAACCCGGACACCCGCTACCTGGCGCAGACGGATCCCCGCTCCTTCCTGGATCGCTGCCGGCAGGGGGCGGTGTTGGACGAAATCCAGCGCTGCCCCGACCTCCTTTCCTATTTGCAAGAACTGGTGGACGCGGAACCGCTGCCGGGCCGCTTCATCCTAACCGGATCGCAGCAGTTCGGCCTGCTTTCCAACCTCACCCAGTCCCTGGCGGGCCGGGTCGCCTTGCTGCAGTTGTTGCCGTTCAGCCTGGCGGAGCGCCGCCAGATCGGGGCCAGCGCCGGACTGCCCAAGCTGCCGGAGCTCTTGTTCGCCGGATTCTACCCGCCAGTGCATGACCGGCGACTCGAACCCGCCACCTGGTACGCCAACTACGTCCAGACCTATGTTGAGCGGGACGTGCGCCAGCTTCTCAACGTCAAGGACTTGTCCACGTTCCAACGCTTCCTGCGGCTCTGCGCCGGCCGGTGCGGCCAGCTCCTCAACCTTTCCCAGCTCGCCAGCGACAGCGGCATCAGCCACACCACCGCCCGGGCCTGGATTTCCATTCTCGAAGCCAGCTACATCCTCTTCCTGCTCCAGCCCCACCACGAGAACTTCAACAAGCGGCTGATCAAGGCACCCAAGCTCTATTTCCATGACCCCGGCCTTTGCGCCTGGCTGTTGATGATCCAATCGCCGGAACAGCTCGACTTGCACCCGGCACGCGGCGCGCTTTTTGAAACCTTCGTGGTGACGGAAGCCCTGAAGTCACGGCTCAACCGGGGCTTGGCCGGCAACCTCTTCTTCTGGCGTGACCAAGGCGGGCATGAAGTGGACCTGGTTGCCGACCAAGGGCTCAAGCTCTTGCCCGTCGAGATCAAGTCTGGCCAAACCCTTGCCGCCGATTTCTTCACGGGGCTGGAACGCTGGCGCCGGATTGCCGGCCCGCGCGGCGCTGACCCGCTGCTGGTCTATGGCGGCAACCAAACGCTGCGGCATGGCGCAACCACCGTTTTTTCCTGGCATGACCCGGCCTGGCCAGAACTTTTCTGACGCACGGTAATCTCGCCGATCCCGGGTCATCTCCCCGACCTTCGTGGTGAAAAATCTTCCAACCGCTGACTTCCGCTGACCAGCCCGAACCTCAACCTGATCCATTCATGAACCGCTCCCGGTGATTTTCTCCGCGCCCTCCGCGCCTCCGCGGTGCAAAACCATTCGTGTTGTTTCGTGTGTTTTGACGCTTCGCTGCTGCCTCTGGCCGCCCGTGCCGCTCTCGCGGCGCTGTGGGCAAATCCCCCGTGCCCGTCGTGCCGTTGGGGTGAATAATTCCAGTTTCCAGTATCATCCCCCGCGGGGATTCAGATCGGTTAGCGGATCGTTAGCGACAGTTAGCGGTTTGAATTTTCGTCTGTTTCGTGGGGAAAAAAATGGGGGCGCCATGCCTGACCTGACCTTCAGCTTCACCAACCGCCGCTTCATCGTCACCGGCGCCTCCTCCGGCCTCGGCCGGGAAATCGCCCTGGCCCTGGCCACGGCCGGCGGCGAGGTGCTGGCCATCGCCCGCCGCCCCGACCGGCTGGACACCCTGGCGGCGGCCACGGCGGCTGGGCCCGGCCGGGTGACCCCCGCGGCGCTGGACGTGCGCGACTTCGCCGCGCTGGCCACCGCCGTGCGCGAGTTTGCGGACTCCGCACCCGTCCACGGCCTGGTCCATGCTGCCGGCGGCAACGCCTTCACCCCCCTGCGCCAGTTCGATTGGCGGACGGCCGACGCCATCCTCGACACCAGCCTCCGGGCCGGGCTGGAACTCTGCCGCCTTTTCGCCCAAAAGGGGATCGGGAGCGACGGCGCCGCCGCCGTCCTGGTCGCCTCCGCCGCCGCCCATTGTGGCCAGGCCGGCTTCGCCCCCTACAGCGCCGCCAAGGGCGCCCTGGTCGCCGCCGCCCGCTCGCTGGCGCTGGAACTGGTGCCCCGCCGGATCCGGGTCAACACGGTCAGCCCCGGCTGGATCCCGACGGAACTGACCCGGGAGCTGGCGCGCTTCTACCCGACGGGCGAGGCGGGCATCGCCGCCAACCATCCGCTCGGGCTCGGCACGCCGGCGGACGTGGCCCAGGCCACCCTCTTCCTGCTCAGCGACGCCGCCCGCTGGATCACCGGCACCGACCTCGCCATTGACGGCGGCTACGCCGCCCGCTGAACTTTTTTCGTCTTCTTTCGGGTGTTTGGTGGGCAAAAAAAATGATTTTGGCTTTGTGGTGGTTTGGGAAAAAGGTCAGCGGATCGTTAGCGACAGTTAGCGGTTTCAAGATTTGACGCTTCGCCGCGGCCTTTGGCCGCCCGTGCCGCCTTGCGGCGCTGTGGTGGTTTTGTTTTTTTTCGTCTTCTTTCGTGTGTTTCGTGGGCAAAATGATTTTGGCTTTGTGTTGATTTGTGAAGATTTGTGGGCGAAGGATCGTGGTTCCATGATCGATTTTTTGCGGCAACGCTTCCGGGAACGCGGCGACGCCCCGGCGATCGTCTGGCGCGACACGGCCTGTTCCTATGCCGCCCTCGCGGCGCGCATCAGCCAATGGCGGGAACGGCTTGCGGAGTTCGCACCGGGCACGGTGGTCGGCGTCGAGGCCGATTTCTCGCCCGCCGCCGCGGCGCTGTTCTTCGCCTTGGCGGAAGGGGGGATGATCATCGTCCCCTCTGCCGCGGACCTGCCCGGGGCGCAGCTCCGCCAGCGGCGCGCGATCGCCCAGGTCGCGGTGGTCCTGCGGCCGGACACGGCCGGGGAGAGCTGGCAAACGGAGCGTTGCCCGGCCGCGGCGGACACCGCGCCCCATCCGCTCTACGAAACGCTGCGGAGTTCGCGCCATCCGGGACTGGTGCTCTTCTCCTCCGGCTCCACCGGCGAGCCGAAGGCCATGCTGCACGACCTCGACCGGACTTTCGCCCGGCTCCGGGAGCCCAAGGGGCGGGCCTACCGCGGCATCGCCTTCCTCCTCTTCGACCACATCGGCGGGATCAACACCCTGCTCCACGTGCTCGCCACCGGCGGCTGCCTCATCACCGTCGCCAGCCGCGATCCGGACGTGGTTCTGGCGGCGGTGGCGCGGCACCGGGCGGAACTGCTGCCGACCTCGCCGACCTTCCTCAACCTGGTGCTGCTCAGCGAGGCCTGGAAGCGGCACGACCTCGCCTCCCTGAAGGTCATCAGCTACGGCACCGAGCCGATGCCGGAAAGCACCCTGCGCCGCCTCCACGAACTGTTGCCGGCGGTGCGGCTGCAACAGACCTATGGCCTCTCCGAGAGCGGCATCCTCCGCATCCAGTCGAAAAGCTCCGATTCGCCGTGGATCAAGCCCGTGCCGGACGGGTACCAGATCCGCATCGTCGCCGGGCAGCTCCAGGTGAAGTCGGACACCGCCATGCTCGGCTACCTCAACGCGCCGTCACCCTTCACCGACGACGGCTGGCTGCGGACCGGCGACGCGGTGGAGACGGACGGCGAGTACCTGCGCATCCTCGGGCGGCAGTCCGAGCTGATCAACGTCGGCGGCCAGAAGGTCTATCCGGTGGAGGTGGAGGGGGTGCTGGAGGAGATGCCCAATGTCGCGGCGGCGGTCGTCTACGGGGAGAGGAACCCGATCACCGGCGCGATCGTCTGCGCCCGGGTGCAACTGGCGCAACCGGAGGAACGAAGTGCCTTCCTCCGCCGGCTGCGGGAGCATTGCGCCGGCCGCCTGGAGCCCTACAAGATCCCCGTGCGCGTGACCTTCACGGCTGAACCGCTGCACGGCGACCGCTTCAAGAAGCTCCGGAAATGATGGGGTGTCTTTTTCCCACAAATCAGTTCGGTTTTTTTCGTGTGTTTCGTGGGCAAAATGATTTTGGCTTTGTGGTGGTTTGGGAAAAAGGTCAGCGGATCGTTAGCGACAGTTAGCGGTTTCAAGATTTGACGCTTCGCTGCGGCCTTTGGCCGCCCGTGCCGCCTTGCGGCGCCGTGGTGGTTTGGGAAGATTTGACGCTTCGCCGCGGCCTTTGGCCGCCCGTGCCGCCTTGCGGCGCCGTGGGTAAAAATTGTTTCGGTTTTTTTCGTGTGTTTCGTGGGCAGAAAATGGGTTTGGTGGGCAAAAAAAAGGAGGGCGCATGCCAACAATGCTCATAACCGGCAGCCGCAAGGGGATTGGCCGCCAGCTCGCGGAGCATTTCCTGGCCGCGGGCTGGACCGTGTTCGGCGGCAGCCGGCAGCCCTCGGATTTGCGGCATGAGCGCTACACCCATCTCCAGGCCGACCTGGCCGACGAGGCGGCGGTGCGCGACCTCTTCGCCACCATCCGCCGCGCCGGCGGCGGCCTGGACGCCCTGCTGAACAATGCCGGCATCGCCAGCATGAACCATTGCCTGCTCACGCCGGGCGCCGTGGTCCAGCAAATCCTGGGCACCAACGTCACCGGCACCTTCCTCTGCTGCCGGGAGGCGGCCAAGCTGATGCAGCCACGGCAAAGCGGGCGGATCGTCAATTTCAGCACGGTCGCCGTGCCGTTGCGGCTGGAGGGTGAGGCGGCCTATGCGGCCTCCAAGGCGGCGGTGGAGATGCTGACCCGGATCCTGGCGCGGGAGCTGGCGGAGTTCGGGATCACCGTCAACGCCGTCGGCCCGGCGCCGGTGGCGACCGACCTGACCCGGGGGGTGCCGGCGGCGAAGCTGGCGGAGCTGCGCTCGCGGCTGGCGCTCAAGCGCGACTGCACGGTTGCGGAGATCGCGCACGTGGTGGAGTTCTTCCTGGATCCGGCCAGTGCCGCGGTCACCGGCCAGGTGCTCTACCTCGGCGGCGTCTCCTGATTCCACTTGGAAAAGCCAGCCCCAGGTCATCCACGAATTACACGAAAAGCGCCCCAGCCACTTCCGCCCGGCCGCCGGCGGATTGCAGTCCACCCGAAACTGGCTATGGTGTTGCCCCGCGCCCGCGCCCCGGCCCCATCCCGTTGGTGTCCAGCCTGTAGGCTGTCTTCCGTGCCCCGCCCCGCCGCCGGCTGAAGCCTGGACAGCAACGCCCCCACCACCCGTGTCCCCAGTTTCCAGCTTCCAGTTTCCAAGGAGTCCCCGATGAAGAAAGCCCTGATCACCGGTGTCACTGGCCAGGATGGCGCCTACCTGAGCGAACTGCTGCTGAAGAAGGGGTACGAGGTCCACGGCCTCAAGCGCCGGGCCTCCCTGTTCAACACGGAGCGCATTGACCATCTCTACCAGGATCCGCACTGCACTGGGCGCAACTTCATCCTGCACTACGGCGACCTCACCGACTCCACCAACCTGATCCGGATCGTCCAGGAAGTGCAGCCGGACGAGATCTACAACCTCGGCGCCATGTCGCACGTCAAGGTCAGCTTCGACATGCCCGAATACACGGCGGACGCGGACGGGGTGGGGACGCTGCGGCTGCTGGAGGCGATCCGGATGCTGGGGCTGGCCGGCAAGACCCGCTTCTACCAGGCCTCCACCTCCGAGCTCTACGGGCTGGTCCAGGAGACGCCGCAGAAGGAGACCACGCCGTTCTATCCGCGCAGCCCCTACGCCGTGGCCAAGCTCTACGCCTACTGGATCACCGTCAACTACCGCGAAGCCTACGGCCTCCACGCCAGCAACGGCATCCTCTTCAACCACGAATCGCCGCTGCGCGGGGAGACCTTCGTCACCCGCAAGATCACCCGCGCCGTCGCCCGCATCGCCCTGGGGCTGCAGGACTGCCTCTACCTGGGCAACCTCGCCGCCCAGCGCGACTGGGGCCATGCCAAGGACTACGTCCGCGGCATGTGGCTGATCCTGCAACAGGAACAGCCAGACGACTACGTGCTGGCGACCGGGGTCACGACCCGGGTCCGCGACTTCGTCACCGCCGCCTTTGCCGCGGCCGGGATCACGGTCGAGTGGCGTGGCCAAGGCGTGGAGGAGACCGGGAGCGACGCCGCCAGCGGCAAGACGGTCGTCCGCGTTGACCCCCGCTATTTCCGCCCCACCGAGGTGGAACTGCTGCTGGGCGACCCCGGCAAGGCGAAGCGCAAGCTCGGCTGGGAGCCGCACTACGACCTGCACGCCCTGGTCCAGGACATGGTCGCCGCCGACCTCAAATGGGCGAAAAAGGACGACTACCTGAAGCAGGGCGGCTTCGACATCCTCGCCCAGCACGAATAACCACCTTTTTCCCACGAAACAGCAACCAACTTTTTCCCACGAAACACACGAAAAAACACGAAAATGGGAAACGTGAACAGTGATTTGATAATGCCTCAAGAATCTTATGCCATCATGGGGGCATGTTTTGATGTTTATACGGAAAAGGGGTGTGGCTTTCTCGAAGCGGTCTACCAAGAATGCCTGGAAACCGAACTGCAACTACGCGGAATTCCTTTTACGGCACAACATGAATTGAGGCTCTTCTACAAAGGAAAACCGCTTAAAACAAAATATAAAGCCGATTTACTCTTCCATGAAAAAAATCATTGTCGAGATTAAAGCCGTTGAACAACTTGCGCCTGAACACGAGGCGCAACTCTTGAATTATCTCCACGCCAGCGGCCTAAGCCTCGGCATTTTAGTCAATTTTGGGCATCATCCCAAACTTGAATGGAAGCGGTTGGCGCTCTGATTTCGTGTTGTTTCGTGTGTTTCGTGGGCAAAAAGGTTCGGCAGCGGTTGATTGTCTGATTCGTGGTGATTTGTGGGGTTTCGTGGGCAAAAAGGTTCGGCAGCGGTTGGCGCTCTGATTTCGTGCCCTTTCGTGTGTTTAGTGGGCAAAAAGGTTCGGCAACGGTTGATCGTCTGATTCGTGGGGATTCGTGTGTTTCGTGGGCAAAAAGGTTCGGCAGCGGTTCATTGTCTGATTCGTGGGGATTTGTGGCCAAAATGGATTCAAACAGCAAAATCTACACACACGAAAAAACACGAAAATGGGAAACGTGAACAGTGATTTGATAATGCCTCAAGAATCTTATGCCATTATGGGGGCATGTTTTGATGTTTATACGGAAAAGGGGTGTGGCTTTCTCGAAGCGGTCTACCAAGAATGCCTGGAAACCGAACTGCAACTACGCGGAATTCCTTTTACGGCACAACATGAATTGAGGCTCTTCTACAAAGGAAAACCGCTTAAAACAAAATATAAAGCCGATTTACTCTGCCATGAAAAAATCATTGTCGAGATTAAAGCCGTTGAACAACTTGTGCCTGAACACGAGGCGCAACTCTTGAATTATCTCCACGCCAGCGGCTTAAGGCTCGGCATTTTAGTCAATTTTGGGCATCATCCCAAACTTGAATGGAAGCGGTTGGCGCTCTGATTTCGTGCCCTTTCGTGTGTTTCGTGGGCAAAAAGGTTCGGCAACGGTTCATTGTCTGATTCGTGGGGATTTGTGGGTTTCGTGGGCAAAAAGGTTCGGCAACGGTTCATTGTCTGATTCGTGAGGATTTGTGGCCAAAATGGATTCAAACAGCAAAATCTACATTGCCGGGCACCAAGGATTGGTGGGCTCGGCGCTGGTGCGGGCCTGCCAGGCCGCCGGCTTCACCAACCTCGTCACCCGCAGCCGGGCGGAGCTGGACCTGACGCGCCAGGCGGCGGTGGAGGCGTTCTATGCCGCCGAACGGCCGGCAGTGGCGATCGTCGCCGCCGCCAAGGTCGGCGGCATCCATGCCAACAATACCTACCCGGCCGAATTCCTCTACCAGAACCTGATGATCGAGTCCAACCTGATCCATGGCGCCTGGCAGGCCGGCGTCCAGAAGCTGCTTTTCCTCGGCAGCACCTGCATCTATCCCAAGCTCTGCCCGCAGCCGATCCGGGAGGAATACCTGCTCACCGGGCCGCTGGAGCCGACCAACGAGGCCTACGCCATCGCCAAGATCGCCGGCGTCGAACTCTGCAAGTTCTACCGCCGCCAATACGGCTGCGACTTCATCGCCGCCATGCCCACCAACCTCTATGGCATCAACGACAACTTCGACCTGCGCAACTCCCATGTGCTCCCCGCCCTGCTCCGCAAGTTCCACGAAGCCAAACGCCGCGGCGACCGCCAGGCCGTCTGCTGGGGCTCCGGCAGCCCCTGCCGCGAATTCCTCTTCGTGGACGACCTGGCGGACGCCTGCCTCTTCCTCCTCCGCCACTACAGCGGCGCGGAGCACCTCAACGTCGGCACCGGCGAGGAACTGACCATCCGCGACCTCGCCGAACAGGTCCGGGAGACCGTCGGCTTCACCGGCGAGATCGTCTGGGACCGCTCGCAGCCGGACGGCACCCCGCGCAAGCTCACCGACGTCAGCCGGCTCCATGCCCTGGGCTGGCGCCACCGGACCTCGTTGCGCGACGGCCTGCGCCAGGTCTACGACTGGTACCTGAGCCACGGCCCTGGCAGCCAGGAAGGCCGCTGAAGCCGGGCCACGCCACACCTCTACAAGCCCCCCCCAGGAAGGATCCCCCCCCCCCATGCCCGAGCAACGACCGACCCGTGACGAGATCGTGGCGCTGATCGCGGAGGCCGCCGCCATCTGCAATCCCAGGCTGGCGGCGGCCATCGCCGCGACCGGGGCGGAAACGGTGCTCTTCGGGCGCAACGGCACCCTCGACTCCCTCGGCCTGGTCACCCTGATCGTCGCCATCGAAGGGGAACTGGATGCGCGGTGGGGCGTCGCCCTCACCCTGGCGGACGAGAGGGCGCTGTCGCTGCAACACAGCCCCTTCCGCACCGTCGGCCGCCTGGCCGACTACATCCTGGGTCGGCTGTAGCCCACGAAACACACGAAAAAACACGAAAAAATCCAAAATCCAAACCGCCAACCACCGCAACGTCGCACGGGCATTCCCCGTGGGTTGCACCCATGATCCGTGGGTTGCACCCACGGCTATTCAGGTCGTGGCTCCAGATTCATGTTCCCGATTCCCGATCTCAGCCCCACCGGGGCGGCCTCACCATAGCCTGGGGCAACGCCCCAGGTTGTTGTCCGATGGTCAGTTGTGCCCTGGAGGGGCACTTCAACCGGTGGTCTCCCGAGGTTGCGGAAGCCCTTCAGGGTGCAAAACCAATGGACCAATCCACGATCCCTCCCATGCACATCCCACCCCGCCTCCGCTGGGGGCTCCTGGCCGGCTATGCCGGCACGGTCGCCCTGCTCTCGCTGCTGCCGCCCCGGGCCTTCCACGTCACGCCACCGCGGATTCCGCACCTGGACAAGCTGGTCCACGCCGGGATGTACGGCATCCTCGCCGTCCTGCTCTGCTGGAGCCTGGCCCTGCGCCGCCATGAGCCGCGCAAGCTTCTGGCGATCCTCGCGGCCGTGGCGGGCTATGGGCTGCTGCTGGAGCTGGGGCAGTTCGGGCTGACCGGCGGCCAGCGCGCCTTTGAACTCGCCGACGCCTTGGCCAACCTCACCGGGGGCGCCGTGATGGCGGCGCTGTGGCTGCTGCTGCACCGTCCCCCGCCGCCCGCCTGAGCCGCGCCGCCCGGGCATTGGACTTCCCCGGTTCCGGCATATACATTCCGCCCTTTCTGCCCGGTTTGAAAAACCCTCCCCTGCCGCGAGACCCATGACATCCCTGCTCTTTCCGCACAACCCGCCGGCCTGGCTGCTGCGGCTGCGCATTCCGCTGATCGGGGCCACCCACGCCGCGGTCGCCGCCGCGGCCTTGCTCCTCAGCTTCTTCATCCGCGCCAACTTCGACCTGGCGGGGTTCGGCCAGCACTACTCCATCATCATCCAGTTGCTGCCGGTGGCGGTGCTGATCAAGCTGGTCAGCCTGCGTTACTTCGACCTGCACCGGGGACTGTGGAAATATGTGAGCACCAACGACTTGGCGCAGATCCTCAAGGCCTGCACGGCGAGCACGCTGTTCCTGGCCCTGTTTGTCTATCTCCTCCATTGGGAGGGCGTGCCCCGCGGCGTCTATCTGCTCGACTGGACCTATTCGGTGATGGGGTTCGGCGGCATCCGCCTGACGGCACGGCTGCTGCGGGAGCTGCGGCCACGCAGCGCCGGCGACAGCGGCCGCCGGGTGCTGGTCGTCGGCGCCGGCGACACCGGCGAGACCGCCCTGCGCACCCTGCTGCGCAGCCGCGACAGCGCCGTGGTCGGCTTCCTCGACGACGATCCCGGCAAGCACGCCCTCACCCTCCATGGCCTCCCCGTGCTCGGCACCCTCGCCGACGCCCCGTGGCTGATCCAGAAACATGGGATCACCACCGTCGTCCTCGCCATTCCCAACGCCGACAAGAAGACCGTCCGCCACCTGGTGGAAAGCTGCTCCACCCTCAAGGTCAAGTTCCAGCTCCAGCCCCTCCTCCAGGAAATCTCCGGCAAGCCCAGCTTCGACCGGCTGCGCGACCTGAAACTGGAAGACCTGCTCGGCCGCGACCCCATCCAGCTCGACCGCACCCCGGTCGCCGCCAGCCTCAAAGACAAGACCGTGCTCGTCACCGGCGCCGGCGGCTCCATCGGCTCCGAACTCGCCCGCCAGATCGCCGGCTACGGGCCGCGCCAGCTCGTCCTCCTCGACGTGGGTGAGACCCCCCTCTTCGAGATCGACCGCGAACTGCGCTTCAACCATCCGGACCTGCCGATCGCCGCCGTGTTCTGCGACATCAAGAACGCCGGCAAGGTGGACCAGACCATCGAAACCTACCGGCCCGACGTGATCTACCACGCCGCCGCCTACAAGCATGTGCCGCTGATGGAAGCCCATCCGACGGACGCCGTGCTCAACAATGTCCGCGGCACCCACCACCTGGCCGAGGCCGCCCGCCGCCACGGCGTCCCCAAGTTCCTGATGATCTCCACCGACAAGGCGGTCACCCCGCGCAGCGTCATGGGCTCGACCAAGCGCTGCGCCGAACTGCTGCTCTCCACCCTGGGCAGGAACGGCACCGCGTTCGTCGCCGTCCGCTTCGGCAATGTGCTGGGCAGCAACGGCAGCGTCGTCCCCATCTTCCAGAAGCAGATCGCGCAGGGCGGCCCGGTCACCGTCACCCATCCGGACGTGACCCGCTACTTCATGACCATCCCGGAGGCGGTGGAGCTGGTGCTCCAGGCCAGCGCCATCGGCAAGGACGGCGACCTGTTCATGCTGGAAATGGGGCAGCCGGTGAAGATCGTCGCTCTCGCCAAGAACATGATCGAGCTGGCGGGCTTCACCCCCGGCGAGGAGATCGCCATCGAGTTCACCGGGCTGCGCCCCGGCGAAAAGCTGCACGAGGAGCTGGCCTACAAGGACGAGGACGTGGTGCCCACCGGCGTGCCCAAGCTGCTGCTGCACAAGGGCCGGCCCGGCCAGCCGCCGCCTGCCGAGCTGGGCGCGGCCATCGCCCGCCTGGAAACGCTGGCCGCGGCCGGCAACGAGCCGGAAGCCCTGGCGCTGCTGCGGCGGATCGTGGGGCACAACCCGGCCACCAACACCGGCAAGATCCCCCCCTTCAAGTCCCTCGCCGCCACCACCTCCAAGTCCGCCTGAAGGAGCCCCGCCCGTTTCCCATGCCTGCCCCCGCTTCCCCATCGCCCACCCTGCCGCCGGCCGCCGCCGCGCCGCCGCCGCTCCCCCGGGACGCCACCCTGCGGCTGGGGCTGCTGGCCGCCCTTTTCCTCCTGGCGCATCTCCACGCCCTGATCGTCAATGGCCGGATCGCCGCCGGCAGCACGGAATGGAACCACGCCTTCCTGATCCCGCTGATCAGCCTCTACCTGGTCTGGCAAAACCGCGCGGCCATTTTGCGCGTGCCAGTGCAGACCTGCTGGTGGGCGCTGCCACTGCTGCTCTGGGGCATGGACCGCTATCTCGTCGTCCATGAACTCGGCCGCGTCACCCCCCTGGCCTTCTACACGATCTTCAACCTCGGCGCCCTGGTGCTCTTCCTGGGCGGCTGGCGCCTGGCCTGGGCGCTGGCGCTGCCCATCGGCTACCTGGTCTTCGCCGTGCCCACCGACCTGCTCCTCCAGCCAATCTCGCTCCGCCTGCAGATGGTCGCCGCCATCGGCTCCGACTTCACCCTCAACCTGCTGGGGCTGCCCTTCGGGATCGAGGCGGAACGGCTGGGCAGCACCCTGGCGATCTGGAAGGACAACCTGCCGATCGAGCCGCCCCTCAACATCGCCGAGGCCTGCAGCGGCCTGCGCATGCTCATGGCCTTCGCCGCCCTGGGGGTGGCCATTGCCTACCTCCAGCGGGAACGGCCGCGCTGGTACCGCCTCACCCTGATGGCCGCCACCCTGCCCATCGCGATCATTGCCAACGTCCTGCGCATCAGCGGAATGGGACTGGCCTACCCCTGGTTCCCCGGCGTCACCAGCGGCGACCTCCACGGCGCCCTGGGGCTGCTCATGCTGCTGCCGGCCATCATCCTCTTCAACCTGCTGGAACGCGTCCTGGCCTGCGTCGTCCCGCCGCCGCCACCGCCCAAAACGGCCCGCCCGCCCACCCCGCCGCAACGGCCATCCCCCGCCGCCACCCCATGACCACCACCGCCATCCCCCCCGGCCGCCGCCGCCACCTGCCCTACACCATCGCCGCCCTGCTGCTGGCGGCCATGGCCATCCTGCTCCATTCCCGCCAGGGCACGATCCGGGACGACCACCTGCCGCTGCGCGCACCCATGGCCACCTTCCCCGACCGGCTCGGGCCGTACGTCAAGGTCGGCAGCGAAACCCTGCCGGAAAACATCGAAAAACAACTGGGCACCACCGACTACATCGTCTGGCTCTACCACGACACCCGCCGGCCCATGGGCGAACCCGGCAGCGGCATCCGCTTCCACACCGCCTACTGGTCCGGCACCCGCCAAATCCTCTCCACCGGACTGCACGCCCCGGAAATCTGCTATGTCGGCGGCGGCGCCACCGTCGCCAACCTGGAGGACGCCACCGTGACCTTGGCCAAACAGGTGCCGGGCCCCGACGGCTCGCCGCGGACGGTGCGGGAACAGATCCCCCTGCGCCTCTTCCAGTTCCATGACGCCCACAGCAGCCGGCTCAGCAATGTCGGCTACTTCTTCAACCTCAACCACCGGCTGCTCGCCTCCGTGGCCTGGCTGCGCATCTACACCTTCTTCGGCTATACGCGCAACCTCTTCTACTGCAAGATTGAAGCGATGCCGGGAACCATCGCCCAAGATCCCGCCAGCGGCGAATGCCGGCTGCTGACGGGGATCGCCGAGCCGGCCGTGGCCCAGGAGCGGATCCGCGACTTCCTCAACTACGCCTATCCCCACGTGGAAAAACTCCTGCCCGCCCCCTGAACCGGAATTGCCGATTGCCGAATTTCGAGCGCCGATTGGCGAATTCGCCTCCCCCCATGCGGCCGCGGAATTGCGGCTTTTTCCGGCGAGCCGCCTTGTTTTTTCCGGGTTCGGACGTTATCTTTCCACTTAATGGTTTAGACAGGACGCGCCCACCGGCAGGTGCCGTGAACCCCAGGAGTCAGTCATGAAATCCCAGCTTCAATTCCTCTGCCTCGGCCTGGCCATCGCCCTGGCCCCAACGCTGGCCCAGGCCCAGAAGGCCAAGCCGGTGGACGCCGGCCTGGCCGCCGAACAGGCCAAGCTCGCCGCCGCCACTACCGAGAACGCCATGCCGTTCACCATCGTCACCGTCAAAGGCGATGTGCGCCTCTTCCAGAAAGACCCCCAGACCGGCCAGCTCCAGGAAGTCCCGGTCAAGGTGGGGATGGCCATCGCCGGCAGCGAGCTGAAGCCGGAACAGCCAGTGCCCACCCTCGTCGGCGAAAGCCAGTTCAAGAACCTGCTGGCGCGCAAGACCGCCGGCAGCGCCAAGATCCGCAAGGGCGACCAGGGCGAGTTCGAGGAGCTGGTCCAAGGGCAAATCTACCCCATCGCCGCCACGCTCCGGACCAGTGGCCGGAAAGCCATGGCCGAACTGGAACTGGCGCCGGAGAACACCGTCACCCTCCTGGGGAAATGCGAAGTCCGCACCGTGCGCGACCCGGAGTTCCCGCGGCTGCTGACCTTCGCCCTGGCCCATGGCGAACTCGCCTTCCGCCTCGACAACTTCCCCAAGTTCCACCGTTTCCAAGTCAACACCCGCCTCGCCTCCTATGTGGCGGTCGGCACCAGTGGCAGCGTCCGGAGCGGCATGACCGGCCGCGGCGCCATCACCGAGACGCTGACGGTCAACCAGGGCGGCGTCCTCGTCCGCGGCAACTTCCTCCACAGCGCCGCCCCGCTCACCCCCGGCCAGGGCCTGAACCTGATCTATGACTTTGACCGGCAGCTCCTCACCGTCACCTTCACCGGCCAGGCGGGGGAGGCGGCCCGCGCCCTGATCCTCGGCCAGGACTTCAAGCTGTCGCTGCCGCCCGGGGCGGCCGCCAAGCCGGTGGTCGTCGCCCTCAAGCTGCAACTCCCGCTGCTGCCGGAAGTGCCGCCAGTGGTGCCGCAGATCCCGACAAAGGCCTTCCCGCCGCCGCCGCTGCCGCCGACGATCCCCGAGGTGCCGCAGAGCCCCGCCGGCATCTGAAACTGCCCACCCACCCACCCCGCAACAGCCGCGAAGCCGCCCTTCCGCGGCTGTTGCCGTTTCCACCCCTTTTTTTTTCTTGCCCACGAAACACACGAAAAATTCGCCCACAGCGCCGCAAGGCGCACGGGCGGCCAAGGCTGCGGCGAAGCGTCAAATCTCCACAAATCAACACAAGTTTCAAACCCGTTTTGATCAATCGTTGTGCCGTCGTGCCGTTGTGGTGAAAAAAACATTCCAAACCGCTAACTTCCGCTAACGATTCGCTAACCAGCCCGAACCTCAACCTGATCCATTCATGAGAAGCTGAACTTCGCTCGGACTTCGTGCCCGTCGTGCCGTTGTGGTGAAATCTTTCGTGTGTTTCGTGGGCAAATCCCCCCTGCCCCCATTCGAAAATCGGCAATCGAAACGCCTCCCCAGTCCCCAGTTCCCCAATGCCTCCTTCCGACCCCATCCTCGTCATTGACCGCCGCACGGGCCAGAAACAGGCGGAAACCGTGCTCGGCGACCGCCTGCTGCGCCTCGCCTGCACCCCGGCCGTGGCGCCGCTGGCGCGCTGGCTGCTCTTCCGCTCCCCCCTGCCCAGCCGCCTCCTCGGCTGGTATGCCGACAGCCGCTGGTCACGCCACAAGATCGCCCCGACCATCCGCGGCCTCGGCATCGAGATGGACGACTTCCTGCTGCCCGCCGGCGGCTACCAGAGCTTCAACGACTTCTTCTGCCGCCAGCTCAAGCCGGGGCGCCGCCCCCATGACCCCTCCCCCGCGGCGGTGGCCGCCCCGGCCGACTGCCGCCTCTCCGTGCAGCCGACGTTGCAAGCCGACACCTGTTTCCCCATCAAGGGCGTCCCCTTCACGGTCGGCGCCCTGCTGGGATCGGCGCCGGCGGCCCAGGCCGCGGCGGCGCAGTTCACCGGCGGCGTGCTGATGATCGCCCGCCTCTGCCCGGCCGACTACCACCGCTACCACTTCCCCTTCGACGGCGACACCACCCAAAGTTGGGTCGTGCCTGGCGGCTATGAATCGGTCAACCCCCTGCCCCTCGCCCGCGGCGCCCGCCCCTTCACCGGCAACTGGCGCCAGGTCTCCCTCCTGGCACACCAGGCCTTGGGCGAAGTGGCGTTCATCGAAGTCGGCGCCTTCGGCGTCGGCGCGGTGTTCAACACCCATCCGGGCGGCCCCTTCCGCAAGATGGCGGAAAAGGGGTATTTCGCCTTTGGCGGCTCGACGATCGTGCTCCTCTTCCGCCCCGGCGTGCTCGACCCGGCCCCCGACCTGGTGGCCAACTCCGCCGCCGGCTTCGAAACCCGGCTCCGGGCCGGCGAAACCATCGCCACCCTCCGCTGAAGCCACCAATCCCCCCACTCTTTGCCCACGAAACACACGAAACAACCGCCAAACTCCTCCACAACCCATTTTTCACCACACGGTCACCACGTTGGATCGTAAGCTGTTCAGTCAGGATTTGCCGCTTCACTGCGGCCTTGCGGCCGTCGTGCCGTTGTGATGAAAAGGGATTGGCGCGGATTTGTGGACAAACCCGCCGCGCCGGTTGCCCGCCGGCGATTTCCCGGCTACACTATGGGCTTTGCCAACACCGCCGCGCCATGCCGTGACGGCAACCGGACCGAAGAGCGAGACGCCACGCCATGAAACCACAGCCGCATCTGCAAGCCCTGGTTCCCCTCGCCCCTGGCTTCGAGGAGCTGGAAGCCATCGCCATCCTCGACGTCCTCCGCCGGGCCGGCATCCACACGCTGATCGCCGCCGTGGAGGGCACGCCCGCCGTGACCGGCTCCCACAACATCACCGTGCAGGCCGACGAACCGCTGGCCGCCGCCGCCGCCCGCCCCTGGCACGCCATCGTCCTCCCCGGCGGCATGCCTGGCGCCACCAACCTCGCCCGCTCCACCCTCCTCCTGGAACTGCTCCGCCGCACCGCCGCCAGCGGCGGCATCACCGCGGCCGTCTGCGCCGCGCCGCTGGCGCTCCATGCCGCCGGCCTGCTCCAGGGCCGCCGCTTCACCTGCTTCCCCAGCGTCCAGCCGGAACTCCCCGGCGGCATCTGCACCGGGGAACGGGTGGAAGTGGACGGCACCCTCGTCACCGGCAAGGCGGCCGGAGCCGCCGTCGAATTCGCCTTGGCCATCGTCGAGGCGCTGGGGCTGCGGGAACAGGCGGAAGGCCTCCGCGCCGGCATGTTCGTCCAGCAGCCACCTCCGGTGATTTGAAAATCTGATGCCTGGCCCCAAGGGCATGTCTGTGTCCGTCCGTGCCCCCGCAGCCCGCAGCCCGCAGCCCGCAGCCCCCAGCCCGCAGCCCCCAGCCCGCAGCCCGCAGCCCGCAGCCCCCAGCCCCCAGCCACCATGCCAACCATTGCCGCCATTTGCCTGCAAACCCTCCGCGCCAATCTCCGGCTGCGGGTGTTCCATCTGCTGGCCGGCCTGGTGCTGCTGGTCGCCGCGGGCATTCCGTTGACCGCCGCCGGGGACGGCACCGCCGTCGGCGAGGCGCAGATGATCCTGACCTACACCCTCGGGCTGCTGGCCTTCCTCCTCTCCGCCGCCACCCTCTGGATTGGCTGCACCGCCCTCTCGCGCGACATCGAAGGCTACCAGATCCACCTCGTCCAGAACTCCGCCGCCACCCGCACCCGGATCTGGCTCGGCAAATGGCTCGGGGTCTTCCTGCCCCACGCCGCCCTGCTCCTCCTCGGCCTCGCCGTCATGGCCGGCCTGCTCCACTGGAAAATGGCCCGCCGCTGGACCTATTCCGCCGCGGAACTGGAACGGGCCCGCAACGAGGTGCTCACCGGCCGCCGCGAGTACCGGCCGGAACTGCCCGACTTCCCGGCGCTCGCCTTGGCCGAATACGACCGGCGGCGGGCGGCCGGCGAACTCAGCCCCGACCACCAGCCGGCCGCCGTCAAGGCCGAACTGCTGCGGCTGATCCGCGCCCGCGCCACTGAACTGCCCCCCGGCGCCCTCCGCCCCTGGCAGTTCCAGGGCGTCCGCGCCGCCCCCCCCGGAACCCGGCTCCAGCTCCGCTACCGCCTCTACCTCGGCGACCGGCTGCGGAGTTCGCAACGGCTGACCGCGGGGGAATGGGCCGTGAAAATCCCGGACACGGAGGAGGCGCGCTTCCTGCCTTGGCGCGCCCTGAGCGGCTCCTTCCAGGAGTTCGCCATTCCGGCGGAGTTCGTTGACCGCCAGGGCCAACTGGCCATTGCCTACCGCAACGCCGATCCGGGTGGCAGCGCGGCCCTCTTCCAGGAAGGGGATGGCCCCTTCCTCTACGCCCCCGCCACCGGCTTCCTCCCCAACCTCGGCCGGGCCGCGCTGCTGCTGCTGCTGCAACTGGCGTTCCTGGCGGCCTTGGGCGTCACCCTCAGCGGCCTGCTCTCCACGCCGGTGGCGATGTTCGTCGCCGTCTCCTATCTGCTGCTGGGGCTGACCGTCCAGCAGGTGGTGACGGCGCCGGCGAAGAACGAGTTCGGCGCCGGGGAATACAGCGGCGTCGGCGACCGCCTCTCCCAGGGGGTGGCGCGTGCCGTGGAGCTGGCGCTGGTCTCGGTGGGCGACTTCAACCCCACCCCCGACCTGATCCATGGCCGGCTGATCACCGGCGCCAAGCTCGGCCGGGTCACCGGCAATCTGCTGCTGCTGCGCACCCTGCCGCTGGCGCTGCTCGGCATCTGGCTGTTCAACCGCCGGGAACTGGGACTGGTCATCCGGACCTCGTGAAATGAACGCCAAACCCTCCTCCAACCTCCGGATCATCCCCTGGCCGCGGCTGCTGGCGCTGGGCCTGGCCCTGCTGCTGGCGGCACTGCTGCTCGCCGGCCTCTCCTTCACCCAGGGACGGATGAACCGCCTGCGCCAGGAGCACGGCCTGACCGAGACCGCGCCGCTGGAGAACGCCCCGCCCCTGGTCGCCTTCACCACCGTCGCCCTCGGCGGCTTCCGCGGCCTGCTGGCCGACGCCCTCTGGCTGCGCTCGACCCGGCTCCAGGACGAGGGCAGCTATTTCGAGATGTTCCAGCTCGCCTCCTGGATCGTCAAGCTCCAGCCGCGCTTCACCGGCGCCACCGCCTTCCTCGCCTGGAACATGGCCTACAACATCTCCGTCACCTGCAACGACTTCAACGACCGCTGGCGCTGGATCCAGCGCGGCATCGAACTGATCCGCGACGAGGCGCTGCTCTACAACCCCACCGATCCGGAACTCTACAAGGAACTGAGCTGGATCTACCTCCACAAGCTCGGCCAGGACATGGACGACGCCAACCGCCACTACAAGCTCCAGTTCGCCAAGCTCATGACCGCCGCCGCCGGCCCCGCACCAGTGGATTGGGACGCCCTCAACCGCGCCCCGCGCACCCCCGCCGCCTTCCGCGCCGCCCTCGGCGACACGGCCCAGCTCTGGCCGCTCCTCGCCGCCCAGAAGCTCACCCTCGACGACCTCGAAAGCCGCTTCCGCACCGGCCAGGGCAAGCTGCCGCCCGAACTCGACCGCGAACTGCCCGCCGCCGAACGCGCCCCCCTCCTCACCTGGCTGCGCGCCCGCTGGCTGCGCGAGGGGCTGCGCCTGGAGCCCCGCCGGATCGCCGAACTCAACCGCCGCTACGGCGCCCTCGACTGGCGCCTGCCCCAGGCCCATGGCCTCTATTGGGCCGAAGCCGGCCTGGACCACGCGCCGGAGCGCCAGCACCTCGGCTGCGAGCGGCTCGTCTTCCAGGGGCTCAGCCAGGCCTTCAAGTCCGGCCGGCTGCTCCTGCCCGACCCGGCAAGCGACCTGTTCGACACCACCCCCAACCTGGAACTCCTCCCCACCGTCACCCAGGCCTACCGCGACAGCATCGCCAAGCACCCGGCCAACCAATCGGTGCGGGCCGGCTACGAGAACTTCCTGATCGATGCCACCGTCACCCTCTACACCTTCGGCCGCACGCGCCAGGCCCTGGACTACCTCCAACGCCTGCGCCAGGAGTTCAGCGGCAACGCGAAATACCGGCAGCCCCTCGACGAGTTCGCCCTCGGCCAGCTCGCCGAGGACGTCGCCAGCGCCAGCCGCGCCCAGGCCCAGGGCACCATCCAGGGCTACCTGGTCCAGTCCTGCTATTGGCTGGCGCTGGGGGACGAGGAGCGCTCCGCCGCCTTCGAGATGATCGCCGGCCGGATCTGGCAGAAATACATGAAGCAGATCGGCCCCGGCACCATGGAGCGCCGCGGCCTGGCCCCGCTGCCGGAGATGAAGCGCTACGTCATCGGCGGCTGCCTCCAGCAGTTCCCCCCGGCGCTGGCGGAACGCTTGCGCGCCACCCTCGGGCCGGCGGCGGCGGCGGCGCCGCCATCAGTCCCATCAGTCCCATCAGTCCCATCAGTCCCATCAGTCCCATGAGGCCCATGAGTCCCATGAGGCCCATGAGGCCCATGAGTCCCATGAGGCCCATGAGGCCCATGAGTCCCATGAGTCCCATGAGGCCCATGAGGCCCATGAGGCCCATGAGGCCCATGGAAGTGACAGCCCCGCCGGCGGCCCTCACCCGGCCGCGGCGGCCTGCAAGGCCTGCTCGAAGTCGGCCTTGATGTCCGCGATGTGCTCGATGCCGACGGCGACCCGGACAAAGTCCTCGGAAATGCCGCAGGCGGCCAGGGCGGCGGCGTCAAGCTGCTGGTGCGTCGTCGAGGCCGGATGGATCACCAGGGTCTTGGCGTCCCCCACATTGGCCAGGTGGCTGGCCAGCTTGACCGAGTCAATGAACTTCGCCCCGGCCGCCCGGCCACCCTTGACGCCAAAGCCCAGGACCGAGCCGTACCCACCCTTCAGGTAGCGGCTGGCCTGGGCATGGTAGGGATGCTCCGGCAGCCCGGTGTAGTTGACCCACCCCACCCGCGGATGCCGCGCCAGCCAGCGGGCCAGCTCCAGGGCGTTTTCGCAGTGCGCCTTCAGCCGCGGCCCCAGCGACTCCAGCCCCTGCAAAAAGAGGAAGGAGTTGAACGGGCTGGGGCAGGGGCCCATGTTGCGCATCCCCTCGACCCGGGCCTTGAGGCTGAAGGCCGGATTGAGCCCGGTGGCGGCATCGCGCAGCGCCGTCGCATAGACGATGCCATGGTAGCTCGGATCGGGCTCGGTGAACTCGGCGAAGCGGCCATTGCCCCAGTCGAACCGCCCGCCATCCACGATCACCCCGCCAATGGAGGTGCCGTGGCCGCCGATCCACTTGCTCGTGGAATGGATCACGATGTCGGCGCCATGCTCGATGGGGCGGCAGAGCAGCGGCGCGAAGGTGTTGTCCACCGCGAACGGCACCCCGGCGGCGTGGGCGGCGCCGGCGATGGCCGCCAGGTCGGGCACGTCCCCCTTCGGGTTGCCCAGGGTCTCGGCGTAGACCAGCCGCGTGTTCGGCCGGATGGCGGCGCTGACCTTGGCGGCGTCAATCCCCTCGAGGAAGCTCACCGCGATGCCAAAGCGCGGCAAGGTGTAGCGGAAAAGGGTGTCGGTGCCGCCATAGAGCGAGGCGGAGGCGACGATGTGGTCGCCCGCCTTGGCGAGGGTGGCGACGGTCAGGAAGATCGCCGCCATGCCGCTGGCCGTCGCCAGGGCGCCAACGCCCCCCTCCAGCGCCGCCAGCCGCTTCTCCAGCACCTCGGAAGTCGGGTTCATCAGCCGGGTGTAGATGTTCCCCGCCGCCTTCAGCGCGAAGAGGTCCGCCGCGTGCGCCGTCGAATCGAAGACATAGGCCGAGGTCTGGTAGATGGGCACCGCCCGGGAGTGGGTCGCCGGATCGGCGCTCTCCTGGCCGGCGTGGACGATGATCGTTTCAGGGTGCAGTGGCTGCTTCATGCTTGTCTCCTTGCCTGTGGGGATGGACAGCGGTGGCGGGCGGCGGCGGCGGCGATGCCGGCACCAAGCTCTGGCGCAGCGCCAGGGCCTGGGGATGCCCCGGCCGCCGGCGCAACGCCTCATCGAGGAACCGCAACGCCGCCGCCCGGTCATCTTTCACTTGAACCAGGATCACCGCCGCATTGAAGGCGCTGGCCGCATCGCCGGGGACCGTGCGGACGGCTTCCTGGAACGAAGCCAAGGCGTCCTCGTACCGCTCCAGCCCATACAAGGCCTGCCCCCGGATGCCCGGCAGCGTCGGATAGGGCCCCACCGCGGCCGCCTGGTCGGCCCAGGCCAGCGCCTGGGCGTGGCGGCCCAGCCGGAAGGCGGCGTTGCTGAAGCGCAGATATTCCACTTGCCGGAAATCCTCCGAGCGCACCCCCCACCAGTCGCCCCAGGCCACCACCGCCCCGCCCAAGCCAAGGGCCAGCGCGACGGCGGCCCGCCACCGGCCACCGGCCGCCCGGAGCCAGGTGGGCATCCCCGCCACTGCGGCCGCCGCCAAAACCGCGACCGGGAACCAGAGCGGCATCCGCATCCGGCCGCAAGCATAATACAGCCCGATCGCCCCGCCCAGCCCACCCCAATACCCCAGCAGCAGGAGCAGCCGCCGCCGGCGGAGCCCCCGCAGCCCAAGGGGCCCAAGCGCCGCCGCCACCACGGCGAAGGGCAGCGCCCAGCCGAACGAGAGGGGGATGAAACGCAAGGTCGGCGACAACGCCTTCTGCAACCGGAAATCCTCGAAATTGTACAGCTCCCGGTCCTGGTGCAGGAACAGCGCCTTTTTCAGCAGCAGCCCCCCCCACGCCGCCGGTTCCGCCCGGATCGCCGCCTTGGCGCGGCCAAACCAATGCCCGTCCACGGCCCGGAACGTCGGCCGCTGGCCGGCGGCCGCGATTGCCCGGCTCGCCTCCCGCCACGCCAGCACCCGCGTCGGATTGCCGCCAGCAGGGTCGGCAACCATTCCGGGCTGGACCAGGTAGCGGCCATTCGCCCCGGGGCGGTTGGCCTGATAGAAATTGTAGCCGGCCTGCCACGGGAAAACCAGCCATTCCTTCCCGGCCAACCGGTTGCGCAGCGCCACACCCCCCATGGCCAGCAGCACGGGCACCAGGAACAGCCCCGCCGGAAGCAGCGCCCGCCAGCTCCGCCGGCGCAGCGCCGGCCAGGCCAGCCACGCCGCCAGCAGCGGCAGCACCGGCGTCAAGGTCGGCCGGAAAAGCCAGGCCAAGGCCGCCGCCACGCCGGAAGCCACGGCGACCCGCCACCCCGGCCGCGGCCAGGTCAGCAGCAGGGCCACCAGCAGCGATTGCAGGAAAAAGACCCAAAAATCCGGCACCAGCCGGGCTTCCAGCCGGATCAGCGGCGGATAAAAGGCGATCAAGCCGGCCGCCACCAGGGCGGCCACCCGGCCAGCCCGGGCCCCCGTCACCAGCCGCCGCGCCGCCAGCGCCGCCGGAACCGCCAGGGCGGCGCCGGCCAGATGCTGGAGCAGCCGCGCCAACCAGCTCCAGCCATCGCCGGCCAGCGCCATGGTGCCAGCCAAGTACAGGGCGTAGCCGGGCGCCTTGAACAGTGGCTCCGCCCCAAACCCCTGCCCCGCCAGCAGCCCCCGGGCCGTCGCCGCCAGCTCCGCCTCGTCCAGCAACGGCACGTGGAACAGCGGCGACTGCGCCGCCTGTTCGCCCAGGTAGAGCAGCCGCAGGAAAAGCCCCACCACCACCACCGCCAGCAACGGCCAGCCGCCACGCCGGCCCCCGGCCTGCCGGCCGGGCAAGGGAGATGCTTCCTGCGTCTGTCTGGCCGTGGCCATGCCGCCCTCCAAGCGCCGCGGGCGGATCAGCTCCGGGCGCGGATCAGCTCCAGGAACTCGTTGCGCGTCGCCGGGGAATTGTGGAAGCTGCCCAGCATGGCCGAAGTCACCGTCTGGGAGTTCTGCTTCTCCACCCCGCGCATCATCATGCACAGGTGCTGCGCCTCGATCACCACCCCGACCCCCTCGGCGTCAATCGCCTTCTTGACGATCTGGGCGATCTGCTGGGTCAGCCGCTCCTGCACCTGGAGCCGGCGCGCATAGCAGTCCACCAGCCGCGCCAGCTTGCTCAGCCCGAACACCTTGCCGCGCGGGATGTAGCCGATGTGGCAGCGCCCGAAGAACGGCAGCAGGTGGTGCTCGCAGAGGCTGTAGACCTCGATGTCGCGGATGATCACCATGTGGTTGCATTCCTCGGTGAACACCGCCTCGTTGATGATGTCCTCCGGCTCCTGGGCGTACCCCGAGCAGAGGAAGCGCAGCGCCTCCTCGACCCGGGCCGGCGTCTTCACCAGCCCCTCCCGCTCCGGATCCTCCCCGAGCTGCCGCAACAATTCGCGCACCAATTCCTGCATGGCCAGTCCTGTCTCCGCCGGGCGGACTCCGCACGCCCGCATGGCGGCTGGCCGGCCCGGCATTCAACCCGACAATGTAACTTCCGGCCAGGCAAAGTCGAACCCGCCCCGCCACTGGCAGGCGGCGGAATTGAGGCTTTTTCCGGCGATCCGTCTGGAGTCCGCGGCTTCGCCGCCGAAGCCAAGGCGAAGCCGGCTCCGCGGCCGCTCGGGACAGCTCCCGTTGTCGGGGCGGGGATGACGTGGGAGCTTGCCGCCGGGGACGGCGGGCATTGAAGGCCCCGGAAGGGGCCTGGGCATAAAGCCCCCGGCTTCAGCCGGGGGGGCTGGGTGTTCCACATTGTTGAGTTGCGCCCCAGCGGGGCGCGGGAAGGCCGGGGCGCAAAAGCAAGGGGACAATCCGCGATCCCCCGGCTGAAGCCGGGGGCTACACACCCCGACCCCGCTGGGGTCACGATCCCCCAGCCGCATCCCGTTGGTGTCCAGCCTTTAGGTTGATCTATTCATGAACCGCTCCCGGTGATTTTCTCCGTGCCCTCGGCGCCTCCGCGGTGAAACGATTTCAAGCTTGGCGGTTCGTCAGCGAAAGTCGGCGGGTCAAAGCAGTTCCCAGTTCCCCCCGCCGCTGGCAGGCGGCGGAAGAGGGTCTATAGTCCAAAGCTTTGCCCGCGGAATGGGCACCGCCCCCCGACCCTCACCCCCCCTTTCCCCAGAAAGCCCTTCCTCCCGTGCAACCCTCCGCCACCACCCCCGCCACCGTCGCCATCACGGACACCACCGCCAACCCCGCCCCCCTCGGCCTCATGGGCTTCGGCATGACCACCGTGCTGCTGAACCTGCACAACGCCTTCCCCCAGACCTTTGCGCTCGACAGCATGGTCCTCGCCATGGGCATCTGCTACGGCGGCATCGCCCAGGTCATCGCCGGCATCCAGGAATGGAAGAAGGACAACACCTTCGGCGCCACCGCCTTCACCTCCTACGGCTTCTTCTGGCTCAGCCTGGTCGTGCTCCTGCTCCTGCCCAAGCTCGGCCTGGCGACGGCCACCGACCCCAGGACCGGCCTCGCCGCCTACCTCGCCATCTGGGGCCTGTTCACCGGCTTCATGTTCTTCGCCACCCTGAAAAGCAACAAGGCGCTCCAGGTCGTCTTCGCCACCCTGACCGTCCTCTTCTTCCTGCTCGCCCTCGGCGACGCCCTGGCGAACCCGGCCCTCAAGCGCCTCGCCGGCCTGGAAGGGCTCATCTGCGGCCTCGCCGCCATCTACCTCGCCATGGGGCAGGTGCTCAACGCCGCCCTGGGCCGCACCGTCCTCCCCCTGGGCGCCCCGCCTCGCGCTTGACGCTCCAGATGATCGGCTGGATCTTGCCGCCGGCGGACCGGCCAGTGCAATGTGTCAAATGAGCCCTGCCTTAGCCTTGATGGCGAAGCCACCGCCCCCGGAATGACCATGCACCTCCCCTTCGCCTCCTGGTTCCACCCGCCGCCCGCCGACCCCGCCCCCGCCCCCGCCAACCCCGCGGGCCGCCGCCCCGCCCTGGGCATCGTCGCCGGCCGCGGCCTCTATCCGCTCGAACTCGCCCGCGCCGCCCGCCGCGCCGGCGCCGCCCGCCTCGCGGTCATCGCCCTGGACGACGAGACCGACCCGGCCATCGCCGCCCTGGCCGACCACGTGGACCGCGTCCAGGTCGGCCAGCTCCGCAAAAGCATGGACTGCCTCCACCGCCAGCAAATCCAGGAAGTCATCTTCGCCGGCCAGGTCCGCCCCGGCCGGCTCTTCGGCGGCTTCCGCCCCGACCTCCTCGCCTTCCGCCTCCTCCTCGGCCTCAAGGAACGCAATGCCCACACCCTCTTCGGCGCCGTCGCCGACGCCTTCGAGCGCGACGGCTTCCGCGTCCTGCCCGCCACCACCTACATGGAGGACGCCCTCGCCGGCGAAGGCGTCCTCGGCCACCGCCGGCCGGGGCGCCGCCAATGGCGCGACATCGAGTTCGGCGCCCGCATCGCCCGGGAGATCAGCCGCCTCGACATCGGCCAGACCGTCGTCGTCAAGAAGGGCACCGTCCTTGCCGTCGAAGGGTTCGAGGGCACCGACCAGGCGATCCGCCGCGGCGGCGAACTTGGCCGCGGCCAGGTCACCGTCGTCAAGGTCGCCAAACCCGGCCACGACCTGCGCTTCGACGTGCCTTGCATCGGCACGGCCACCGTCGCCTCCCTCGTCGCCGCCGGTGCCCAGACCCTGGCGGTCCAGGCCGGCATGACCCTGTTCCTGGAAAAAGCCCAGACCCTCGCCGCCCTCGACGCCGCCGGCCTCTGCGTCGTCGGCATCCCCGTGCCCTGAGCCGGGGAACGTTGACCGACAATCTTCGCCGTCCGACTGCTTGATTTCTCGCCGTCAACCGTGGTGCTTGTCCCCATGCCCATCCCCATCCCCTCCCTCGCCCAACGCTTCCAGCGCGCCCGCCTCCTCCTCGGCGCCGACGCCCTCGCGGCGCTGCACGCCGCCCGCGTCACCATCGTCGGCCTTGGCGGCGTCGGCGCCTATGCCGCCGAGGCGCTGGCCCGCGCCCCCGTCGGCCACCTCCGGCTGATCGACCCCGACACCGTCCAGCCCTCCAACCTCAACCGCCAGCTCCCCGCCCTGGCCTCGACCCTCGGCCGGCCCAAGGCCGAAGTCGTCGCCGAACGGCTGCGCGAGATCAATCCCGACGCCGAAATCGTCGCCCTCACCCGCCGCTTCCACGCCGCCGCCGCCGCCGAACTGCTCGCCGGCCCCCCAGACCTGGTGGTTGATGCCATCGACAGCGTCGCCGACAAGATCGCCCTCATCGCCTGGTGCGTCCACCACCACATCCCCCTCGTCGCCAGCATGGGCGCCGCCTGCAAGCTCGACCCGGCCCGCGTCCGCGCCGGCGACCTCGCCCACACCAGCGGCTGCCCCCTCGCCCGCGTTGTCCGCCGGGAACTCCGCGCCCAGGGCATCCACCGCGGCGTGCGCGTCGTCTTCTCCGACGAACCGGCCCGGCCCAACCTCGAACTGCCCGAAAGCCCCGCCGAGGCCGAGGCCACCGCCACCACCGCCGCCGCCGGCAGCCGCCAGCCCATCATCAATGGCACCATCTCCTTCATGCCCGGCCTTTTCGGCCTCCACTGCGCCGCCGAAGCCATCCACCTGCTCCTCGCCCGGCACGCCGCCGCCGGCGCCGCCGCCGCCCCCAGCCATGCCTGAACCCGCCGCCGCCAACCACCCCCTGACCATCCTCCACCTCGACATGGACGCCTTCTTCGCCGCCGTCGAGGTGCGCGACAACCCCGCCCTGCGCGGCCAGCCGGTCATCGTCGGCGCCCCGCCCGACCAGCGCGGCGTCGTCGCCACCTGCTCCTACGAGGCCCGCAAATTCGGCGTCCACTCCGCCATGCCCTCCCGCACCGCCTACAAGCTTTGCCCGCGGGGCGTCTTCCTCCCGCCGCGGCTGGAACGCTACGCCGCCGTCTCCCGCCAGATCTTCGCCGTGCTCGAATCCTTCACCCCCATCGTCGAGCCAGTCTCCATCGACGAAGCCTTCCTCGACGTTTCCGGCGTGCTCCACCGCTGGCCCGACGCCGTGACGCTCGCCCGCGCCCTGAAACGCGCCGTCCACGCCGCCACCGGCCTCACCGCCTCCGTCGGCATCGCCCCCAACCTGTTCCTCGCCAAGCTCGCCAGCGACCTGCAGAAGCCCGACGGCCTCACCGTCGTCCCCACCGAGCCCGACGCCATCCGCCGCTTCCTCGCCCCCCTCCCCGCCGGCAAGCTCTGGGGCGTCGGCAAAGTCACCGCCGCCACCCTCGCCGCCGCCGGCCTCCACACCATCGGCCAGATCCAGGACGCGCCGGCAACGCTCCTCGCCCGCCTCCTCGGCCCGGCCGCCGCCGCCCACCTCCACGAACTCGCCAACGGCCGCGATTCGCGCCGCGTCGAGCCCGAAGCCGCCCCGGAAAAGAGCATCGCCAACGAACACACCTTCCCCGAAGACGTTGCGGACTCCGCAATCCTGCGCCAGACGATCCTGGAACTGGCCGAGAAGGTCGGCCGCCGCCTGCGCGCCAGCGGCCGCCAACCCCGGACGCTCCACCTCAAGATCCGCTTCACCGACTTCAAGACCATCACCCGCCAGACGCCGCTGCGCCCCCCGGCCACCAGCGACCGCGACCTGATCCGCCACGCCCTCGGCCTCTGGGAACGCCAAGCCCTCGCCGGCCGCCCCATCCGCCTCCTCGGCGTCGGCGTCACCCTCGCCCCAGCTTCCGCCGGAACCCAGCCGCTCCTCTTCGACCTGGACGCTGCCCCGCCCGCCCGGCCCGCCGCCAAAGTTGCGGACTCCGCAACCCGCGGCCCCGACGCCGCCAGCCGCCTCGACGCCGCCGTTGACGAACTCCGCCAGCGCTACGGCCGCCACATCCTCAGGCGCGGCGCCGGCCGCCCCGCCGCCGACACCCCCACCCCCTGACCAGTCCCCGCCTCAATCGCCGCTGGCCCCGCCCGCCGCCCCGGCCTTGGCAGAGGAGTAATGCTCCGGGTAATAATGGATCGTCCGCCCCGGCAGCGGCGGCCGGCATAGCTCGACGCCGGACTCGGCGCAGAACTGCTCCGCCAAGGTGTCGTGGTAGTCGGAGCAGACCACGATCCGGCGGATGCCGGCGGCGATCAGCGCCTTGGTGCAATGGGTGCAGGGCATGTTGGTGATGTAGGCGGTGGCCCCCTCCAGGGTCACGCCGTGGCGCGTCGCCTGGCACAAGGCGTTGATCTCCGCGTGGTTGGTGCGGATGCAATGGTTGTTGACCACCAGGCAGCCGGCCTCGTCGCAATGCGGTGCCCGCGGCAGGGAGCCGTTGTAGCCGGTGGCCAGCACGAAGCGCTCCTTGACCAGCACGCAGCCACAGTGCATCCGCGGGCAGGTGGAGCGCTCGGAGGCGAGCATGGCCAGCTTGAGGAAATATTCGTCCCACGAGGGGCGGCGCGGCGGCGGCGGTTTCGGATCCATGGCAGGCGCCCTCCAGGCTCGCGGCGATCCGTCCATTTCCTGGCCAGGGGGGAAGATGGAGCCAGCAGCCGGATTCGAACCGGCGACCGCCTGATTACAAATCAAGTGCTCTACCAACTGAGCTATGCTGGCCTCCGCGGTGCCCCGCCGGGCGGCGGACAATGTAATCGCCCCGCCGCGTTTGGCCAGTTTCACAGGGCGCCCTTGGTCGAGGGGATGCCGGGGCAGCGCGGCTCGGCGGCGACCGCCTGGTCCAGGGCCCGGCCGAACGCCTTGAACGCCGCCTCGAAGATGTGGTGCATCTCCTCCCCGGCCAGCAGGTCGAGGTGCAGGGTCAGCCCCGCGGTGTTGACCAGGGCCTGGAAGAATTCGCGGAAGAGCCGCGGGTCCACGCCGCCGACCGGCAGGCCGCCGGGCCGCGGCACGCGGAAGCCGAGATACGGGCGGCCGGAAAGGTCGAGCACCACCCGGGCCAGCGCCTCGTCCATCGGCACGAAGGCAGTGCCGAAGCGGCGGATGCCCGCCTTGTCGCCCACCGCCTCGCGCAGCGCCTGGCCGAGCACGAGCCCGAGATCCTCCAAGGTGTGGTGCGCATCGATCTCCAGGTCGCCCGTCGCCCGCACCTCCAGGTCGAAGAAGCCATGCTTGGCAAAGGCCGTCAGCATGTGGTCCATGAACGGCACCCCGGTCTTGACCGCCGCCCGGCCACTGCCGTCGAGGACCAGCTTCACCGTGATGTCGGTCTCGCGGGTGGTGCGGCTGACGGTGGCCTGGCGCAGGGTGGTCATGGGCGGAGTTCCTTGTGCGGGGGCGTGGCCAGTGGCCGGAAACGGCCACGGACAGTTCATTCAGACTGTAACCGCCCCCGCCCCCCGCGCAAGTGGGGGGCGCCTTCGCCCCAGCCCTCCAGGCGGCCGCGCTTTTCCCCCGTCCCTGGTCCGCCGCCAGTTCCTTTTTTCACCGCGGCGGCGCGGAGACCGCGGAGAGTTTCCAGTTTCCAGCCCCGCCCGCCCCAGTTGCGGGAACGAGCTGGCGGCAATACATTCCTGCCTTTTGCGGATTCCGCAGCCGCAAAAATCCAGAACCACAAAGGATCAATTCCGCATGACCAGAGTCCGCCCGAGCGCCGACTGGAACGCCATGGCCGTGGCCAGCCCGACCCTGTGCCGGGCCCTGAAATGGCGGCTGGCCCAAGGTGAAATCCTCGGCCGCCACCTGCACGCCGGCAACCGCTTCCCCGCCATCCGCGCGCTGGCGGCCAAATACGGCGCCAGCCGCTCCACGGTGATGCGGGCGGTGGAGGAGCTGGTGGCGGAGGGGGTGCTGGAGACGCGGCGCCGCCAGGGGATGTTCGTCCTCGACCCGGCCCGCTGCAAGCCCTACCGGCGCAGCAGCCATTTCGTGAGCGTCATCGTGCCGGCGGCGCGCCCCTATTACCAGCCGATTGTCCGCGGCATCGAGGAAACTCTCAACCGCCACCACTATTACCTGCTGGTGAAAAGCCTGGACTGCACCTACAAGGGGTTCGCCGACTGCGTGCGGGAGGCCGCGGAGGTGCTGAAGGTCGCCGGCCTGATCGTCGCCATCCCCAAGCCCAGCCGCACCGAGGCGCTGTTCGCCCAGTTGGAAAGCCTGGCCATCCCGGTCATCCTCCTGGAATGCGAACACCCCCGCTTCAGCTCGGTGACGGTTGACGAGCAGCACGGCTTCGCCGAAGCCACCCGCCACCTGATTGACCTTGGCCACCGGGAGCTGGCCTATCTCGGCCCCGACCCGCGGGAGGCGCCCCAGCGCCACGCCGGCTTCGTCCGCACCCTCACGGAACACGGCCTCCCCTACCTCCCCCACCGCAACTGCATCGAGCCGCTGGCCAGCGCCGGCCAGGGCTGGTCCGACCATGCCTACCGCCTGATTTGCGACGAGGGGGTCACCGCCTTCGCCTGCTACAACGACGACTACGCGGCGCGCCTCGTCCGCCATCTCGCCGCCCGCGGGGTGAAAGTGCCGCGGGACGTGTCGGTGACCGGCTGCGACAACCTCAAGAGCCTCCACCCCGGCGGCCTGCCCCTGACCACCATCGACCCCCAGGCGGACGAACTCGGCCGGCGCGCCACCGCCAAGCTCCTCCGCCGGCTCCACTGCGCCGGCGCCGCCGGCGAGGCCGCCCTCGAACACGCCAGCCTCACCCCCAAGCTCATCCCGGGCCGCTCCACCGCCCCCCCACGCCGGGACTGACCCACCACCCGGCGGCGCGCCAAAACCGATTCCCGGCGTATGGTACGGATGGGATCGCCCCCCTGCCCGCGCCCGAGGATGCGCCATGCCAATTCCCCTTCGCCTGTTGATGATCGAGGACTCCGAGTCCGACGCCCGCCTGCTGCTCCGCCACCTGGCCAAGGCTGGCTACGAACCACGGGCCAAGCGCGTCGAGACCGCCGCGGAACTGCACCAGGCCCTGCGGGAGGAGAGCTGGGATCTTGTCGTCGCCGACTACAACCTGCCCAACTTCGACGCCCCCGGCGCCCTGCGCATCTTCAAGGAGATCGGGCCCGAGGACGTCCCCTTCTTCATCGTCTCCGGCAGCATCGGCGAGGAGATCGCGGTGGACTTGATGCGGGCCGGCGCCGCCGACTACGTGCTCAAGTCCAACCTCACCCGCTTCGTCGCCGCCGTCGACCGCGAACTGAGGGAAGCCGAACTCCGCCGGGCGAAGAAGCGCAGCGAGGCGGCGCGAAGCTGGGCGGAGACGCGCTACCGCCTGATCTTCGACCACGCCAGCGACGCCATCTTCATCCACGGCCTGGACGGCCGCTTCCTGGACGCCAACCAGGTCGCCTGCGAACGGCTCGGCTGGAGCCGGGAGGAACTGCTGGCCATGACCGTGGCCGACCTCGACTCCCCTGATTTCGCCGCCCGCATCCCCGAACGCATGGCCCTCCTCCAGCGCGAAGGAAGCGCCGTCTTCGAGTCCGCCCACCGGCGCAAGGACGGCACGGTGGTGCCGGTGGAGGTCAACGCCAGCGCCATCGCCTACGGCGACACCCCCGCCATCATCAGCGTCGCCCGCGACATCACGGAGCGCAAGGCGATGGAGGCGGCCATGCGCCAGGCCAAGGAGGCGGCGGAGGAGGCCAACCGCGCCAAGAGCGACTTCCTGGCCAACATGAGCCACGAGATCCGCACCCCCCTCAACGCCATCGTCGGCCTCGCCCGACTCCTCCAGAAGAGCGACCTGGAGCCGCTCCAGCGCGACTATCTGGGCAAGCTCCTGCTCTCCGCCCACAGCCTGCTCGGCATCATCAACGACATCCTCGACATCTCGAAGATCGAGGCCGGCAAGCTGAAGCTGGAACGCACCGAGTTCGACCTCCGCCGCGTCCTGCGCAACGTCGCCAGCGTGGTCTCGGCACCGGCCGAGGAGAAGGGGCTGGAACTGCTGCTCGACGTGGAACCGGCCGTGCCCCAGCTCCTCCTGGGCGACCCCTTGCGCCTGGAACAGGTCCTGCTCAACCTCGCCCACAACGCCGTGAAGTTCACCGACACCGGCGAAGTCCTGCTTTCCGCCGCCCTCGACCACCGGGAGGGCGACCTCCTCCGCCTCCGCTTCCAGGTGGTCGACACCGGCATCGGCATCACCTCCGCCGAACAGGCCAAGATCTTCCAGGCCTTCAGCCAGGCCGACAGCTCCACCAGCCGCAAATACGGCGGCACCGGCCTGGGGCTGGCCATCAGCCGCCGGCTCATCGCTATGATGAACGGCACCCTCAGCGTCGAGAGCGCCCCCGCCAGCGGCAGCACCTTCGCCTTCACCGCCGAGTTCGCCGCCGGCCCCGCCGCCGCCGCCGGACCGCCGCCGGCACCCGAAGCGCTGCGCGGCCGCACCGCCCTGGTCGTGGACGACCACCCGATGAGCCGGTTGATCCTCGCCAACCAGCTCAAGAACCTCGGCCTCGACCCGACCGCCGTCGCCTCCGGCCACGAGGCCCTCGCCACCCTCGGCCACGCCCCCTACGAGCTGCTGCTGCTCAACCTGCGCCATCCGGAGATGGACGGCATCGAAACCGCCAGCCGCATCCGCCTCCTCCCCGCCCTCCAGGAAAAGCCGCCGGCCATCTTCATCCTCGCCGCCACCAGCCAGCAGGCGGCGATCCACCGCCAGGCCGAAATCCTCAAGCTCCAAGGCATCCTTCCCAAGCCCCTCTGCGAAAAGACCCTCCGCGAGGCGCTCCTCGCCACCTTCGCTCCCGGCGAAGCCGCCATCCCCCCGGCGGCGACGGCAGCCCAGCCGCCCCCCACCCACGAACCGCCACCCCAGGCCGGCACCCGCCTGCTCCTGGTCGAGGACAATGAGATCAACCAGCTCGTGGGCCGCGAAATCCTCAAACACCTCGGCTACTCCGTCGAAGTCGCCAGCTCCGGCCGGGAAGCCATCGAAAAACTCATTGCCGCCGGCCCCGACGGCTTCGCCGCCGTGCTCATGGACGTGCAAATGCCGGGGCTGGACGGCTACCAGACCACCGCCATCATCCGCCACGAACTCGGGCTGCAAACCCTCCCGGTCATCGCCGTCACCGCCCACGCCTTCGAGGCGGAAAAGCGCAAGTGCCTCGAAGCCGGCATGAACGCCCACATCGCCAAGCCCATCGACCCCTACCAGCTCCATGCCACCCTCGACCACTGGCTCAAGCTCCCAGCCGCCATGCCGGCACCCAGCCCCGAGCCACCCCAGCCCCCCAGCCCGCCAGCCGCGGCGGCCGAATCCGCCCCGCCCCGGCCGCCAGCCCTCGACCTCGACGACGCCCGCAACCGCTTCAGCGACGACCTCGCGCTCCATGCGGAACTCCTCCGCCAGTTCCTCCAGGAAAACGAGGGCACGCCCGCCAGCATCCGCCAGCTCGTCGCCGCCGGCCGCCAGGAAGAGGCCGCCCATCTCGCCCACACCCTCAAGGGCGTGGCCGGCAACCTCTCCGCCACCGGCGTCTACCAGGCCGCCGACATCCTCTACCAGGCCCTCCGCGCCGGCAACCCACCCGCCCTGGCCGCCACCGTGGACAACTTGGACGCGGAATGGGAGCGCTTCCAGGACGTCGCCAACCGCCATCTCGCGGCCGCTGGCGGCGTCCCCTGCTGACGCCCCCGCTGGAGTTCACGGCGGGGGACAACAACCTGGGGCGTTGCTCCGCGCCTTCAGCGCTCCGATCCACCGAACCTGCATGGCACATCGCGGCGGGCATCCTATATTGTCCGGTTCATCCCGTGCCCAGGAACGACCCGGAGTTGGTGCTGTCATGAGCGAAGAGACGATGCCCAAGAGCTACGAGGCGGCGGCCGTGGAGCGGCGCTGGTACGAGGAATGGGAGCGGCGCGGCTATTTCCGCGGCAATCCCGGCAGCGGGAAGAAGCCGTATGTGATTGTCATCCCCCCGCCCAACGTCACCGGGATGCTCACCCTTGGCCACGTCCTGAACAACACCTTGCAGGACATCCTGGTCCGTTTCGAGAAGATGCGTGGCCGCGAGACTTGCTGGGTTCCGGGGACCGACCATGCCGGCATCGCCACCCAGGCCAAGGTCGAGCAGATGCTCAAGGAGAGGGAGAACGTTTCCCGCCACGGCCTGGGGCGGGAGAAATTCCTGGAGCGGGTCTGGGAGTGGAAGGAGAAGTATGGCGGCACCATTGTCAGGCAGCTCCGCCACTTGGGCGTGGCCTGCGACTGGGAGCGGGAGCGTTTCACCCTCGACCCAACTCTCTCCGCGGCCGTCCAGGAGGTCTTCATCCGGCTTTACCGCAAGGGGTTGATCTACAAGGGGCACCGCATCATCAACTGGTGCCCGAAGTCAGGCACGGCCCTTTCCGACGAGGAAGTGATTTTCAAGGAGCAGCGGGGCAAGCTTTGGCATTTCCGCTATCCCTTCGCGGACGGCAGCGGCTTTGTGACCGTGGCGACCACCCGGCCGGAGACGATGCTGGGGGACACGGCGGTGGCGGTCAACCCCGAGGACGCGCGCTACGCCGGGCTCGTCGGCAAGAAGCTGCTCCTGCCGATTGTCGGCCGGGAGATTCCGCTGATCGCCGACGACTACGTGGACAGGAGCTTCGGCACCGGCGCCGTGAAGGTCACCCCCGCCCATGACCCCAACGACTACGAAATGGGGTTGCGCCACGGCCTGCCGATGGTCAATGTCATGGAGGACGACGGCTCCATGGGGGCGGCGGCCGGCGCCGAGTTCCAGGGACTGGACCGCTACGTCTGCCGCAAGGCGGTGGTCCGGCGGCTGGAGGAGCTGGGGCTGCTGGCGAAGGTCGAGGAGCATCTGCACCAGGTCGGCTTTTCCGAGCGTGGCGACGTGCCGGTGGAGCCGCGGCTTTCCGAGCAATGGTTCGTGAAGATGCGGCCGCTGGCCGAACCGGCCTTGGCGGCGGTGAACGACGGGCGCATCCGCTTCCATCCGGAGCGCTGGGTGAAGACCTACAACCATTGGATGGCGAACATCAAGGACTGGTGCATCAGCCGCCAGCTCTGGTGGGGGCATCGCATCCCGGCCTACTACTGCCAAGGGGAGGGCTGCCGCGAGATCGTGGTTGCCAAGCACGCCCCGGCCGTCTGCCCGAAGTGCGGGGGGAACACGTTCAAGCAGGACGAGGATGTGCTCGACACCTGGTTCAGCTCCTGGCTCTGGCCCTTCTCGGTCTTCGGCTGGACCGGCGACCCGGCCACGGACCGGGCCAACCCCGAGCTTGCCCGCTTCTATCCGACCCACACCCTGGTCACCGGCCCCGACATCATCTTCTTCTGGGTCGCGCGGATGATCATGGCCGGGCTGGAGTTCATGGGCGACGTGCCGTTCCAAGATGTCTATTTCACCTCGATCATCCGTGACGAGAAGGGGCGCAAGCTCTCCAAGAGCCTCAACAACTCACCGGATCCGCTGGAGGTCATGGCCCAGTACGGCACCGATGCGCTGCGCTTCACCATCATCTACATCGCGCCGGTGGGGCAGGACATCCGCTATGCCAACGAGAAATGCGAGATCGGCCGCAACTTCGCCACCAAGCTGTGGAACGTCGCCCGCTTCCGCCTGCGCTTCGGCACGCTGTCGCCGGAGTGGCGGACGCTGGCCGGGCTGGCCGCCCAGGACCTGCGCCCCGACGACCGCTGGATCATCGCCCGCCTCGACGCCGCCGTCGCCGGGGCCACCGCCGCCTTGGACCGCTTCGACTTCCACGAGTATTCGCATGACATCTACGAGTTTGTCTGGAGCGAGTTCTGCGACTGGTACCTGGAGTCGGCCAAGGCCGCACTCCATGGCCCCGATGCGGCCCTCCAGGCGCGGACGCTGCGCGTGTTCGACCATTGCCTGGGCACGATCCTGCGGGTCATGCATCCGCTGATGCCGTTCCTCACCGAGGAGGTCTGGCACCAGTTCGGCTTCGCCGGGGAGTCGGATTCGATCATGCTGGCGCCGTGGCCGGAAGCGCTGGGCGCCGCCGAGCTGGAGCGGCTGGGGGCGACCCCCGCGGCGGCGGCGCTGGTGCGGGAGAAGTTCGAGCTGATCACCGCCATCCGCAACGTCCGGGCGAGCTATCGCGTCGCGCCCCAGGCGAAAGTGGGGGTTGTGCTCGTGCCGGCCGATGAGCCGCGCGGCCGGTTCCTGCGCGAGGACCTGCGCTCGTTCCAAGTGCTGGCCGCGGCGGAACCAGTGGAGATCCGGGCGGACTACCAGGCGGCGGGGCCGCGGGCGGTGGCGGTCGGCGCCGCCGGCACGGCCTACATCCCGCTTGCGGGGCTGATCGACACCGCCGGCGAAGTGGAGAAGCTCAAGAAGCAGGCCGCCGACTTGGCGAAATACAGCCAGGGTATTGAAGGCAAGCTGGGGAACGCGAACTTCGTCGCCCGGGCGCCGGCGGCGGTGGTCGAGGCGGAGAAGGCCAAGCTTGCCGAGGCCGAGTCCCAACTGGCCCGGGTCCGCGAGCAGTTGGCCAGCTTCGGCTGAGGCGGGGCGGTGGGATAGTAGGGGCCGGCCACGGCAGGATTTGACCGCCTGGACGGGATGGGTGGCTTTGCCGTTGCCAAGCCAGGGGATGGTCATGCCCCGGCGCGGCGTTCAGGGTTCCAGGCGGGCGACGACGCCGGCGAGGAGGGCGCTGAGGCGGGGGGCGGCGGCCGCCGCCGCCGCGAGGATTTCGGCGTGGGTCGCGGCGGCGTAGGCGGCGGGGTCGTTGCTGTTGGTGAGCACGGAGAGGGCGAGCACGCGCAGGCCGGCATGGACGGCGGTGATGGTCTCGGGGACGGTGGACATGCCGACGGCGTCGGCGCCGAGGAGGCGCAGGGCGCGGGTTTCCGCGGCCGTTTCCAGGCTGGGGCCGGCGACGCAGGCGTAGACGCCCTCGTGGAGGCGGAGCCCGGCGGCGGCGGCGGTGGCGCGCGCCAGTTCGCCCAGGGCGCGGCTGTAGGGTTCCGCCAGGGCGGGGAAGCGGGGGCCCCAGCGCTCGGGGTTGGGGCCGGCCAACGGGTTCTGGCCGGTCAGGTTGAGGTGGTCGCGGAGCAGCATCAGTTCGCCGGGGCGCCAGGCCGGGTTGAGGCTGCCGGCGGCATTGGTGAGCAGCAGGTTGCGCACGCCGAGGGCGGCGAGGACGCGGATGGGGAAGGCGATTTCCCGGGCCGTGTAGCCTTCGTAGAGGTGGAAGCGCCCCTGAAGCACCAGCAGGGGGCGCCCCTGCCATTCGCCGTGGAGCAGCCGGCCGCGGTGCCCTTCGACGGTGGCGACGGGATGGTGCGGGATTTCCGCGTAGTCGAGCGCGGCGGCGGCGGGCAGGGCCTCGGCGAGGTCGCCCAGCCCCGAGCCGAGGACCAGCGCCGTGGTGGCGCACGGGGCGAGCCGGGCCCGCACGGTTGCCGCCGCCGCTTCGACTTGCCGCAGCATTTCCGCCGCCGTGTCCAGCATGGGCATGGGGTCGCTCCCGAATTTCCGATTGCCGAATGAGTCCGATGAGTCCGACGAGTCCGATCCGTCCGATCCGTCCGATGAGTCCAATTCAAATCCTGGGGTCGTGCCGGAAATGGAGCTGGGCGGCGATCTGGGCGATGCCGCGGAGGGTGAACGGTTCCGGGGCCGGGCGCAGCCAGGGCAGGGCGGCGCGGAAGAAGGGGGCGTCGCCGCCGGTGGCGAGCACGGGGCAGTCGGGGGCGCCCAGTTCGCGGCGCATGGCGTCGAGGACGTGCTGGATGGCGCCGACGGCGGCGAGGTCGGTGCCGGCGAGGATGGCTTCGGTGGTGCAGGTGCCGAGGGCGTGGGGGATGGTGTCGGCCATGGGCACATCGGGGAGCTGGCCGGTGTGGCGGTGGAGTGCCAGGCGCAGGAGTCGGCGGCCGGGGAGGATGGCGCCGCCGCGGAAACGGCGGGCTGCGTCAATGGCCACGGAGCTGAGGGCGGTGCCGCAGTCGAGGACGATCACCGGCGGCGCCACGAGCGTCAGGGCCGCCACGGCGTTGGCCAGGCGGTCGGCGCCAAGGGTGCGGGGAGCGACCTGGGAGAAATCGAGGCCGGGCAGCAGTTCGGCGGTGATGAAGCGGAACTCGCGGTCCGGCCAGGCCCGGCGGAGGGCGGCGGCCGCGTCGGGCACGACGCAGGCGGCGACCACGGGGCGGCGCGGGTCGCCGGCCAGGCCGGGGACGGCGTCCGGCGCCTTCAGCAGCCGGGCGGTCTCGATCCGCACCACGGCCTCCGGCGTCAGGCCGGCGGCGGCGATCTGGGTGTGGGTGTTGCCGATGTTGAGCAGCAGCGGCCGGGACATGCCATTCCCTTCGGGGGGGATGAGGGGTTGACTTTGGACAGCCAATAGTATAGTTCCTGCCGGATGTCAAGATGGAAGGGCAATGGCGGAATGGCTTCCGGCGACGGCAGTTTCGAATGCAGCGGCTGCGGCACCTGCTGCCGCTGGCCCGGCCAGGTGCGGGTCAGCGCGGCGGAGATTGACCGGATCGCCGCCTTCCTGGGGCTGCCGGTGCGGGAGTTCATCGCGGAATGGACGGCGCTGACCAGCGACCGGCGCGGGCTGACGCTGGGCGAACGGGAAGACGGCGCCTGCGCCTTCCTCAGCGGCGACAACCGCTGCCGCCTCCAGGCGGCCAAGCCGCAACAGTGCCAGGATTTCCCCTTGCGCTGGAACTTCCCCGGCTGGGAGCGGCTGTGCCAGGGGCGCAAGGCGGGGACCTGCCGTCCAGGCCGTCCCTCGCCGGGCGGGAGCTGATGCCTGGGGGGAGGGCGTGGCGCCAGGCACCAAGGGGCGGGTTATAGTAGCCGCTTTTCCGCCTGCCACGTTCCACGTTTCCCGCGAGACCTTTGAGGTGACCCATGGCTGACTTGATCCGCATGACCGACAAGGGGCTGCTTGTCGGCGACCATCCGACCCTGCCCTTCATCGAGGGCGACGGCACCGGGCCCGACATCTGGCGCGCTTCGGTGCGCGTGCTCGACGCCGCGGTGGCCAAGGCCTACGGCGGGAAGCGCCGGATCGAATGGCTGGAAGTGCTGGCCGGCGAGAAGGCGTTCAAGGCGACTGGCAACTGGCTGCCGGAGGAAACGCTGGCCGCCTTCCGCAAGTACCTGGTCGGCATCAAGGGACCGCTCACCACCCCCATCGGCGGCGGCATCCGCAGCCTGAACGTGGCGCTGCGCAAGGAATTGGACCTCTACGTCTGCCAGCGGCCGGTGCGCTGGTTCCAGGGCGTGCCCTCGCCCGTGAAGCGGCCGCAGGACGTGGACATGGTGATCTTCCGCGAGAACACCGAGGACATCTACACCGGCATCGAATTCGAGGACGGCTCCGCCGACTGCGTGAAGTTCAAGAACCTCCTCAAGGAACAGTTCCCGAAGGAGTACAGGAAGATCCGCTTCCCGGACTCCTGCGGCATCGGCGTGAAGCCGGTCTCCCGCGAGGGCACTGAACGCCTGGTGCGCGCCGCCATCCAGTGGGCGCTGGCCAACCGCCGCAAGAGCGTCACCTTGGCGCACAAGGGCAACATCATGAAGTTCACCGAAGGCGCGTTCATGCGCTGGGGCTATGCCCTGGCCGAGCGCGAGTTCGGCGACCAGCTCTACACCTGGCGGCAGTGGGAGGCGACCAAGAAGGAAAAGGGCGAGGCGGCCGCCAATGCGGAACAGCAGGCGGCGCTCCAGGCCGGCCGGCTGCTGATCAAGGACGTCATCGCCGACATCGTCTTCCAGCAGACCATCACCCGCGCCACCGACTTTGACGTCATTGCCACCATGAATTTGAACGGCGACTACCTCTCCGACGCCCTGGCCGCGCAGGTCGGCGGCATCGGCATCGCCCCCGGCGCCAACATCAATTACGGCACGGGCCACGCCGTGTTCGAGGCGACCCACGGCACCGCGCCGAAGTACGCGGGGCTCGACAAGGTCAACCCCGGCAGCCTCATCCTCTCCGGCGAGATGCTGCTCCGCTACCTGGGCTGGGGCGAGGCGGCCGACCTGGTGGTCCGGGGGCTGGAACGGGCCATCGCCGCGAAGACCGTCACCTACGACTTCGCCCGGCTCATGGAGGGCGCCACCGAGGTCAAGTGCTCCGAGTTTGGCGATGCCATGATCCGGATGATGGCGTAAGCGCCACCGGCAGAGGAGAACCTTCGATGATCCACGCCAACGAGTTGAAGCCGGGGGCGATCTACGTCGCCAACGGCGCCCCCTGCATGGTCGAGACGCTGGTCAAGCAGACGCCGTCGGCCCGCGGCGCGGCGACCCTCTACAAGGTCCGCGCCCGCAACCTGCTGACCAAGGCCAAGGTTGACGCCAGCTACCGGGGGGATGACGTCTTCCCGGAAGCGGATTTCCGCCGCGTCCAGCTCCAATACCTGTACCGGGACGGCGACCAGTGCGTGTTCATGGACCTGGAGAGCTTCGACCAGCCGGCCCTGCCCGCCGCCGAGCTGGAGGCGGAGCTGAAGTTCCTGGTGGACGGCATGGAGGGGATCATGGGGCTGATCCTGGACGAGCGGCTGGTCGGCATCCAGCTCCCCGACGTGGTCGAGATGGAGCTGGCCGAGTGCGACCCGGCGATCAAGGGGCAGTCGGCCACGGCGCGGACCAAGCCGGCCAAGACCAGCACCGGCCTGGTGGTGCAGGTGCCGGAATACATGGCCGCGGGGGAGCTGGTGCGGATCGATACGCGCGACGGCAAGTTCCTGGGGCGGGTCAGCGGCGGCCGCGGCTGAAGTGAAGCCGCCGGGGCTCATGGGTGCCGCCAAACGCCGCCACCAAACGCCAAGCGCCAAGCCGGGGGATGTGCCAAATCCAGCAACCACGATTATAGTGTTGGTTTGGATTTTCGCCGGCCACCGCACCGCCACACCCCGCCCCGGCATCAGCCCACAGGCGGGCCGCGGCGGGCGCCAAGGAGATTTTTGGGGATGAAAGGATGGCTCACGGCCACCGTGCTTGCCACTTGCTGCGCCACCGCCACCGCCTGGCTGGAGGCCACCGAGACGGGGCAGGACTCCGGCGGCGGCAACGGGATCGGCTGGCTCAACTCCGCCTACCTGGACTACAAGCTCAACGACCACTGGAGCTTCGCGGCCATGGCCTCCCATTTCAGCCCCGGCGACGCCTTCGCCGACGGCCATGACACCGATTGGATCCGGCTGGAAAGCAAATTCGCCTTCTGAAACCCGGCCCGGCCGCGCCAACGCCCGGCCGGGCCGTTGCCCGCGGGCCCGCAAAAAAAAAAGGTGATGAAGCCATGAAGAAAGTCACGCTCAAGGACATCGCCCAGGAGAGCGGCGTCTCAATCATGACCGTCTGCTACATCCTCAATGGCCGCGACAAACTGTTCCGCCCCCAGACGCGCCAGACCGTCCTCGCGACGGCGGCCCGCCTCGGCTACAAGCCCAACGCCGCCGCCAAGGCGGTGCTCACCGGCCGCTTCGGCTGCGTCGCCTTGCTGTTCGCGGAAAACGCCATTTGCAGCGAACTGCCAACCCCGCTGCTCAGCGGCATCCAGGATGAACTGGAGCTGCATGACCTGCACCTCGTCCTCTCCCGCTTCGCCGCCCAGGAGGGCAGCGACCGGCAGGCCGTCCCCAAGGTCCTGCGCCAAGCCCTGGCCGACGGGCTGCTGGTCTATGCGCCGCGCGACCTGCCCCAGCCGCTGGAGGAACAGTTGGCCTTGCCACAACCTCCCCTCGTCTGGATCGGCCGGGAGCGGCCGACCGACGCGGTCTACGCCGACCTCCGCGCCGCCGCCGCCAAGGCGGTCCAGGAACTGGCTAGCCGGGGCCACCGGCGGATCCCCTTCCTCTATCCCGCCACCGACCCCACCGACAAGGTCCAGCATTGCCAGTTGCAGCCCCGGCTGGAAGGCTACCAGGCCGCCATGGCCGCCGCCGGGCTGACCCCGCAACCAGTGGAACTGCCGGCGGACAATGGGGGCTGGATGGAACCCTGCCAGCGCCTCCTGGCCACCTCGGAGCGGCCGACAGCGCTGCTCACCCTCTGCGAGATGGTCGCCGACGTGGCCATGTTCGCGGCGGCCAAGGCCGGCCTCAGCGTCCCCGGGGATCTCTCGCTCATGGCCCTGCTGGCGCCGGAGTGGACGGTCGGCGGCCAGGCGCTGGCGGCCATGGAGGATCCCCAGCACGAAGTGGGGCGCCGCGCCGCCCAGATGCTGCTCCAGAAGATCAAGCAGCCGCAGGAGCCCATCCCCGCGGCGGCGATCCCCTGCCAGTTCCTGGCCGGGGAGACCATCGGCCCCGCGCCGGCCGGCTGACCCCCATCTGCCTTCAATGAGTTGACGCCCTTGGCGGTGAGCCAAAGCCCGCTCCGGCACCGACCCACTCCACTGCCCCAAACGCGGCGGCAAAATGAAATTGATTGCGGACAACGACTGCCAGCCGGTTCCGGAGTGCGAGTAAGGGCTTGCCTTCCGGATTCCGGCAGGATAAAGTCCCCCCATGCAGCGTAGCCGCCGGTGGGAAGCGCAACCGTACGCCCGAAAACCGGCCGGAACCATGCCAAACCTCACCCCAAACCCCACGCCGCCCCTTGCCGCCGCCCGAACCTTCTCCGGCGGTGGCGCCGCCACCCCGGCGGTGGCGCGAAATTGGGGGGCGGTTTCGCTCCCCTCTCCCCCCCCGTATTCCCCCCGGCCGCGCCGGCCCGGGAAAGCAAAATCCCTGGCAGCAGTTGGCATCCAGCTCAAATGACCGAAGGAGGTTGACGCTCATGGCAAACGGCAAAACAAGGCAGGCGGCCGCACAGCGGGTTTATAACGCCCGCCCGGACACGATGGATTTCCGCGACAAAATGTACGAGGCGACGCTGATCCAAGTGCCGAAGCGGATCGCCCTCGAATACTACAGGAAGGTGAAGGTGCCCGTCCTCGACCAGGGCCAGGAGGGCGCCTGCACCGGCTTCGGGCTGGCCACCGTGGCCAATTACCTGCTGCGCAAACGCAAGGAAGTGAAAGGACAGGACTCGGTCAGCCCGCGCATGATGTATGAAATGGCCAAGCGCTACGACGAATGGCCCGGCGAACAATACGATGGCTCCAGCGCGCGCGGCGCGATGAAGGGCTGGCACAAGCACGGGGTGTGCAATGAATCGGTTTGGCTCTACGACCCGAAAAAGCCCGATGCCCGGCTGACCGAAACCCGCACCGCGGATGCGGCAACCCGCCCCCTCGGCGCCTACTTCCGCGTCAACCACAAGGATCTGGTGGCGATGCATGCGGCGCTGGCCGAGGTCGGCATCCTGTACGCCACCGCCACCGTGCATGCCGGGTGGGAGGCGGTTTCGGCCGACGGCCTGATCCCGCTGCAGGACAAAATCCTGGGCGGACACGCTTTCGCCATCGTCGCCTTCGACGAGCGCGGCTTCTGGCTCCAGAATTCCTGGGGGCCGGACTGGGGGCGGCAGGGTTTTGCGCTCATCAGCTACCAGGATTGGCTTGGCAACGGCAGTGACGTCTGGGTGGCCCGGCTGGGGGCGCCGGTGATGCTCGAGGCCGCCGCGAAGGGCGCCGCGCCAGGCCGCGCCGGAGCCATGCGCGCCAAGTCTTACTCCTACCCCGAGCTGCGGCCGCATATCATCAGCATCGGTAACAACGGGGCGCTCCGGGACGACGGCATCTTCGGCACCTCGGCTGCCGAGGCGGAGGAAATCATCAAGCAGGATTTCCCGCGCATCACCCGGAACTGGAAAAAGAAACGCCTGCTCCTATACGCCCACGGCGGGCTGGTGAGCGAGGAATCCGCCATCCAGCGCGTGTCCGACTACCGCAAGGCCATGTTGGATGCGGAAGTCTACCCCCTGGCCTTCAGTTGGAAGTCCGACGCCTGGACCACGATCAAGAACATCATCGAGGACGCCCACCGCAGGCGCCGGCCGGAGGGGGTTCTCGACGCAGCCAAGGACTTCATGCTCGACCGGCTGGATGATGCGCTCGAACCCTTGGCGCGGACGCTGGGCGGCAGGACGATGTGGAGCGAAATGAAGGAAAATGCCCTGTCCGCCACCCTGAACGGAAAAGGCGGGGCACGCATCGCGCTGGGCTTTCTCGACGAACTGCTGGCGCAGGAGCCGGGCATCGAAATCCATATCGCGGGGCACAGCGCCGGCAGCATCTTCCATGCCCCTCTTGTCCAGTTGCTCACGGCCAAGGGGAAAATCAGCTCCGGCCCGCTGAGCGGCATGACCGGCCTCGGCCGGAAGATCGAGACCTGCACGCTGTGGGCACCCGCCTGCACCGTCGCCCTGTTCAAGCAGACCTATCTGCCCGCGCTCAACGCCAAGGGCATCAAGCGCTTCGCCCTGTTCACGCTCACCGACCAGGTGGAACAGGACGACAACTGCGCCAATGTCTACCACAAGTCGCTGCTCTATCTGGTGTCCGACGCTTTCGAGCAGCGGGTGCGCATCCCGATGTTCCAGAAAGACGGCGAACCGATTCTGGGCATGGAGAAATTCGTCCGCAACGACTCCGAACTCGAGATGCTGTTCAAGAACGGCAAGGCCGACTGGGTCAGATCGCCGAACACCGCCGCAGACGGCTCGCCCGTTCATTCCACGGCACGCCACCACGGTGACTTCGACGATGACAAGCCGACCGTACTCGCCACCCTGGCGCGAATTCTGGGCCAAGGCATGGCGGAGGCGCCTTTCTCCTTCGCCCGCACGCCGGCCGCGTTGCGCGAACGCCGAATGAAGCTCAGTTGAGGTGGGCGGGATGGGCGCACCATTTCGAAATTTCCGGCGCTTCCGGCTTTTGGCGCCAGCCGGGAATGGGTGGCCCACCAATGCCATTTCTTGAAGAAGGCGGCCGCCGCTTCCGCGGTTGGGCACCGCCAGATCTCCCGGAAGTCCTCCTTGATGGCCCAGGCCCGGCCGGTCTTGACGGCGGCCTCCTTGAGCTGCTGGAACGGCGCGGCGCGGTGGTCCGGGACGTTCTCTTCGTTGTAGAGGAACCACATCCCGCACCTGCCCCTCCTTCAGGTCGGCGATGATGGTGAAACACTGGTGACGCGCAAACCCGCTTTTCTCGTCAATGCCCAGCGCTTCAGGAAGTTCCGGGCTGCGGCGCGCCAGCCCGCGCTCGCCGGCCCGGGCCATGACGGTGGCCATCTCGTCCCAACTCAGCCCCGTCAGCGAACGGCGGCTTCACCTGGACAGTCCCATGTTCCGCGCAGGACACCCGCGGCAGCCTGGCGGCACCGCCGGCGGGTCAGGTGCGGAGTTCGCAGACCGAGTAGCCGCGGGGCGGTAGGGTGATCTGGAGGCCGCCTTTTTTCCGCGTCGCCGTCAAGGGTGCGCCCAGGAGCGTGGCGCCCAGCCCCGTGACCGCCGGGTGGCGGCAGAAGGCCGTGGCGACCTCGGCGCTGGGATTGACCGCGACCAGGACCGCCGAGCCACCCAGCCGCCGGAGGTAGAGCAGGGCATTCGACCCCTTCTCCCCGTGGACAAGCTCGAATTCCCCGAGGTTGCCGAGGGCGGGCCGCTCCCGCCGCAGCCGCAGCAGCGCCCGGACATGGTTCAGCAGCGAGCCGGGATCCTTTTCCTGGGCGGCGACGGTCGGGCGGCCAGGATCGGGATCCACGGGCAGGTAGAGCCGCTGCCTGGGGGCGGTGGAGAAGCCGGCGTTCCGGCCGCGGTCCCACTGCATGGGAGTGCGCGCGCCGGTGCGGCAGAAGCCGCCTTCCTTGCTGACCAGGCCGGGGAGGTGGCGCATCCCGATTTCGTCGCCGTAGTAGATGGTGGGGATGCCGGGCATGGTGAGCAAAAAGGCCATGGCGGCCTTGAGTTCGGCGACGTCGCGGTCCAGGTTCAGGCGGGTGATGTCGTGGTTGCCGGTGGGGAGGGAGATGTAGCCGAGGTCCCGGGTTTTCCGGTAGGCGTCGAGATAGTGCTTGAGGAAGGCGGTGATGTCACCCTTGCCCTGGCGGTCGAAGAAGCTGTGGCCGGGCTCGGGGCAAGGCCAGGCAAAGCGCTCCTTCTCGGCGCGGAAGAGGGAGGTGTAGGCCGGAGTGCCGAAATGGATCATGAAGTCAATGTGGAAGCCGGCGGGGATCGCCGCCGGGGGGTTGGACCACTCGGCGATCAGGACAGCTTCGGGGAAGGCATTCTTCAGCCAGGCGCGCTCTTCGGCCCAGTGGGCGCGCATGGCGCTGCCGTCGGTGTCGCCCTTGACCAGGGAGGAGGCCATGTCAACCCGGAAGCCATCAACGCCCATCTCCAGCCAGAACTGCATGATCCCGCGCATCTCCCGTTTCAGGGCAAGCACGTCCGGATGGTCGGTGGGGAGCTGCCAGGGCTGGGCGGGGTCGGGCTTGGCGAAGCCGTAGTTGAGGGCGGGCTGGAACCAGAAGAAATTGGTGACGTACTGGCCGTCGCGGTCGCTGATGGCGTTGACGGTGTTGAATCCGGGGGCGGCGATCCAGACGCTGTCGGTCCAGATGTACCAGTTGGAGTGGCGGTTGGGCTTGGGGGAGCAGGACTTCTTGAACCAGGGATGTTCGACGGAGGTGTGGCCGGGGACGAAGTCCAGGCAGAGGCGCATCTTCCGCCGGTGCAGGTCGGCGACCAGCCGCCGCAGGTCGGCGTTGGTGCCGTAGCGGGGGGCGACCTTCCGGTAGTCGCTCACGTCGTAGCCGGCATCGCCGAAGGGGGAGGCGAAGCAGGGGTTGAGCCAGACCACGTTGCAGCCCAGGGACTGGACGTAATCGAGCTTTTGCCGGATGCCTTCGAGGTCGCCGATGCCGTCGCCGTTGCTGTCGTGGAAGCTCTGCGGGTAGATCTCGTAGAACACCGCGTCCTTGAGCCAGGCGGGAACGGAGTTGTCCATGGGGTGGCGTTTCCTTGGGGTTGCTTGGGTTCGGTATTTTACTGGCTCAAACCGCGCCTGCCCATGGCCAGCGGCAAAACACAAAAACTCGGCGGCTGAATACAATGGCTGTCGTCATCGTCGGAACAGGAACAACCGCTGTCCTCACCCTTCAGGGAAACACCACTGGAAACGTGTTCGCTGGTAAAATTGTAACCCGAGCGGCTCCACGACTGGCTTTACCAAAGCTGGTACCGGCACCTGGACGCTTTCTGGCGCGAACAGCTACACCGGCACCACGGCGGTCTCCGCCGGGACGCTGCTGATCAACGGCAACCAAGCGACCGCCACCGGCGCGGTGACCGTCGCCAACACGGCCACCATGGGCGGCACGGGCACGGTCGGCGGCGCGACCACCGTCAACAGCGGCGGCAAGCTCGCCCCAGGCACCAGCCCGGGGATCCTGACCTTCAACTCCGACCTGACCCTTGCCGGCGGAGCTGGCGTCGCCGCCGGTGCCACGGCGATCTTCGAGGGCGGCGACCGGGTGGACGTCAATGGCACGCTGACCTTGGACACGGACTGGAACTTGACTCTGCTGACCGGCTTCCAGGACGGCGGCACGACCACGTTGTTCACCTACACGACGGCTGGCGGCACGCTGGACCTGACCCCGGACTTTGACAGCACCGGCCTCGGCTTCACTCCGACCAGCTCGTTGACGCTCACGGACACCGGCTCCGCGATTGTGCTCAACGGCATCTCGATTGTCCCCGAGCCGGCGGCGCTGGCGCTGCTGCTCGTCGGCGCGGTCGGGCTGCTCCGCCGGCGGAACGGCTGAGGGCGGAAGCAGAGCGGGCGGGGCGAGCCTGCCTGGACGGCAGGTCCCCGCTCCATGACTGTCGCGGCTCGGATGGTGACGTGAGTTCCGGCCGAGCTTTTTTTTCGGCTCTTCCGGGGTTTGTGTGGGTTGATCTTCCCGCTTATTGACCTGCGCGGCTCTGAGCGTCAACGCCGCCAGAGCCGCGCCAGTCATGGGGAGCCTGCCGGATTGAACGAACAGAAGGGCACGAAGGCCGCGAAGGGTATTCTCCGCGTCTCCGCGCCTTCGGTTGTTCACTCTTTCTTCCGGCGGCGCAGCAGCGCCAGGCTGCCCAGGCCAAGCAACGCCAGCATCGCCGGCTCGGGCACGACCGTGATGGCCAGGTCGTTGCCGCCGGTGAAACCGGTGCCGTAGTCAGCCGCGTAGGTGATCTTCCACTGCTGCGAGTTCCAGGCGAACAGGCTGCCCTCGCTCAGGGTCGTGGCGGTGCCATCGAGCTTGGTGAACTCGCCGCTGATGGTATCCGTGTCGTCGTTGCTGATGAGATAGAAGATGTCGCCCACCACGGGATTGTTCAGGCCCGAGTAGAGCGTCAGCTTCAGGTTGGGATCGGTGCTGAGCGTGACCGCGCCGGTGACGTCGGCGAGGTCGCTGACCGGGGTGGTGCCATCGCGGCCCAGTTCGATGTCGAGCGTGCCGCCCGAAATGGTGAGGCCGCTGGTGTACGCCTGGGTGCCGATGCTGTTGCCGGGGCTCAGGGTCGCGCCAGTGCCGACGCTGACGGGGGTGTTGATCGCGCCAGTGCCGCTGAGCTTGCCGCTGGTGAAGGTGATCGGCTGGCTCAGGGCGGTGGCGGAATTGTACTTCAGTTCGCCGCCATTGATGGTGATGCCGCTCGTGCCGTTAATGCGGCCGGCCGACGCGATCTCCAAGATGCCGGCGGTGACGGTTGTCGCGCCGGTGTAGGAGGTGTTGGCGTTGGTGAGAATGGTGGAGCCGCCGCCGTCTTGGGTCACGCTCAGATTGCCGCTCAGCTTGGGCGAAAAGGTGTAGTTGTTGTCGGTGTGGTTGAAGACGACCGAGGAGGTGGCTCCTGTGGTCGCGCCAACGACTCCCGTGGCACCGGCATCCACCGTGCCGGATGTCCCGCCGTTGCCGATATTGAGCGTTGCGTTACCAGCACCGCCAGTGAAGCCGAGGTAGATCCCATTGGTCGATGTGACGGAGCCGCCGTTCTGAACAATAAGCCGTCCCGTCGTGCTGGCCGCGGTGTAAGCCACATAAGTGGTGCCAACGTTCGCGGTGGACCCCGCTCCGGTCACGGTGGCTGTGCCCGCGGTGCCCACGGAGCCGTTGCCGATATACAATTTGGACGCCGTCAGTGTGCCGCTGCTCTGAACAGTAAGGTTTCCCGCAGCGCCGCTGTTGTAGCCAACGTAAACGGTGCCGGTGCCAGCGTCCAAGGAACCTCCATTCACATTGACCGTGCCCGTGTCAGAAGAGGCACCTTGGCCGATTATGAAGGCTCCGACGCTCGAAACCGACCCGCCGCTCTGAATAGTCAGCGTTGCATTTTCGTTTTTTGCAAAGCCTACGTTCCATGAGGAGCCGGTGCTGGTGCCCGTCACCTCCACGGCGCCAGATTGAAGGGTGCCACCACCATTGCCGGGGTTGATGTAGGTAACGCCTGTGTAGGTGTTATTGCCGGAGAGGGTGACCGTCCCAGTGGACTGATTATTTAACGTGAGAGTGCCGGTGCCATTGGCAAGGTTTCCGAAGGAAAAGTTCCCCGCACCTGTAAGTGTGAACTGCGCACTGGCGTTCATTGTGATGCCGTTGACAACGGTAAGTGCGTTGGTCGTTGAATTATTGGTCCAGGTTTGGCCTGCGCCCAGAACGACGTTCATGGTATTGGTGGCGTCGCCGACGGTGACCGCACCCGCGCCGGCGGCCATGGTGATTCCCCCGCTGACAGTCAGGGCGCGGGCCGTCGCGGAATCGCTCTCCAGCAAGGTCGTGCCGGTGTTGTTGAAGGTGATGCCGGCAATCGACTCATCCTGGGTCAAATTCACTGTTTCCGCGCCGTTCACGCTCGATTGGTTGAAGACCGCCAAGTCTGTGGAGAGGGGCACAGTCCCCGTCGTGCCGCCAGAAGTAGCATTGTTGGACCAATTGGCGCCTGTCTCCCAGGTGCCCGTAGTGATGGTATCCCAATAATAGGTCGCGGCCTGCGCGGAAGGCGCCGCGGCGCCTACTGCCAGCAGCAACGTTGCCGGGAGCGCGAGGTTGAATTTCTGCCAACTGGACTGGGTGCGGGTTTTCATCTTACGGCCTCCTTGTCATGGCCTTTCGTGGACTGGGACTTGGCGACGAAAAAAACTTGAACCGTACTTATGTGACCTTGCATATCCGACTGTTCGCTATAGGTTATAATATAGCGTGTCCAAAAAGGCGGCGCAATAATATTTATGTGACAATACCATGCGGAATGTGATACCATGAGAAGATGGCAGGTCGTGTTCCAGACATACCGGCCCATGACGTCCATGCCGGGGCCCAGCGAGATTGTGGAGGAAGAGCAGTCCAGTCCAGCCTACCATCTTGAGGGCGCAGACCGGCAAGACACCAACTGCCAGATCGCCTACACCCTCTCCGGCGAAGGGGTTTTCCGCCATGGCTCGGACACCTGGCGCCTGGCCCCGGGCACGATGTTCATGACCCGCAACAATGATCCGCGGACGGCCTATTATTTCCCGCCGGCCGGCCGGAAACCGTGGGTTTTCCTCTGGTTCAGCTTCTGGGGCGAGGCGTCCGGCAGGATGATTGACGACATCGCGGAAAGATACGGACACGTGTTCGACCTCCCCCGCGACCTTGCGGTCATCGGGAAAATCGCCGCCTATCAGAAATATGCCAATGGCGTCCGCGTCCTGAATCCGCTGGCCGGCGCCCGGCTTGTCGTCGAGACCTTGAGCGAGATTGTGGAATACCTTGAAGACCGCCATGCCGCATCTCCGCCAGGCGAGATCATCAGGAAGGCGCAGGAGCAGGTGCTGGAAAACCTGGACCGCGACATTTCGGTTTCCACTTTGGCCAGGACGCTCAGAGTTTCCCGCGAACACTTGTCGCGGACCTTCAAAGGGAAGATCGGACTTTCCCTGCATGACTTCATCACCATGGAAAAAGTGAAGCTGGCGTGCCAGCTTCTCATTGACACCCGCCTGTCCTGCAAGGAGATTGCGGGCAGGTGCGGATACGAGAACATCATCAGTTTCAACCGGGCGTTCAAGTCAACGGTGAAAAGGACTCCGTCGGAACTCAGGCTTTCGGGCCGGATGCCCAACTTCAAGGGATAGAATGCCTCTTTTTTTGTGTGCCTTTGTGATCTTTTGTGGCGATCCCGTCGGGTTTGTGAATAATTCAGGCTAGCGCTTGAGCACCAGCCGCCCCATCAATCCCGCCGAAATGTGCGGGCAGCCGAAGGCGACGGGCGCCCAATACATCGGGAGCAGCTCGCGCTTGCCCGTTCCGGGGTCTGGCTGCCAGTCGTAGCGCGCGAAGTTGGCGCGGAGCTCGCCGGGCACGAATGAGTTCAGGCCCCGGCGCTTCATGATCGCCGCCGCCGGGATCGCCAGTTCCACCGTCCATCCAGTCACCGCGCCGTCGTGCCGGAGCCGTCCGCTCGCCACTTGCAGCCCCGCCGCTTCCCATTCCCGGAAGAACCAGACCTCGCGGGCGAAAAACGAATCCGTCAACCGCCCCGCCGCCGTGTATTCCGGCGGCGCGGTCAGCAGGTACACCAAGTCCAGCGTCTGTCCGAGCGGACTGATCTGGAACTCCAGGTATTGGCGGCCGTCGCCCACGGGATCCAGGAACAGCTCGCAGGCGTCATGGCGATACAGGTCGCTGTCGTGTTTCGCCGCGGGATCGGCATCAATGTGATCGTCCATGCACGCGAAGGCGACGTAGAGGCAGTTGGCGTCCCAGGCCACGCGGACCGTGGTGGGGAGGCGGGCGATGCGGTCCTTGCCCGCCCCGCCGTGGGCGGGGCCGAGCCGCGGGATGATTGCCGCATGCGCCCAGGCCGCGTCGTCCAGGGTGCCATCAATGACGGGCGGCGCGGCCACGCACGGCACGGCCAGCACCGGCGGCGGCGGCTCCTGTCCTTCCCCCGCCGCATCGTGCGGGATCGCCTGGCACCCGCAGTTGGCCAGCGCGCACAGCACAGACAAGAATAAGAGGCTATGGGTGCTCATCGAATGTGCCTCACCTTGCTTTTGGATGATTGGTCATTGAATGAGAAAGGCATCCAGTTCCATCGGTCCGGCCTCCAAATCGAACTGAAGGTCGTTGCCCACCGTTGTTGTCGGAACGGTCTGGTTGGTGACGAGGTTCTTCAATACGGCCCCCGGCTTTCCGGCGGGGACCTTGATGGTCAAGTTTTTGGCGGCGTACCCTTTGTGGGCCACGCCGACATAGGTTCCATTTGCCGAGGGATAGCTGCGGACTTTCACGTCCTCGTCGCTCTGGTCAACCACCGTTCCCGGGATCGCCGGCAAGGCCAGGAACGCCTGGGCAAAACGCCGGTGGCTGTCCGCGAAGCCCCGCCCGAAGGTATAAGTCGAGAAGGAGATCGTGTTCGCATCGCCGTAGAACCAGGCCCACAGCTCGGGCGCCATCGCGAATGCCGGCCCCCCGGGGGTGATCATGCTGCCTTCAAATTTCGGGCGCTGCGAGTAGTAGGCAATGGTCTCCTCGTAGAGGACCTGATGGTCAACCGCGAGGCCGTCGCCGGTTTTGAAGTAGTCCAGATATTCCGGGTTGTCAGCCACATAGCGCAGGCAGACCGGGGCGAAAAAGGCGACGCCATCTACGCCGCGGTAGTTCTCCATGACGGCCTTCTGGATCGGCGGGGTCAGCTTCCGGACCATTTCCACATAGTCGGAGTTTTTGAGTTTTGAATAGAACTCCAGTTGCTTCTCGTAGAACCAACCCTTGGTCTCATTGTCGTAGAGCAGCTCAAATTCCCGCGGGGTGACTGGTGCGATCTCGCCCAGCATCCAGCCATCCTGGTCCCAGTTGTAGTAAAACAGTTTCATCTCTGGGGCGATGGAGCGCAGCTTGTCGCGGATTTTGAGATTGAACTCCATCCGCTTCTTTTGCCACCAATTCTCGTACTGCTTGCCCGTGTCGCCGGAGGATGCCCATTTCGCAAGGGCTTTGGGGCCTCCAGGTGGGACGGGGATGTTGTTCTCCTTGCAGAAGAGTCCGACATCGAACTTGCTGTAGCTGATGGTCATCCGCCCGCAACGCATCCGCCAGAGCAGGCCCTTTTTGAGGCAGGGATATTTTCCGATATAGTCGCCCATGACTTCATCAATGAGACGGTCGAACTCCTCCAGCGTTGCCGGATGCAGCAGATCCGCTCCCCAATCGGCGTAACGCGCCATCTTTGCGGGGCCGCCATCAGGGCCGACGCAGCGAGCCTCCAGCGGGAGCGCTTCGGAACCGCCGTATTCGATGCGGGGAATCAGATAAATTCCCGACTTCTGCGCGGCCTCCAGGAAGTCCTGATACGTGTTCATCGTTGTGTCTTTTGGCAGGAGCGCCTGCGTCGAGGGATGCCTCTGCGTGTAGCCGAGTTTGGTTGGCCAGAACGCGGCGAAGTGCCATTTGAGCGTTTCCGGCGCGATGGCGTTCCAGCCCATCAGCCTGGCGATTTGCGCGGCCGCCAGCGGATTGAATTCGGGTTGGCGTTCCCAATCCGTCATCAGGATTCGCCCGGGAAGCCCGGCGGGAGTGCTGATTTTGGGGGCGTTCAGCTCGGGATCGATTTCGTAGAGCTTGATCCTGCTGACGGCGGGGCCCGCATACTGGGATTTGGCCGTATGGCGGTAGTGTCCTCCCGCGTCAATGAATGAAACCCAGAAGCCATTGACCGACGAAGCGCTCATGCCTCCCTGATAGCCGTAGCCGACCCTGTCCGGAACCACGATGTTGTCGTAGTGTTCGTATTTGCCGCTCAGGGGAAAATTGTCAAAGGGATCATTGGGGCTTACTCCCGTTCTCCATCCGGGACAGGAGTAGTTGTTCCCCAGTGCGATGTCCATGGGAGCGTAACGGGGCTTGTCTTCGGGGTATTCGACGCGGAGGACATACGTCTGGCCGGGTTTGATATTCCGTCCGATGCGGTAGGAGAACCAGGAGGAGTTTGCAGCCACGCGGCTCTTCCGCCCGAGAATGTTCTCAACCGAAATGCCATCCTGCCAGTAATAGTAATATTTTCGGAGTGCCCAGCGGTTCCAGGTGATGCCCCCTTCCTTGTAGGGGTGTCCCTCAATGGCGGGATCGGCGGCGCAGTCGATCTCGTCCACCAGCTTCAAGCGCCCATAAGATGTCTCCTCCCATGTCTCCGGCAGGGGGGGAAGGGCCTTGGCGTCCCGGTCCGCATAACAGAGGTCGGTCACGCGCGCCGTCTCGGCGGCGGGAATGCTGCCGTCCATGTTTATCACCGACACCTGGTATTCGAAGAACTCGGAATAATAGAGCTTCCGGGTCTCTTCCTTGCCGAGCCGGACCACGGCCACGGCCTGGCCATTCATGTCCGCGGACAAGCGCGCCTGCCCCAGCGCCAGCGTGCGGAAATAGAAATCGGTGACGGCATAGGAAAGCTGCGCGGACTTGTCGCCGAGGAGACGTGCCGGGAGGCGGAAGACCAGCTCCACGGCCGCCGGCGGCTGGGCGCCCATGTCAAAACGGGCGGGAAGACGCTCCTGCTCCCGTGTCCCTCCCGCCGGGCGCAACGTCATGACGCAGCGTTTTTCCCCAAGGGGTGCCGGAGGGGAGAAGGCGGCGGCTTCGAAACCGGCAAAAAGTATTTTACCAGGCGCGCGAAGGGAGTTCGCGGCTGAAAGAATTTTGATCGTTGTGACACCGGCTGTCCTCGCCATTGTTTTGTAGGGTAGCCATGGCGCGTAGGCGGTGGAATAAAAACCGGTGAAAGGCAGAACCACCTGGGTCCATTGGCCCGGACGCACCGTCACCCGCGCGGAATATTCGCCGCCTGTTCCGTCGAGCACGAAATTGATTTCGCCCTCGGTGTCATCGGTCTTATACCAGAAGGAAATGTAATCATAGGCTCGCTCGGCCCAGACCTTGCCATTTTCCGCCTCGTTCAGGGGATAAATCGCGTATTGCTGAAGAACTCTTGGATGAGTGATCTCAACCGCCACCGCATTCTTTCCATTGAACGCGCCGGCCTGAAAAGAAACCTGATTATGGAGTTCTTCCACTTCTTGCCATAACTTCTTGTCGGCCTTCCAGTCGGGGATTGCCGCCGCCCACAGCGCCTTGGCGTCCATGTCGAAGGGGTAGGCATCGGCCTGCCACTTGAAAATGGACGCTTCCGCGGTGCAGCTCAGCGGCAGCGGCGGGGCGGGGGTCGGCGGCGGGGCGCCGGGGCGGTCGCCAAGAGCAGCATTGGGATTGTCCTGGGCGGACAGGGACAGGCATGCGCCGAGCAGCAGCAGCGCGCAAGGCAATAGGCGGCATTTCAGAAACGGGAAGGAGACGGACTTCATCAATAAAGGGTCTTTCGTCAGGTTGTATCAGGTGTACGCGAGGGCCAGTTCGCGCGCGATGCGGCACCACTGGTCGAAGCGTTCAGGGTGGTTCTCGCAGGTGTGCGTGTCCTTGAGAATCATCTCCACCGCGCAGCCCTGCGTGGCTTCCAATGCGTGCCGCAGGTACTCGCGCACGGCACCGGGGTTGAAGGCTCCGACCAGCATGGCGGGTTGCGGCTTCCAAGACACGATCGCCTTGCCGCGCAGTTTGGCGGCGCAGAGGGCGACATCCGCCCACGGCGAGATCGAAATCCGGCGGATGTTCGGAATCGTGAGGACATCGTCGAGTTTGCGCGTCAAATCCTCACAGCAGCCGTAGCCGTTCAGCCCGAACGGCGCGAGCAGCCGTTTTTCGTAGGCGAGGATGAACTCGGCATGCATCTCGGGCGAGACCAGTGCCATTTCCTGGGCTTCGGCCGATGCCCACAGGTCGCAGGGCCGCACCCGGGCCGGATCGAAACCCGGGGCGGGCAATTCGTCCGTGTACCCCACGCCGCCGGAACTGTGGTAGGTGCTGTCGTTGTTCAAGGTGAACAGGTTGAGCTGGCAATACTGGTCAACCAGCCGGCGATGCCCTTCCTCGAAGAACGCCATGGCGTCATGGAGCATCCCTGGGTTCTCGTACATGTCCAGCATCACCTCTTCCAGTCCGCGCAAAGCCGTGTACTGGTTCATGAGGTGGAAGGAGAGATGCGCGATGCCGCGCAGGCGAACCTGCAACAGATCGCCGAACAGGTCCTGGGCCTCGGCCAGGGACTGCCGGGTGACGGCTTCGTCAACCGTCACTTCCGGGAAGCGCAGCTTCTTGAGATCCGCGGGCTCGCGGATCACGGGATCGAACTTGCGGGCGCCGCGCGCGTCGGGGCTATGGGTCCAGTGCTCCTCCAGGCCCCAGCCGGAATTGCGGATCGCCCGGTAGACGTCCCACTCCGCCTCAACCACGTTGTCACTGTCGAAGTGTTCGTGCGCGTAGAGCCGCTGGCGCAGGTCCCGCTCCATCGGGCGCGCCTTGGACGAGGCGCATTGCAGGGCGGAATCCGGCACCAGTTCCTGCCATGCGCCTTCGGGGAAGACGAGGATCATGGGCCGCGGACGGCGCAACGCATTGTGCTGTTTCCACGCCATCTTGCGTTCCGCCATGACGGGCAGGGCGGCAACCTCCGCCACGCGGCGGGCCAGGTCGCGCAAAACCGTACGGTCCTTGGTGCTATTCATTCTCCAATCCTTAGCTTTTATTGAACCAGAAAGGCATGCAGTTCCATCGGGGCCGAGTTCATTTCGAACTGGAGGCTGTTGCCGACCGCGGTTGCCGGGACAGTCTGGTTGGTGACGAGGTTCTTCACCACGGCTCCTGACTTTCCGGCGGGGAGCTTGATAGTCAGTTTTTTGGCCGTGTATCCCTTGTAGGCCACGCCGACATAGATTCCATTCGCCGAGGGATAGAGGCGGACTTTCACGTCCTTGTCGCCCTGATCCAGCACAGTCGCCTTGATCGCGGGCAGGGCCAGGAACGCCTGCGCGAAGCGCCGGTGGCTGTCCGCGAAGCCGCGCCCGAAGGTATAGGTCGAGAAGGAGAGCGTGTTCGCGTCGCCGTAGAACCAGGCCCACAGTTCGGGTGCCATCGCAAAGGCCGGCCCGCCCGAGGTGATCATGCTGCCTTCGAAGCTGTCGTGCTGCGCGTAGTGTGCAATGGTCTCCTCGTAGAGGACCTGATGGTCAACCGCGAGGCCGTCGCCAGTTTTGAAGTAGTCCAGATATTCCGGGTTGTCGGCCACATAGCGCAGGCAGACCGGGGCGAAGAAGGCGACGCCATCCACGCCGCGGTAGTGCTCCATGGCAGCCTTTTGCATGGGAGGGGTCAGCTCCTGGACCATCTTCACGAAGTCGGAGTTCGTGTATTTGGCATAGGCGGCCAGCTCCTTCTCATACAACCAGTTCTTGGTCTCGTTGTCGTAGAGCAGCGCCCATTCGTGCTGCGTGGTCGGCAAGACATCGCCAAGAGCCCAGCCATCCTGATCCCAGTTGTAGTAAAACAACTTCATTTCCGGGTTGATGGAGCGCAGTTTGTCGCGGATCCTGAGGTTGAACTCCATCCGCTTCTTTTGCCACCAATTCTCGTACTGCTTGCCCGTGTCGCCGGAGGATGCCCATTTCGCAAGGGCTTTGGGGTCTCCAGGTGGGACGGGGATGTTGTTTTCCTTGCAGAAGAGTTCGACGTCGAAGGGGCTGTAACTGATGGTCATCCGGCCGCAGCGCATGCGCCAGAGCATGCCCTTATTGAGAACGTCGGGGTATTTTTTGATATAGTCGCCGACGACCTCGTCAATGAGGCGGGTGAAATCAGACACCGTCTCCGGATGCAGCAGGTCCGCGCCCCAGGAGCAATAGCGCACCATCGGCGCGGGGCCGCCATTGGGGCCGACGCACCGGGCTTCCTTCGGGATTTCTTCGGAACCGCCGTATTCGATGCGGGGGATCAGGTAGAGGCCCACTTTCTGCGCCGCCGCAAGGAATTCCTGATAGGTGTCCATCTTTTGGTCCTTGGACAGCGGCGCGAACGGGACGGCGGGATCCCGCTGCACATAGCCGCGGATTTTTGTGGGCCAATAGGCCGTGAATTGCCATTTGAGAACTTCCGGTGCGATGGCGTTCCATCCCATCAGCCTGGCCGTTTGCGCGGCCGCCAACGGGTCGCGGGCGGGTTCGCGTTCCCACCCCGTCATCAGGATGCGCTCGGGGAGCCCTGGCGGAGTGGTTATTTTGGGCGCGTTCTGTACAGGGTCTATCTCGTAGAGCTTGATCCTGCTGACGGCGGGGCCGGCGAACTGGCTCTTGGCATAATGGCGGGGATGCCCGCCCGCGTCAATGAAGTTGACCCAGAAACCATTGGCGGACGGGACGCTTTTGTTGCTCAAGTACGCGCCATTCAGCCAATGGGGCAAATAGCCGTAGCCTGATTTGTCGGGAACCACGATGTTGTCATAGTGTTCGTAGTTGCCGCTCAGGGGGAAATTGTCGAAGGGATCATTCGGGCTTACGCCCGTTCGGAAACCGGGATCCGTGTAGTTGTCTCCCAAGGCCACGTCCATGGGAACGTAGCGGGGCTTGTCTTCGGGGTATTCGACGCGGAGAACATAGGTCTGGCCGGGTTTGAGGTTCCGGCCGATGCGGTAGCCGAACCAGCAGGAGTTTGAAGCCACGCGGCTTTTCCGGCCGAGAATCTCCTCAACGGAAATGCCGTCCTTCCAGAAATAGTAGTACTTTCTGAGAACCCAGCGGTTCCAGGTGATGCCGCCTTCCTTGTAGGGGTGTCCCTCAAGGGCGGGATCGGCGGCGCAGTCAATCTCGTCCACCAGCTTCAAGCGTCCATACGCCGTTTCCTCCCACGTCTCGGGCAGGGGGGGGAGGGCCTTGGCATCGCGGCCGGCATAACAGAGGTCGGTCACGCGAGCGGTCTCGGCGGCGGGAATGCTGCCGTCCATGTTTATCACCGACACCTGGTATTCGAAAAACTCGGAATAATAGAGCTTCCGGGTCTCTTCCTTGCCGAGCCGGACCACGGCCACGGCCTGGCCATTCATGTCCGCGGACAAGCGCGCCTGCCCCAGCGCCAGCGTGCGGAAATAGAAATCGGTGACGGCATGGGAAAGCTGCGCGGACTTGTCGCCGAGGAGACGTGCCGGGAGGCGGAAGACCAGCTCCACGGCCGCCGGCGGCTGGGCGCCCATGTCAAAACGGGCGGGAAGGCGTTCCTGCTCCACTGTGCCCCCCGCCGGACGCAACGTCAGGGTGCAGAGCTTGGGCACAAGCGAGATGTTGCCGAGGATTGGATCATCGCCGTTGTTGGATTTGTCCCGCGCCACGCGGATGGCCAGGGTGTTGACGGCGCCCCAGCGGACGCGATCCGCCGGAATCACGCAATTAGGAAGCACGGGAATGGTGAAGGCCCCGATGTCCAGGGGTGATCCATTCCACCAAATTGCGCAGTTCGCTCCCTCCGATCCGGTCAGCACAAGGGGAGTCCCCTTCCACTCTTTGGGGATGAAAACCCTTGCACGCAGCCAGGCGGCATCCGCCGAACCCAGCCCTTGGGAATTCCATTTCGCATCGGACTGTACATCAGGCCATTTGGAATCGTCGAAAGCCTCCTTGGGAATCTGCCTGGCGTCGTCAGCGTTGGCCACGGCGATTCCCTTCCATGCATCCGTGAGGTGGATCGGCGAAAAGTCGGTTTGCCGTATCGGTTCTGGGCGGGTGAAGGCGGCGGCTTCAAACCCGGCAAACAGAATTTTCCCGGGCGCGCGGAGGGAGTTCGCATCGGAAAGGATTCGGATCGTGGTGACGCCGGCCGGCCCCGCCATGGTTTTATAGGGCTGCGACGGGTTGTAACCGGTGGAATAGAAACCGGCGAAAGGCAGCACAACCTGCGTCCATTTGCCCGGACGCACGACGACACGCGAAGTGAACTCGCCGCCCGCTCCGTTGAGGAGCAGATAGACTTCGCCCTCGGCATTATCGGTCTTATACCAGAAAGACAGGTGATCGTATCCGCGCTCGGCCCAGACTTTGCCGTTCTCCTTCGTGTCCAGGGTATAAGTCAGGTATTCCTGAAGGATTCTGGGATGGGTGACCTCCACCAGCAGCGCATCCTTTCCCTCGAAGGCGCCGGCTTGAAACGAAACCGTGTTTCGCAGTTCCGGGGCCAGCGCGAGATGCCCGCCGGCCTTCCATTTGGGGATCGCCGTTTCTGTCGTGCAGCTCAGGGCCAGCGGCGGAGCGGGGGCCGGTGCGAGCGGTGATTTCAGAGCCGTACGCGGTGCGTCAAGGCCGATAAACGCCGACTCTACCTGATCAAAGTAAAACGAGGCTTTTTTGTCCGCCCCCCCGCCGACACAGAAGGCGATCGCGGTCGCGGGCTGGTGAAACTTTCCGTCGTTAGCGCCACCACTATGGTACCACGAGGACACCTCGCCTGGCAAGTTAGCGATCTGGATCTCCTGCCAGTCCCTGGATGCGCCAAGAGGGATTTGTTTCTGGAAACATTGGCCGGTCGAGTCATTGACCCGTAATCCCAGCACGGCCTCGCCGCTTTCCCGTTTGACCCAGAAGTGCAACCTCGTTATTTTGACCGGCGTGAATTTTTTATTTGCCGCAACATAGGCGCCGCCTTTTGTAAAATCGCCCCTCAAATTCAGGGAGTTGGCGCCGATTTTTTTCTCGGAAGATGAAAGCTCAAGGCTTCCCGTTGCGCCACGGAATTCAGTGCCGCCATAATAGCTCCATCCGTCGGTGTCTTTAGAGAAATCGCCCAGGGATATTTTCCCAATGTCCTGGGCCGCCGCGGACATGCAGATGCCGAACAGCAGCGCGCCGAACCACGTTTTGCACTTTTTCCCCGCCGGAATGGTTGGTTTCATGGGGCTTCCAGGTTTCATGTTCGTCATTACTCCTTCACCGTGGCCGGATAGGGCTGCGCCAGGATGTCTACCGGCGTTCCGTTGAGAAACAGGATCTGGCCTGACCAGAGAAAGGTGGCGTTGACATTGATGTCCGCGGCACCGGTGGAATACCATTGCACGCGGCCGTCCAAAAACAGGAAATTCGCGCCCTGGGGTTTATCCCAGGTAAACATCTCCGAGCTGCCGGGATGATTCGATAGGTAGGGTGGCGTCACCGTCACCGATTTCTGAATCCGATCAAGCATGACGTCCGCCATGCTGGGAGCTGCCACTTTTGCAAGGGAATACTGCTTGGGATGGGCGAAATACCCAATCCTGATCCCCGTCCCCGAGGCCCCGGATGGGGAATGATACATATCCGGTTCCCAGTACTTCGGCGCCATCCACGGTGAAGCCCATTTCGCCGCGGGACAGTAGAAGACCTTGTAGCTGGGGAGATAGCTGGGAAACAAAATCCCCATTCCAGAGATATAGCCAAATTGGCAGGTGCCCGCCGCGATATCCCGGTAATACGTTGTCGCACACGGCGGCGTCCAGTCGTCGGAGTCGCCGGCATAAAGCATGACGCCGATGCCCAGTTGCCGGAGGTTGTTCTTGCAGCTGGCGCGATACGCCATTTCCTTGGCGCGTTGGAGCGATGGAAGAAGCAGTGCGGCGAGGATGGCGATGATCGTGATCACCACCAGGAGTTCGATAAGCGTGAAGCCGCTTTTGCGCCTGCGTACATGAAAACCGGCAATCATACTTATGTGAGCCCAAACATTTTTCATGATAGCACTTTATAAGATTTAATAAGGCAACGCAATAGCCTTTATGTGATATTGCTATGCGGAATGTGAGAAGCTGGCGGGGAGGGCGCCGCGCCCGCGGATTCCGCGGTCTTTTGGGGAAAAGAGAAGTGGCGGTCCGTTTCGTGACCGTGGGAGGAATACCCGAACCGGTCCGCCCGCTTATTGACCTGCGCGGCTCTGAGCGTCAACGCCGCCAGAGCCGCGACAGTCATGGGGGGGGCTGCCGGATTGAACGAACAGAAGGGCACGAAGGCCGCGAAGGGTATTCTCCGCGCCTTCTGGCGTTCACTCTTTCTTCCGGCGTCTTCCTGAAAAAGGGAAAATCAGCCGAGCATGACCTGGCCGCTGGTGACGGGAATGGCCTGGCCGGTTTCGTACTGCTGCTCGATGACGCCGAGGATGGCGCGGGCGACGTCCTCGGGGAGGCAGTCCGGGCGGATGGGGGACTTGGCCTCGTAGAAGGCGCGCACGTCCTCCACGGTGGCGCCGCCCGGAACCGCTCCAGCACCCCGCGCCAATGCTCCGCCTTCGCCGTTGTCCGATCCCTGAAATGACCAGCTCCCGCCGCCAGGCCGACCACCGGCCCGCGACGGAACCCAACATGCCCCAGCCTTCGCCCGCACTCCAGATGGGTCAGCAGCGACGCTTACCAATCAAGCGACCGCCACCGGCGCGGTGACCGTCGCCAACACGGCCACCCTGGGCGGCACGGGCACGGTCGGCGGCGCGACCACCGTCAACAGCGGCGGCAAGCTCGCCCCCGGCACCAGCCCGGGGACCCTGACCTTCAACTCCGACCTGACCCTTGCCGGCGGAGCTGGCGCCGCCGCCGGTGCCACGGCGATCTTCGAGGGCGGCGACCTGGTGGACGTCAATGGCACGCTGACCTTGAACACGGACTGGAACTTGACTCTGCTGACCGGCTTCCAGGACGGCGGCACGACCACGTTGTTCACCTACACGACGGCTGGCGGCACGCTGGACCTGACCCCGGACTTTGACAGCACCGGCCTCGGCTTCACTCCGACCAGCTCGTTGACGCTCACGGACACCGGCTCCGCGATTGTGCTCAACGGCATCTCGATTGTCCCCGAGCCGGCGGCGCTGGCGCTGCTGCTCGTCGGCGCGGTCGGGCTGCTCCGCCGGCGGAACGGCTGAGGGCGGAAGCAGAGCGGGCGGGGCGAGCCTGCCTGGACGGCAGGTCCCCGCTCCATGACTGTCGCGGCTCGGATGGTGACGTGAGTTCCGGCCGAGCTTTTTTTCCCATGTTGTTTCGTGGGTTTCGTGGGCAAAAGGATTTGTGGGGATTCGCGTGACAACCCCAGAGAGTGCCCGGAGCTTCCAGCTCCGGCCTGGACATTGGCAAAAGTCCCTTGACCGGCGGGTCGGGCCGGCGGCCCTTCCCGCCGGACGGATCGACGCTATTTTCTAAAATGTGTAACTTTTATTGAATTGCACTTTTATTCTGATATGGTAT
>JBAZOO010000002.1:0-172373 GCA_041648735.1 Lentisphaeria bacterium
GGGGAGCCCGCGACCCGGTTGACGATGTGGTAGTAGGTCCCCTCGGCGTCCGCCGCAACCGGTTTGACTCGTGCTGTCCTCATCATGCACCTCCCGGCATCCGTAAATGGCTGCCTTTTGCTAGCCATCATTATAAAGCGACAATGGCTGCGCGTCAAGCGCCGAGGGGTGGTCGGGCACATTATGCTGTCCCCAACTACCCCGTCCCCAAGTACCCATTATGCTGTCCCCAAGGCGCAACTACCCCGTCCCCAAGTACCCATTATGCTGTCCCCAAGGCGCAATTATGCTGTCACCAAGGCGCACCAAGGCGCACCAAGGCGCAATTATGCTGTCCCCAAGGCGCAGTCCCCAAAATAGGCGGAGCGTCCCCGTTCCGCAACCGGCATAGTCCCAGGATGGACCGGGGACGGTGCCCCGACTTTCGGGGCGGCCCGGCGCGGCTTTCCCCCGCCCTTGTCCCTTTGTCCCCTCAAGGCCCCACCCCTTTTTTGCGCGCCGCGGTTGCAAAGGCGCGTTGCGGTTGCATTTTGTGTCCTTATGGATGCAGCCTCCGTCAGCCCACCGGGAAGTTCCGGCCGGCCTCTCCTCCCGCGGGAGGCCGCGGCCCATGTCGTGCCGTTCCTGCTCTGGGTGCTGGTGGTGGGGGTGCTGGGACTGTTGCCGGAGCGGTTGGTGCCGCGCCTGCTGCTGCCGTGGAGCTATGCCCTGAAGTCGGTGCTCTGCGCGGGGCTGTTCCTCTGGTACCGGCCTTGGCAGTGGTATCCCGCCTGCCGCTGGCGGAACCTGCCGCTGGCGCTGCTGGCCGGCGTGGCGGTGGCGGTGCTTTGGATCTTGCCGGAGACGCCGTGGGCCCATGCCGCCTTCCCCGCCCTCCAGGAGTTCTACCACCGCTGGCTGATCCTCTGGCCGGGGGCGTTGCCGGACTATTTCCATCCCGAGTTCTACCCCGCCCTGCCGCCGGAGCATCCGTCGCTGGCCTACAGCCCCGGCGAATGTGGCTGGGGGCTGACCCTGGCGAAGCTGGCGGGGTCGGCGTTCGTGATCGCGGTGATCGAGGAGTTCTTTTTCCGCGGCTTCCTCTACCGCTGGCTGTGCCGCCACGATTTCCTCAAGCAGCCGTTGACGGCGCTGGAATGGCAGCCGTTCCTGACCATGCTGCTGCTGTTCGGGTTCGAGCATGACCGCTGGTTGGCCGGGCTGGTGGCCGGCGCGGTCTATGGCTGGCTGATGCTCCGGACGGGCGACCTCTGGAGCGCCGCCATCGCCCACGTGACCACGAACCTGCTCCTGGGCGGCTATGTTGTGCTCTCGGGGCAGTACGGCTTCTGGTGAGCGCCGCCGCCGCGGCCACAACCGGGGATTGGAAGGAAGGATGGCGACCATGACTGTCAGCGCGAAACTGAACCGTGAATATGCCGTGCGCACGGTGGCCGTCGGGCTGATCATGCTCGGCTTCTGTGGCTGGTCGCTCTACGATGGCTGGCTTGCCTACCCGGAGGACAACCGCCGCTTCGAGGCGGTCCGCGCGGAGCTGCTGGCCTTGGACGCCACGCCGGCGGCGCTGCTCCAGGTGGACGCGGTCACCCGGGAGCGGCCGGTCGATGCCCCCTACAAGGCCCGCGGCTGGGCGACGCCGAAGAAGCTGGCCAAGGAGCTGGCGGAGCTGCGGGAGCGGGCGGCGAAGATGACCGGCCCCGACCCGGCCCAGGCCGCCGCGGCCCAGCGGCGCTGGCTCCGCGAGCTGCTGGAGAAGCCGTTGCGCAGCCGCAACGACATCCAGGTGCAGAATGTCATGGCCTTGGTCACCGGGATCTGGAGCGGCGCCTTGCTGCTCTCGCTCGCCGCCAAGGCGCGGCGGCGCTTCACGGCGGATGACACGGGGCTTGCCGGGTTCCGGCCCCAGCCGATCCGCTACGAGGAGATCGTCGCCCTCGACCTCGGCAAATGGGCGGGGAAGGGGATCGCCAAGCTCCGGGTGCGGACTCCGCAAGGCGGCGAGGCCATCCTTGTCCTGGACGACTGGCACTTCCGCGGCATGGGCGACCTGCTCAAGGCCATCGAGGAGCGGCGGCCCGACCTCGCCCCCGCCGCCGCGCCGCCGGCGGACTCCGCGGCGGGCGGCGCCGCCGCCTGACGGCGCCTTGCCCGGGCAAGGATGCCGGGGCGGCCGGCCGTGACGGTCACTCGCCGTCCGGCGTGCTTCGCCCTTGCTGCTGTTGCAGGTAGCCGCGGCTGCGCCGCAGGTGGTTGCCGATCGCTTCCTGGCATTGCAGGAGATGCCCCTTCATGGCGCCGAGCAGCTTGGCGAGGCGGGGCTTTTCCTGGATGAGCTGGGCGAGGCGGCCGATGGCGAGGTTGAGCTGGCTCAGGCTGCGCTTGGCCAAGGCGATGCTGGCCGCCGGCTGCTGGTAGGTGCCGTCACTGATGCTGTAGGCGAGGTTGGCGAGGGCCCGGCCGATGTGGAAGAGGATCTTGAGCCCGAGGGGGCGGGCGTCGGGGGGGAGGATGGCGGCGTAGATGTTGCACCAGCCGATGGCGGTCTGGCGGAGCATGACGAAGCCAGGGTCGGTCTCGTAGAAGAGCTGGTCGCCGGGCTGGGGCAACTGCCGCTCCTCCTCGCCTTCCCCTTCGGCCCCTTCCTCCTCCCATTCCTCCTCGTAAGGCGGCTCCGCCTCGTCCTCCGGGGCGATGAAATTGCTGAATTCGCAGAGCTGGCGGCTCTCGCAGTTCTCGCAGTCGAAGTTGCAGTTGAGCATCTTCCCCTTGAACTCCTTGCCCAGCTTGGTGGCGATGAGCTGGCGGGCGCCGGGGAGGTCGGAGAAGCGTTTGAGCAGGTCGAAGAACTGGGCGGCGTAGCGGTCGCTTTCGCGGAGGTACTGTTCCCAGTCGTATTCGTCCCAGTGGCTGGTGTCGGGCGGCTGCGGCATGGAAGGGGGGGAGCCTGCACGTGGGGGGGGGGGGCGGCGGAAGGGACGCGGCCGCCAAGGAAGGGGGCGGCGTCCCGCTGGCCTCGCTTGCCGCCGTTTCCGCCCGCCGGCTGGTGGGGAGCGGAGGGGGAATGGCTACCCCGCCAGGATTCGAACCTGGACAAAGAGAACCAAAATCTCTTGTGCTACCGTTACACTACGGGGTAGCGGATTGCGGAATCCGCAAGGGCCGTACTATAGCCGCCCCGGCCGGGATTCTCAAGGGTCAGATCCGGTTCATTTCCAGGATGGCGAGGAAGATGGAGAGGACGACCATCAGGACGACGGCGGCCAGGAGGAGGATGACGGCGGGCTCGAAGAGGGCCAGCAGCCGTTTGGTGCGCTGGCGCAGGGCCGCCTCGTACTGGGTGGCGACTTGTTCGAGCATTCCGCCCAGGTCGCCCGATTCCTCGCCGATGGCGAGCATCTGCAAGGCGGTGGCGGGGACGAAGGGGCTTTTGCGCAGGGCGCCGGAGAGCTTGCTGCCGCCGCGCAGTTCGGCGGCGATGCCGGCGAAGGAGGCGGCGATCCGCAAGTTGCCGACGGTGCGGGCGGCGATGCGGACGCTGTTGAGGAGGTGGACGTGGTTGCGGACGAGCACGGCGAGGGTGCGGAAGAAGCGGGCGATCTCCAGGGCGCGGCCCAGGGGGCCGAGCAGCGGCAGGCGCAGCCGGGCGGCGTCCCACCAGGCGCGGGGCTTGCCGCCGCGGCGGACGGCGGCGGTGAAGAGGGCGGCGGCGATGGCCAGGAGCAGCCAGAGCCACCAGAGGGCGCTCAGGGTTTGGCCGAAGCCGAGCAGCAGCCTAGTGGGCAGCGGCAGGGGGCGGCCCATGGTCTGGAAGAGCTTGGCGAAGCGGGGGAGGAAGACGGTGAAGAGCAGGATGATGACGCCAAAGGTGACGGAGAGGAGGATGGCGGGGTAGATGGAGCTGGTGATGAGGAAGTCGCGCAGTTCGCGGCGGTCCCCGAGGAAGCGGCGGAGTTCGCCGACGACTTCGGTGAGGGCGCCCGATTCCTCGCCGGCTTCGATCAGGTTGGCATAGAAATCGGGGAAGCGCCGGCCCTGGCCGCGGATGAGGGCGGAGAGTTTTTTGCCTTCGTGCAGGCCGCGGCGCAGGTCGCGGACCAGTTGGCGGTCGGCCGGGCGTTCCGTGCCGTCGGCGAGGATGCCGAGGGCGCGTTCCAGGGGGATGTGGGCGCGGAGGAGCGGTTCCAGGCGGGCGGTGAAGTCGCAGGCGTCGAAGCTCTGGCGGCCCCAGGGGAAGCCGCCGGCGGTGGCCAGGTTTTCGGCGGGGCCGAGGGATTGGAGGGGGAGGCAGCCGCGGGCGCGGAGGCGGGCGAGGGCGTCCGCCTCGCCGTCGCCCTCGATGAGCAGGTCGGCGACGCGTCCCTCCGGATCGGCGGCTCTGAACTTGAACTGGGGCATGGGTTGGGGGAGGGGAGTCGGGGCGGTTTCATTCGTGGACGGCGCGGGCGAGTTCGACGGCGGTGGTGATGCCGGCGGCGACCTTGGCCTTGCCGTCCTCGACGATGGGGGTCATGCCGTGCTGGCGGGCGATTTCGGCGATTTCGCTGCTGGAGGCATGGCGGTTGATGGCTTGGCGGATGGCGTCGTCAACGGCCAGCAGCTCGAAGATGCCGGTCCGCCCCTTGTAGCCGGTGCCGGCGCAGGTTTTGCAGCGGCCGGCGCTGGTCTGGCCGCTGCCGGCGCAGGCGGTGCAGGTTTTGCGGACGAGGCGCTGGGAGAGGATGCCGGCGAGGGCGGAGGCGATGAGGAAGCCTTCGACGCCCATGTCGAGGAGGCGGCTGATGGCGCCGGCGGCGTCGTTGGTGTGGAGGGTGCTGAAGACGAGGTGGCCGGTGAGGGCGGCGTGGATGGCGATTTCGGCGGTATCGCGGTCGCGGATTTCGCCGACGAGGATGATGTCGGGATCCTGGCGGACGATGTTGCGCAGGCCGTTGGCGAAGTCGAGGCCGATCTTGGGGTTGACCTGCATCTGGGAGAGGCGTTCCAGGCGGTATTCGACCGGATCCTCGATGGTGATGACCTTCACGTCGGGGGTGTTGAGGCGGGCCATGACGGAATAGAGGGTGGTGGTCTTGCCGGAGCCGGTGGGGCCGACGACCAGGATCATGCCGTGGGGCAGGTCGGTGAGTTGCTCGAAGCGGCGGCGGAGGGGCTCGGCCATGCCGCCGCGGGCGAGGTCGTACTGCATGGACTCCTTGCGCAGCAGGCGGAGGACGATGCTTTCGCCGCCCATGGTGGGGATGGTGCTGACGCGGATGTCGAGTTCCTGGCGGCCGATGCGCTCGTGGATGCGGCCGTCCTGGGGGAGGCGGTTTTCGGCGATGTTCATGCCGGCGATGAGCTTGAGGCGGGAAGCGACGGCAGGGAATTGGCTGGCGGGGGCGGTGGCGGCTTCCTGGAGCAGGCCGTCAATGCGGAAGCGGACGACCAGGCGGGATGGCTCGGGCTCGACATGGATGTCGCTGGCCTCCATTTCCACGGCGCGGGTGAAGAGGTCGGTGACGAAGCGGACGACCTTGGCCTCGCTGGCGAGGGTGCGCAGGGCCTCCTCGCTGTCGCCGCTGGCCAGCGCCGCTTCCCCGGCGGCCTCGCCGGCGTTCTCGTAGACGGTGGCGATCAGCCGTTCGACGGTGGCGCGCCGGCCGAGGGTGAACTGGATTTCCAGTCCGAAGAGCCGGCGGAAGGCGATGGCGAGTTCGGGGAGGCGGTAGGGGTCGCTCACCAGCAATTCCAGGCGGCCGTCCTCGCGGCGCAGGGGGATGCAGCCGTTGTGGGCCAGGAACTCGGGGGAGACGCCGGGCAGGCGTTCGACCGGGCCGATCTCGTCCTCGGGCTTGACCGGCAGGCCGGTGGCGCGGGCGTAGGCGGCGAGCAGCTCCGGTTCGGTGAGGGTGCCGTGGGCGCAGAGTTCGCCGTCAACCTGCCGCCGGGACTGGCCGGCCGCCAGCAGGGCGGGATAGTCCGGCTGCCGGCGGGTCAGCTCGGCCTGGAGGGCCACCTCCAGCGCGTGCGGGTCGGACAGACGGTTGGCGGCGGCGGCGGGCATGGTCAGAATTCCAGTCCTTGGTTGCGGTAGGCGTCGAGGGTCTGCTTGTAGCGGCGCAGCATCCCTTCGAGGGGGCTTTCCTCATGGACGATTTTGCCGGTGATCATCATGACCAGCTCGGTCTTGGTGTCCTCCTTCTCAGTGTAGCCGAAGATGCGGTTGAGCACGGGCACCTTGACCAGGAAGGGGATGGAGCTGAGGTTGTCGAGCTTGCGGCTGCGGATCAGGCCGCCGACGAAGAGGGTGCTGCCGTCGCGGAGGGCGAGGGCGGTCTCGATGCGCCGCTTCTGGATGGTGGGGGAGTCGATGTTTGAGCTTTTGGTCTTGACGGCGTCGGAGACCTCCTGGTCGATCTCCAGGGCGATGAGGCCGCCCTTGGTGACGCGCGGGGTGACCTTGAGGATGATGCCGGTGTCCTCGTACTGGTAGGTGCGGCGCAGCGAGGTGCTGTCCGGGGTGGGGGACGACGCGGTGTCGGAGATTTCATTGGCGACCAGGGGCACCTTGTCCCCCACCTGGATCGTGGCGGTGGTGTTGCTGGTGACGACCACCTGCGGGCTGGAGATGACCTCGATCTTGCCGGTGCCGGCGAGGGCGCGGAGGTAGGCGAACTTCTGGGTCGGGTTGAGCGGGTCGCTGACCCAGTAGGTGAGGCCGCTGTCGAGATCCGCGGGGGGGGTGACGCCGGGGGCGAGGGCGGCGAAGTTGGTGCCGAAGATTGAGGTGTAGCTGCCGTGGGCGGTGCCTTTGGTGCTGAACTCCAGCCCGAACTGGGTGCTTTCGGTGAGGGTGACCTCGGAGACGACCACCTCGAGCAGGACCTGGGAGGGGGCGGTGTCCAGGCGGCTGAGGAAAGCGTTGAGCATGGCGTAGACGCGGGGCACGGTGCGGATCAGCAGGCGGTTCTGGGCGGAATCGGCCACGATCTTGACCGGGATTTCAAAGACGCTGGCGGGGCCGGCCTCGGGCGCGGCCTGGCCGGCGGCGCCGGTGGCGGCGGTGGCCGTGGCGGGCTGGGGCGGGCGCGCCGTGGCGGCGGTTCCGGCCGTCTCGCCGCGGGCGGCGGTGCCGCCGCCCGTGCCGGTGCGCCGGCCCGGGGTGGCGCCGGCTGGCTCCTGGGTCGTGGCCGTGGTGGTGGCGCCGCCGCCCTGGGCGGAGGCGGTGCTGCTGCCGGCGACCACCGTGGCACTTTCGACCACGAACATCCCCTGGAGCATCGGCAGCAGTTCGTCCGCCTTGCCGTTCATCACCTTGTAGATGTAGAGCGCCTCCTGCTCGCCCACGTCGGTGCGGTCGAGGACGGCAACCCATTGTTTCACTTCGGCCAGGGCCTCTTCGGTGGCGGCGGCGGCCACCAGCAGTTGCATCCGGTCGAGGATCTGGAGCTGGATGGCGCCGGGTTCGCCGCCGGCGGGGTCGGTGGTGACCGGGAAGCCGAGCACCGGCAGCAGCGCCGCGAGTTCGTTGCGGATGCGGGTGGCGGAGACGTTGCGGCAGGGGATCACGGCCTTGGGCCAGCCGGCCTTGTTCCGCTGGTCCAGCAGCGGCAGCAGGGCGCGGACGCGGGCGAGGTTGGCCTCGGGCTCGACCAGCAGCAGGGCGTTGCGCCCCGGCAGGTCGATGGCGGTGGCGCCTTCGGTGAGGAACGGCTTGAGCTTCTCCAGCACGTCCTTGGAGGAGGCGTAGCGCAGCGGCAACAGCGCCGCCGTGACGTTAGCGGCAGGTTCCGCGCCCGCGGCCAGCAGCCGCCGCTCCTGCGGCAGCTTGCTGAACGGCAGGATGTGGAGCACGCCGCCCTCGGGCGAGGCATAGGCCCCGGAAAGTTGCAGCAGCCGGTCGAACATCTGCCAAAGTTGGCGCCGGGACATGTTGGCGTGGACGGACATGGTGACCGCCCCCTTCAGGCTTGGGTCAAGCAAGTAGTTGAACCCCAGAATCTTGGCGAAGGCCGGGACGAGGTCGGCGAGCGGGGCGGCGTCGAAGGCGAGCAGGGCCGGCTCGGGCAGCGGCGCGTCCGGCTTCTCCCCCAGATACGGTTCATAGAACGGCGGGCGTGCCGCCGGCGCGGGTGCCGCGGCGGTGGCCGCGGCGGCCGGCAGCGCCAGCTCGGCGCCGCGGCCGGCGGTGAGCTGCGGCGCCGCGACGAGGTCGGTGACCAGCGGATCGCCCGCGGGCTCCGGGGCGGCGGCTGGGCGGGCGGGCGGCGGCCGGCTCGCGGCGGCGGCCGGCGGCGGCGCCGCCGCCGGGGCCGGCGTTTGGCAGGATGGCGCGGCGAGGAGCGCCAGCGTCAGCAGCGCGGCGGGGAGGGAAAGGAATCGTTTCATTTGGGAGGCCCCATGCTTTGGGAAACTGGAAACTGGAAACTGGGGAATCAGCGGCGGGCGGTTTTTGTGCCCTTCGAGTGGCTCTGGCTCATTCGGGCACTGGCGCCATCCGGGGCACCGGTTCGATGCCGCTGGGGTTGTAGTCTGGCGGCAGGTCGCCGCGGGTTCCGCGGCGGCCGCCGCCTTCCCGCCGGGCCTCGTCACCACGTCCTTCCATCAGGCGCTGGCGGGCGGCGCGCCAGCGTTCCCGGATTGCGTCATCCATGACTGGCGGCGTGGCCGTGGCCTCCGGGGCTTTGGCGGCGGTGGTGGTGGCGGTGGTGGCCACCGCCGGTTTTTCGGTGGTTGGTGGGGCGCTGGCTCGCGTGGTTTCGGCCTCGCCGCCGCCGGCCCGCCGCCGCCGGCTTTCGGGGCTGCTGGGATCCAGCCGCAGCACCGCCTCCTCGCCGCGGCGCTGGAGGACGACGCGGTCCAGCGCCAGTTCGCGCAAGGTGAAGCCGTTGGCCAGCGTCTGGCCGAGGGCGCAGAACTGGGTTTTGCCGCCGGTGGCGGCACTCTGCCGTTCCAGGATCAGGGCGCCTTGGACCGCGCCGGCGCGAACGATGCCGACCAGTTCCATGTCCGCCCGGCGGCCCGGGTCGGCGGCGGCGGTCCCGGCCGCGCCGCGGTTCGGGGAAAAGGGGTTTTTCTCCGTCAGGATGGTGACGGCGGCGCTCTCGCCAAGCTCGCGCCGGTGGCGGTCGGCGGCGGCGGCGGTGGCCGGGCTGACGGCCGGCGGCGGCAGGGATGCCGGCGACTCCGATGGCGCCGGCGTGAACCGCAGGTTCAGCACGGCGAAGGTGCCGGCCGTGGCGGCCAGGAGGAAACAGAGCAGGATGTGGAGCGGTTTCATGGCCGGCCCTCCCCGGCGGCGGCCAGTTCCGCGACGGCGGGATCCGTGAGGGTGACCACCCGCAGGGTGCCGGCCAGGACGATGTTGCGCGGCGCCCGCGGGTTGTCCGGCCGCAGGGTGCAGCGTTGCCAGTGGAACTGGGGCTTGGCCTTGGCCAGTTCCGCGAGGAAGCGGGCAATCCCCTCCATCGGCTCGGTGGCGCCGACCGTGAGTTCGAGGACGCCGACCCCTTCACCGCCTTGGGAGGTGGCCCGCACTTCGCCCAAGGTGGTGAGGCGGATGCCGGCCTGGCGGGCGGCTTCCTCGACGATTTTGCCCAGCGCCGTTTCGGCGTTGCCATGGCGGGCGGGGATCCAGCAGTCGTCGTGGTTCGCCTGGAACTTGGCCCGGCGCGTCTGCCGGGCCGCCGCCTGGGCTTGGGCCTGGCGGAGGTTCTCCCGCTGGACGGCGAGCTGGTTCCGGGCCTGGGAGACGCGGGCCGCCGTCGGGGCCAGGCGCACGGCCGCAACCGTGCCGGCGCCGAGGAGCAGGGCCGCCGCCGCGATGGCCACGGTCTGGCGGGGAGTGAGTTGGCTGCGGGTGGCCGGGTTCATGCGGCGGAAATCCTCGTCAAGGAACCAGCGGTTCAAGCCGGTCCAGGGCAAGCTCGGGCGTCGTGCGCTTCAGTTTCAGGGAAAGCTGGGTGGTGCCGTCGGGGTTCCGGCGTTTGTTGACGGTGTCGATGGTGAAGAGTGGCGAGTTGGCGAGCTGTTCCATCAGGGCATCATCCGACTCGCCGCGGGCGCGGAGATCCACGTCGCTCCGGTTGTCCGCGCTGGTGAAGGAGGCGAGCCACATCTCGTCCGGCAGCCGCTGGGCGAGGAAGGCGAGCACCGGCAGGAGGTCCGGGTCGCCGGCGGCGACCGCACTGGCCCGCTCCAGCAGGTCATCGAGCGCCGCATGGCGGGTGCGTTCCAGTTGGAGCTGTTTGAGGTGGTTGCCGGCCGCGGTGCGTTCCGCCGCCAGCGCCGCGATCCGGGCGCGGCCATCGAGCCACCAGCGGCCGGCCAGCAGCAGGGCGAGCAAGGCGGCCAAAACCCCGAAACTGGCGGTGGCGAGCTTCCAGCCGCGGTAGCGGCGGGGCTGGAGCGTAGCCGGCAGCGGCAGCAGTCCGGCATGGTCGGCCAGGCAGGCACCGTCGAGAGTGGCGGCGCCGAGCAGCAGGGCGGTGAGCAGCGCTCCGTCCGCCGGGAAATCGGGAGGGAGTTCCACTTTGCCGCCCGGCGGGGCCAGCCGTTCCGGCGTGGGCACCGCCTTGGGGTCGGCGGCAGGCTTGAGCTGGCGGCAGCCGTCGGTGCCGGGGGCGAGCAGGGTTGCCTCGGGGTCGGCGGCGGGCAGGGCGACGTCCTTGCCGGCGAGGAGCGGGTCAATGGCCATCCAGGGGAGGAGCACGGCGTCAAGGGTGAGGCCGGCCGCCGCCAGCCCTTCCAGCAGGCGCTCCCAATCCGCCCGGGGGAGCGCGGCCACCCGGATGCGGCAGGGGCCGGCCTTGCCATGGTCTTCCACCACGCGCCAAGTCCAAGCCACATCGGCCAGCGGACACGGCAGATGCAGCGGCAGCTCCTGTTCCAGCGCCAACGTCAGGTCGGCGGGGGCCAGCCGGCGGACGGGGAGGTTGAACTCCGTGCAGAACAGCCCCGGCAGATGCCCGCCCGCGACCGCCACCAGGGTGCCGGCCGGATTCAAGGCGCGGGCCAGCTTGCCGAGCTTGGCGGGGAGCGGTTCCGGCCCGCTTTCCCGGGCGACGGCCCGGACGTGGAGCCGGTTTCCGGCGCGGGCCAGGCTCAGCCCCGCGGCCTGGCCGGCGGCATCCCAGCTATAGCTTACACAAGCATTTGGATTCCAAGCCATTCCGTGATTCCAGCCGGGCGGTCCCGGAGAGCAGGCGTCATCCTCCCCAAAGTGTGCCGCAAATCCACTGCCGCGCAATATAAGCCGTGTTGCCCAAATGCGAACCGCCGTAGCGGAACTCCGCCCGCGGCCCGGGCTCACTGCCATTGCCATTCATGGTAACGCAAAAAGGGGGAAGCCATTGTGCGGTCGGCGCGGAAGGAGGCCACCAGGGTGCGGCCCGGCCGGCCTTCGCCGGCGGTGGCGGTGGCGGTGACCGTGTAATAGCCGGACTCGCGGAAGAGGAATTCCTGGCGCAGGCGGCTGCGGAGGCTGGCGTCGAGGCTGGATTCGAGGGGGATCGCCTCCTCCTGCCAGCGCCGGCGCGCGTCGAGCACGGTCTTGGCCGCGGTCTCGTCCAGCCCCAGCCGGGCGCGGAGCAGCCGTTCCGTCGCGGTGAAGAAGGAGGGCCTCAAGCTGGGTGCTGGCCGGGCCAGGCCGGGGGGTGGGACGAGGCGCAGCTCCGGCAGCCGTCCGCTCCCGGGATCCGCCGGGAAGAAGTCGGCGGCGCCGGGGATCCAGAGCAATTCCTCGCGGAATTGTGGCTGGGCATTGCGTGGCAGCGGCGCCTGACCGGCCCGGGCGTAGTCTTCCCGTTCGAGTCCGTGGCGGCGCACCAGGTCGTCGGTGTCGCTGTAGTCCTGGATCTTGTCCAGCAGGTCGGTGAACGCCTCGCGCCGGGCGGGTTCGCGGCTGAACAGGTCGCCCAGCGTCTGGAGGCCGGCAGTGCCGGCCGCCGCCAGGTTCAAGTCCCAGCCGGAGGCCATGTCGGTGATCGTGACGGTGCAGTCGCCGTCCGCCCGCGGGAACCGATGGGCCACGCCGTCCGCCCGGAAGCGCTCCCGGCTGTCGAGGCCGGTTGGGGTGGTGGGCTGGTCGAGGGTGCGGTCGGGGTAGGCCGTGATGTCCTGGAGCAGCAGCCACTGGGTGCGGTTGACGGCGCTTTCCGCAAGCCAGGCCGCCCGTTCCTGGTCATTGGCGGTGTGGGCCATGCCCGCGGCGAGCTGCGATTCGGAGACCGTGGCGCCGGCCAGCAGCGCCGCCAGGGCGAGGATGGCAAGGACAATGATCATGGAATTGCCTCCAGGCGGACGCCGTGGCTGGTGCGCCGGCCGCCGCCGGCGGTCCGCCGCAGCCAGCGTTCGACCTGGCCGTCCTGCCAGCGGACTTCGAGCTGGATGGCCAGGGGCAGGTTCGGGTTTTTCCCCTCGTCCCAGTCGTTGGTCCAGCGGATTTCGTTCCCGCTCCGGTCGGCATAGAGGAAGGAAATGGCTTCGACGCCTTCGGCCAGGGCTTCCTCCTGGGTGTCGGCGGCGGTGGCTGGGGGGGGCAGCCAGGCGGCGAAGGGGCGGGGGCGGTAGAGTGCGCGCAACTCATTGTCCTGCACGTACAAGCAAAGGAAGCGCAGCCCGCCGGCCGCGGCGTCGCCGACGCGGTGGCGGTAGGCGAGGAGCAGGGTGGCCGGGTCGCCGCTGAACACCGGGCGCTCGGTGCGGCTGTCGCGGTCGGGCCAGGTGAAGGGCACGGCGTTGCGGAAGGCCAGCCCCACGGCCGTGTCGATGGCCTGGCATTCGGCCAGCCGGCGGCTGTGGCGGCTGACGGTTTCCCAGCTCTTCTGCACGGCGGCGATGCCGAAGCCGGCGGCGAGAAGGAGCAGGGCGAAGATCGCCACCGCGAGGAGCAGTTCCAGGAGGGTATAGCGCCGTTGCCGCGGAGTTGCCATCACTCAAGGTCCTCGCTCCGCAACAGCATGTCCACGGTTGCGGCGTCCACCGTTTGCCCATCCTGGATCAGGTCCACGGTGACGGTCGCCAGCCGCCACTGGCCTTGGACGGCGGGCACGCCGGCCGGCAATCCCTCGGGTTCCGCCACGGTGCAGGCGGCGCGCCAGCCGGGATAGTCGAACACCGTTGCCGGCAGCGGCGCCTTGGGGCCGGCCAGGAGATGGAACTCCAGCGCCTGCGCCAGTCGGTGTTGCCGGTTCCAGGCATCCCGCGCCTTTGCCACCCGGAGCACGGCGGTGTTCTGGAGCGCCATGGCCGCCAGCAGGCCGATGGCCAGCACGGCCAGGGCCAGCACGACTTCGAGCAGGGTGAAGGGGCGGGCGCCGTTCATGGTCACTCCGCCTCCTCGTGGACCGTGGGTTGGCCGGTGAGCGGCGACACGGCAATCCGCAGCGCCTGGCCGCCCTGGCCCAGGCGCAGCCGCGGGCCGGCGCCGGTGCCGTCGGGGAAGAAGCGGATGGCCGGGGCGGCCCCGTCCGGGGCGGCGGCACCCTCGACTTGCAGCTCCATGCCGTCCGGGATCTGGAGGGCCGCGAAGTCGTCGCCGGCGCCCCGTTCCAGCCGGCGCCCGTCGTTGCGCACCGAAATTTGGCGTTCCACCCCGCGCACCATCGCTTCGCGCCGGGCCTCATCCAGGAAGACCCGCACCTCGCCGGCGGCGGCCGCGAGGGAGAGGAAGGCCGGCTGCCGCCCGACCGCCACGGTCGCCAGCCCCGCCAGCAGCAGCAGGATGGCCAGCACCGCGACCAGCTCGACCAAGGTGAAGCCGTGCCGCCGGAGCGATCCCATGGCGCCGGGCATCCCCCCTATTTCTCCGCCTCGGCCCAGTTGCCGATGTCGGCGGCCGTGCCGCTGCCGCCCGGCTGGCCGTCGCTGCCATAGCTGAGGATGTCGAAGCGGCCATGGGTGCCGGGGACGATGAGCGTGAAGTCGCCGTCCCACGGATCTTTGGGCAGCAGGTTCTGGCTCAGGTAGGGGCCGTTCCATTTCCGGGAACCGTCCACATTGCGGACCAGCTCCTCCAGCGACTTGGGCAGCCGCCCCACGTCGAGCTGGTAGGCCAGCGCGGCCTGTTCCAGCATTTTCACCTGGGTCTTGGCCGCCTTGACCTTCGAGTTCTCCAGATAGGTGAAATAGGCGGGGGTGGCAATGGCCGCCAGCAAGGCGAGGATGGCCAGCACCACCAGCATTTCCATGAGCGTGAATGGGCGTGACTGGAGCATGGGTTCGGCCTTCACCATTTCTCGAACAGTTCGTCGTCGTACTGGCCGCGGTGGGCGTCCCACCAGGCCTTGGCTTGCGCATAGTCCTTGAACGACTGGGAGACGAAGAACTCCACCGTCTCCGCCACTTCGGCACGCACCTTCGGATCCTTGTCCTTCAGCCCTTCCAGGAGGATGTCCATGGTCGCCGGCGACGGTTGGCCGCGCAGCAGCTCCACGCCCTTCAAACGCACAACCGGGCTGCTTGATTGTAGGGCCGCCTGCAAAACGGGGCGTTGGACTTCCGCCGGCTTCGCCGCCAGCAGGTCGAAGGCCTCCTGGCGCACCTCGGCTTCGCGGTCGCCGATGGCGGCGGCGAGGGCCTCGGCCGCCACCTTCGCCTCGAGGCCGCCCAAGGCGCGGATGGCCGCCAGGCGCACGTCCGGGTCTTCATCCTTGATGGCGGTCTGGACCAGCGGCGCGATTTCGGCCGCGGCGTAGTCCTCCAGGCATTCCATGGCGGCCCGGCGCAGATCCGGATCCTTCTCCAGCAAGGCCTGGCGCACAATCTCCAGCACGTCCGGGTGGCAGATCTCGCGCAGGGAAAGCAAGGCGTCGAGGCGCTTGTCCGGATCGGCGCTGGCCCAGGCGGCCTTGGCCTGCCGCAGTTCCCCGGCCTCCTCCTCGGTCAGGGGGCGGTAGGTACGGCGCTCCACGGGCGGCTTCTTTGCCGTGGCCTTCAGTGCCAGGGGGATGCGGCTGGCCAGGGTCGGGGGCTGCTTGGGCTTTGCCGGCTCAACCGGCGCGGGGCGCGCCGCTGCCGGCGGGGGCTTGCCGCCAGCCGCGGTTTCCGCCGGCGGCCGGTGACGCCACCACCAGCCGCTGACAGCGACCGCCGCCAGCCCCACTGCCAACCCCAGAAAAAGTGGTCGCCGCCATTTATTCCGCATCGCCAGCCGTCCTTTCCGCACGTCTGATTGCCGGGGTTCCGTAACCTACCCTGCCCGCCAACGAATGCAAAACCGGAACGGGGGCCTTGGCAAGCCAAGGCCCCCGTCGTGGGCGGCCGCCGGGGTCAGCCCGGGGCGATGTCACTCATCCATCATGCATGTCTTGAAAGATGTTAGGGTACTTCTTGGTCAGGTACTCCATGAGGACGGCATCCAGCTTATCGCAGGGCGTGGACTGCTCGGTGCATTGCGGGCAGTAGGGGTTGCCGACCTGGGAGCCGTAGAGCTTCTTGGTCAGGCTGTCGTCGCGGCGCACCTTGATGTCGGTGATGGCGACTTCGCCGTAGCACCACACTTCCCAGAGGTCTGTCCCCACGCCGGAGAGGGAGGTGAAGCCATACTTGCAGTCGCGCTTGCCGGTCAGGACGAACCAGCCGAGATCGAATTGGCCCAGGTGAATTGCCAGGGCGATGTCGTTGCTGCCGAGGCAGAGCAGTTCATAGGCGTCCTCGCCGAGTTCGCCGAAGCTCAGCTTCACGACCGTGCCATGGGCCTTGTCAATCAGGACGATAAAGCTGCGGTCCGGATCAATGTGCGCGGTCTGGTCGCAGTCGGTGCAGTCGATTTCGGTGTAGCAGAGGGCGGCGTAGACGTCGTACTTGCGGCGGGTCTTGTCCCACCCGACGCAGGTGGCGCCGTCGTTGGTGAAGTGGATCTTGTCCTGGATTGTCCCCTTGAGGATGACGGCGAGTTCCGACCCAGGAAAACAGGCATCTCCGGGAAGGAGGCCGCCGTTGGCATTGGCAAAGGCAGTCATGACGGCGGCGCAGAGCGAGAACAGGGCGATGACTTTCTTCATGATTTGCATCCTTCTGCCTGGGGTTGGGTTTCTTGGCCCTGGTCATCCCCCCCAACGGAATGAAGAGGGCACGTTTTTCGGGAACCTTCGAACCACCAAAAACCACAGATGCCAGATCAGGATCTGTCGCTCACCGCAGCCCTCCTTTCCTCCGGTTTGAAGGGTAACCCGGCCGAGTCGGCCTTTCCATAACCCGTTACTAAAAGCGGGGAATGGGGGAAATGCAAGTTTCTTCCCCGGGTGGCGGGGAAGCGGCGCCCGTCGGCGACGGGGGGATGCACGGCCGTTGCCCGGCGCCCAGGCCCAAGGTTTCGCCGGGGGCCGCTGGGTGCGGGCAGCCGTTGCCAGCGGCTTTCCAAGAAAACGGGGGCCTTGGCAAGCCAAGGCCCCCGTCTTGGGCTGCCGCCGGGGTCAGCCCGGGGCGATGTCACTCAGTCTGGTGGTTGTTGAAAGAGGTTCGGGTACTTCCGTTCCAGGTACTCCCAGAGGACGGCTACCAGCTTTTTGCAGGGCGTGGACTGCGGGGTGCAGTCCGGGCAGTAGGGGTTGCCGACCTGGGAGCTGTAGAGCCTCTTGGTCAGGCTGTCGTCGCGGCGCAGCTTGAGGTCGGTGATGGCGACTTCGCCGTCGCAGTCATCTTCCCACATGTTGATGCCCACGCCGGCGAGCGACTTGATGCCGTACTTGCAGTCGCGCTTGCCGGTCATGACGAACCCGCCGAGATCGCCCAGGTCAATTCCCAGGGCGATGTCGTTGCTGCCGAGGCAGAGCAGTTTATAGGCGTCATCGCCGAGGGCGGCGAAGGTCCCCACCCAGACGAACGTGCCATGGGCCTTGTCAACCACGACGATCTGGCTGGCGTCCTCGTCAATGTGGTCGGTCTGGTCGCAGTCGGTGCAGTCGATTTCCTCGTAGCAGAGGGCGACGTAGACGTCGTACTTGCGCTTGGTGTTGTCCCACTCGACGCAGGACGTGCCGTCGTTGGTGAAGTGGACCTTGTCCTGGATTGTCCCCTTGAGGATGACGGCGAGTTCCGACCCAGGAAAACAGGCATCTCCGGGAAGGAGGCCGCCGTTGGCATTGGCAAAGGCAGTCATGACGGCGGCGCAGAGCGAGAACAGGGCGATGACTTTCTTCATGATTTGCATCCTTCTGCCTGGGGTTGGGTTTCTTGGCCCTGGTCATCCCCCCCAACGGAATGAAGAGGGCACGTTTTTCGGGAACCTTCGAACCACCAAAAACCACAGATGCCAGATCAGGATCTGTCGCTCACCGCAGCCCTCCTTTCCTCCGGTTTGAAGGGTAACCCGGCCGAGTCGGCCTTTCCATAACCCGTTACTAAAAGCGGGGAATGGGGGAAATGCAAGTTTCTTCCCCGGGTGGCGGGGAAGCGGCGCCCGTCGGCGACGGGGGGATGCACGGCCGTTGCCCGGCGCCCAGGCCCAAGGTTTCGCCGGGGGCCGCTGGGTGCGGGCAGCCGTTGCCAGCGGCTTTCCAAGAAAACGGGGGCCTTGGCAAGCCAAGGCCCCCGTCTTGGGCCGCCTAGGGGGCGATTCCCCCGCGGCAACCGGAGCCTCGGAATCCGAGGCTGTCAGGCATTAGACCGGCCCGTCATTGAGCCACTTGTACTTCCGCGCCAGGGCTTGCATGAGGACGGCTTCCAGGTTTTCGCAGGGCGTGGACTGCTCGGTGCAGTCCGGGCAGTAGGGGTTGTCGACCTGGGAGCTGTAGAGCTTCTTGGTCAGGCTGTCGTCGCGGCGCAGCTTGAGGTCGGTGATGGCGACTTCGCCGTAGCAGTCACCTTCCCACATGTTGATCCCCACGCCGGCGAGCGACTTGATGCCGTACTTGCAGTCGCGCTTGCCGGTCAGGACGATCCAGCCGTACTCGTCCAGATCCAGGCCCAGGGCGATGTCGTTGCTGCCGAGGCAGAGCAGTTCATAGCCGCCCTCGCCGAGTTCGGCGAAGCTCCCCCCCCAGACGATCTCGCCAGCGGCCTTGTCAACCAGGACGATGCCGCTGCGATCCGCGTCAATGTGCTCGGTCTGGTCGCAGTAGGTGCAGTCGATTTCGGTGTAGCAGAGGGCGACGTAGACGTCGAGCTTGCGCTTGGTGTCGTCCCACTCGACGCAGGGCGCGCCGTCGTTGGTGAAGTGGACTTTGTCCTGGATTGTCCCCTTGAGGATGACGGCGAGTTCGGCGTCGGGGACACAGGCCGGGGCCGCACTGGCCACGGAAGCCATGACGGCGGCGCACAGCGAGAACAGGGCGATGACTTTCTTCATGATTTGCATCCTTCTGCCTGGGGTTGGGTTTCTTGGCCCTGGTCATCCCCCCCAACGGAATGAAGAGGGCACGTTTTTCGGGAACCTTCGAACCACCATAACTACAGTTGGCACATCAGAATCTTGTCCGTCTCCGCTGCCCTCCTTTCCTCATTTTGAAGGGTACCCGGCCACATTGGCCTTTCCTCACACTCCCTACTAAAGCGAGGGGAGCGGAAAATGCAAGCCCGGTTTGGGGCGTGACGCATTTTTTTGGCTCTTCCGGGGTTTGGGTGGGTCGGCGTGAGCACGAATCCGGGAGTGACGTAGCCGATCCGGGGAGGTCTTCCCAGGCCAACAGCCGAGGGTTTTCCACACCGGCGTTTGCAACATGCTTGTCCCCAAGCTGATATTGTCTCGGTTTTTCGCGGCCGGGGCGGGGGGAGTTGCCCATGGGCGGCGGCCCGGCGCCGACGAGCTTGTCCCGCCCGCGGCTGCCCAAACGCGGGAGCGCTCCTGGCGGCACCTGGACGCCCGCGGCCTTTTCCCCAAATTCCTCCAGTGGCTGAAGGATGTCCGCGACCCGCGCCGGCGTCCGGACCGGGTGACGTTCCCGACGGCGGCTACGGGATGGAGCATGGCTAGGGCCAGGGCGGCCGCGCCTGCCCGAAACGCGCCGAAACCGTCGCGCAGCCCGATGACCGCGGCAAGCTCAGAGGAAATTCGTCAGCGCTGGCCCCCGCCCCGTCGGGCATGGCCGGGGGCGGTTGCGGCATTACCTTATCCATTTCCCCAAACCACGCCCGGCCAGCCTTTCCATCCCCCCTCCCATGAACGCCTTCGACGCCCTCCAGGAACGCGGTTTCATCTACCAGAGCACGGACTCCGAGCGGCTGCGGGCGCGGCTCGGCGAGGGGCCAGTGACCTTCTACGTCGGCTTCGACCCGACCGCCGACAGCCTGCACATCGGCCACCTGCTGCCGGTGATGGCCATGCGCTGGCTGCAGAAGTGCGGCCACCGCCCCATCGCCCTGGTCGGCGGCGGCACCGGCATGGTGGGCGACCCCTCCGGCAAGACCGAGGCGCGCCAGCTCCTGACGGTGGAGGCGGTGGATGCCAACGTCCGCGCCCTGCAAGGGCAGCTCGCCCGCTTCCTCGACTTCGGCGAGGGGCGGGCGGAGCTGGTCAACAATGCCGACTGGCTGCGCGACCTGCGCTACATTGACTTCCTGCGCGACATCGGCCGGCACTTCAGCGTCAACCAGATGCTCCAGGCCGAGTCGGTCAAGCAGCGGCTGGAAAGCGGGCTGAGCTTCCTGGAGTTCAACTACCTGCTGCTCCAGGCCTACGACTTCTACATCCTCCGGCGCGACCGCGGCTGCGAGCTGCAGTGCGGCGGCCAGGACCAGTGGGGCAACATCGTCGCCGGCACCGGCCTGATCCGCCGCCTGCTCGGGCGCGAGGCGCACGCCCTGACCTTCCCGCTGCTGCTCAAGGGCGACGGGCAGAAGTTCGGCAAGACCGCCGCCGGCGCGGTCTGGCTCGACCCGGAGCGGACCAGCCCCTACGCCTACTACCAGTTCTGGCGCAACGCCGACGACGCCGACCTCCGGCGGCTCCTCGCCTTCTTCACCGAGCTGCCGATGGCCGAGGTGGAGCGGCTGGCCGCCGCGGAGTCCGCCGCCGGGCGCAACCGCGCCAAGGAGATCCTGGCCTTCGAGGCGGCCCGGCTGGCGCATGGCGCCGCGGCGGCGGAAAAGGCTTACCTCGCCGCCGGCGCCGAGTTCGGCTTCGCCGACCCCGAGGGGAAGATTGAGACCAGCAGCGCCCTCCGCGCCATCCGTCCGGACGAGGCGGCGGCGGAGCTGCCGACCTTTACGGTGCCGGCGGCGGAGCTGGCGGCGGGCATCCCCGCCTTCAAGCTCTTTGCCGACTGCGGCCTCTGCGCCTCCGGCGGCGAGGCGCGCCGGCTGATCAAGGGCGGCGGCGCCAGCATCAACGGCGAGAAGGTGGCGGACGAGCGGCGGCTGGTCACGGCCGCCGACCTCCGGGACGGCGCCATCGTGCTCAAGGCCGGCAAGAAGAACCTGCGCCGGATCGTGTGCGGGTGACCGGGAGGGAAAACGCGGGGCGGGCCTTCGCAGATGCTCTTCAGTTCCCATGAGTTCATCTTCCTGTTCCTGCCCGTCGTCCTCGCCGGCTATTTTCTCCTGAGCCGGTCGGGGCGGCCGTGGCTGCCGCGGGGCTGGCTGGTGGCGGCGTCGCTGTTCTTCTATGGCTGGTTCAGGCCAGCTTACCTGCCGCTGATTGCCGGTTCCATCCTGGTCAACTTCGGCATTGGCCGGTGGCTGGGCCGGTCCACGGCGGCGGCTTGGCGGCATGGGGTTCTGGCGTGCGGCCTGGCGTTGAACGTCGGGCTGCTGGGGTATTACAAGTACTACGATTTCGCCGTGGCCAACCTGAACGCCCTGACGGGGCTGGACTGGGCGTTGCGGGGGCTGGTGCTGCCGCTGGGCATCAGTTTTTTCACGTTCCAGCAGATTTCCTACATCGTGGATTGCCACCGCCGCGAAAGCCCGGCCCATTACTCGCTGCTCAACTATTCGCTGTTCGTCCTCTTCTTCCCGCAGTTGATCGCGGGGCCGATCGTGCTGCACCACGAGATGATGCCGCAGTTCGACCGCCCGGCGGGGGCGAAGCCGCACGGGCTGAACCTGGCGGCCGGGCTGCATCTCTTCGCGGTCGGTCTCTTCAAGAAGGTGGTGCTGGCGGACACCTTCGCGGAGGCGGCCACCCGCGGGTTCGACCTCATGCCGGAACTCAGCTTCTGGCCGGCCTGGCTGGCCGCCCTGGCCTACACCCTGCAGATCTATTTCGACTTCAGCGGCTACTGCGACATGGCTGGCGGCATTGGCCGGATGTTCAACATCCACCTGCCGGTCAATTTCAATTCCCCGTACCGCGCCCGCAGCATCAAGGAGTTCTGGAGCCGCTGGCACATCACCCTGGGGCGCTTCCTCTCGCATTATCTCTACATCCCATTGGGCGGCAACCGGAAAGGGAGTTGGCGCACCTATTTGAACCTGATGCTGACCTTCCTCGTCAGCGGCCTCTGGCATGGCGCCGGCTGGACCTTCGTGCTGTGGGGCGCCCTGCACGGGGCGGCGGTGACGGCGCAGCGGGCCTGGAACGACCGCGGCTTCGTCATGCACCGCTGGGCCGGGCGATTGCTGACCTTCCTCTTCGTGGTGGTCGCCTGGGTCTTTTTCCGGGCCCGGACCATGGCGGATGCCGGGAAAGTCCTGCGGGGGATGTTCGCCTCGCGGGATTTCTCCTGGCGGCCGGTGGAACTGCTGAAGCCGGAGAGCCTGAACGATGCCGATTTCCTGCTCTGGCTCGCCGCCGGCCTGGCGATTGTCTTCCTGGGCAAGAACGCCATCACCCGCAACCACACCTTCCAGCCGACGCGGCGGAACGCCCTGGCGACGGTGGCGCTGCTGGTGGTCTCGGTGCTCTACATGAGCCGGATCAGTCCCTTCATCTACTACAACTTTTAGTGGCGGGCGGCGATGAAACGGCTTTCCTTCCCCTCAACCCCGATGCCACCTTGGCGGTGGCTCCGCCATGTCCTCCTCTGGAGTTCGCTGGCGCTTGGGGGCATCGGCCTGGCGGTGTTCCTGCTCGACCCCTTCCTGGCCTACCATCGGCCGTTCTTCGGGCTCAAGCCAGTCTACGACGACGCCTACCAGATGATTCCCGGGCTGGTGCGCCACGCCGACTTCGACAGCGTGGTGGTCGGCAGCTCCATGTGCCAGAACTTCCAGCTCCCGCAACTCCGGCGGGCGCTGGGCGGCACCTGGCTCAAGCTCACCCCTTCCGGCTGCACCCCGGCGACGATGCGCACGATTCTCGGCCTGGTGTTCCAGGAGCATCCCGTGCGCCACGTCCTCGCCGGCGTGGACATCTTCACCTTCACTCGCGGCGTGGAGGAGCACCGGGTCGAGCTGCCCGGCTATTTGTACGACCGCTCGCCCTGGAACGACTACCGCTACCTGTGGAACCGGACGGTGCTCGCCGAGCATCTGCCCGACCTGCTCAAGGCCAATTTCAGCCAGAAAGCCAAATACCGGCGCAAGCTCGATGCGGACCGGATGTGGAGCTGGGACTTCGAGGATGGGACGCGGCGGTACGGCTGGGCCGCGGTGCTGGCCGCGGAACGGGAGCAGGCCGCTGACGCCGCGGGCGCCCAGTCCGCGCGGCAGGCGACCCTCGCCGCGATGCGGGCGAACTTCGAATTCAACCTGTTGGAGCCGATCCGGCGGAACCCGGCCGCCACCTTCGTCCTGTTCTTTCCGCCTTATTCCCTGCTGGCGTGGGAAAAGCATCAGGAGACGGGCGACCTCGCCCTTTTCCTCCAGTTCAAACAGGAGATCCAGGAACGGCTCCTCCAGGAACCGAACGTGCGAATGTATGACTTCCAGGCGGACGAGGCGATCGTCGGCAACTACGACAACTACAAGGACTCGACACACTATTCGCCGGCCATCAGCCGGTTCATCGTCGAGGCCATCGCCCAGGACCGCCACCGGGTGGGCCCGGGCGGGCCGGCGGCGAACCGGCGGGAGCTGCTGGAGTTGCTGGCGCGGCGCGGCCCGCCGCCGGGAGCGGTCACCGGCCCTCCCCCGGGCGGTTCGCCACCGAGGCATACAGCGCCTCGTAGCGATCCACCATTGCCTCCCAAGTGAATTCCCGCCGGGCGCGGGCGGCGGCGGCGGCGGCGCAGCGGCTTCGCAGTTCGGCGTCGCGGCAGAAACGGAGCATGGCGTCGGCGAGGGCCGCGGGGTCGTCCGGGGGGACGAGGAGGCCTTCCACGCCGTCCCGCACCTGCTGGAGGTTGCCGTCCACCGCCGTGACGACCAGCGGCAATCCGGCCATCATCGCCTCCAGGTTCGCGTTGGCGAAGGCGGCGCGGCGGAAGGGGCCGACGTAGAAGAGGGCGTGGCGGAGGTGCAGCGCGACCTCGCGGCGGCCCAGGGTGCCCGCGTATTCCACGTCCCGCCCTTCCTGGAGTTGCAGTTCGGCGCAGAGCTGGCGGTAGTGCGCCAGTTCGTCGTCGCGCCCCGCAATCACCAGGCGCACCGGGGCGGCGGCCGCGCGGATGCGAGCCCAGGCCCGCAGCAGGAGGTCGTAGCCCTTGATCCGTTTCAGGCCGCCCGTGTAGAGGATGTAGGGGGGCGGCCGCGGCGCGGGGCCGTCCACGCAAACCTCCTCCGGAGCGACGCCGTTGTGGATGGTGGCGATGCGCCGCGGCTCCACGCCATACTGGATGAATTGCCCATGCAGGAACTCGCCTTGGGCGATGCAGGAGGCGGCGCCCGCCAAGCCGCGGCGCACCGGGCCGGCGAGATCGGGCCGGTTCCCAAGCGTATCAAACCCGCCACCCACGGCGCGGACGACATAGGGCACGCCGGTGAGCCGCATGAACAGCCGGGCCACGGGGGGCGCAAAAAATTCGTCCTGGCAATGGATCACGTCGAAGCGGTGCCGCCAGTGGGCGAACAGCAGCGGCGGCAGGAAGTGGAGGCGGCACCGCTTGGAGAACGGCCGCAGGGTGCGGATCACGGGGTAGGGCAGGGGCGGCGGCGTCCCGGGGCAATGTCGGGGGGCCGGGGCGACAAGGGCGACGTGGTGCCCGCGGGCCAGCAACGTCCGGATCAGCCGGTCCAGCAGGATTTCCGCGCCGCCCACGTCCGGCATGTAAAGGGGGGTGAAAAAGCCGAGCCGCATCGGGTTTCCTTTCATGTCCGGAGCGGGAATCCGGAGGGTTGGATCTACCGGAAAACATACCCTGGCAAAAGAGCGAAGTTGGTGGGCGGGCCGCCCGCCGCCCCGCGGCCGGTTGCCGGCTGGCCCAAACCGGGCTACAGTTCAGATAGGAGAGTGAAGGAGGTGCGTATGACAATCGCAAGACAAGGCAAGGAGCTGGTCGTCGAGGTCGTCAATGACATCGGCGTGCTCCAGGAAGTCGCGAAGACGGTTTCCGACAAGGGCATCAACATCCTCGCCGTCCATGGCGAGGCCAACGGCAACAAGGCGGTTTTCCGGCTGGTGACGGACGACAATCTCCGGGCCGGGGACGCGCTGAAGGCCCGGAAGTATGCGGTCCATGAAGCGGACGCGGTCCTGGTGGAAATCCCGAACAAGCCGGGCATGCTCCGCCAGATCGTGGGGAAGTTGGCGGCCTCCGGCATTGACATCCGCCACATCGGCGGGTCGGCGCTGGTGGCGGCTGACCGCTGCCTGATCGTCCTGGACTGCTCCAACAACGGCCACGCGGTGGTCGTGTTGAACGAATAGCCGCGGGCGGTTGCCGGGGTTTGTGTCGATGGAAACAGGGGGGGGTGCTGTTTTCCCTGAAGCGGCTTGGGGACAGCGGCTTGGGGACAGGAGAAAAGCGCCCCGGCTGGAGTTCACGCTTCAGCGTGTGGGCGGATTTGCCTGTCCCCTCGCGCCCCCGGCAAAGCCATCCAGGGCCGCATGTGGGTCTACGTTGCCGGCGGCGACGGGCCGCCGCTGCGCATCTTCGAGTTCACCCGCGACCGATGTGAAAAACGGCCACGGGAGTTCCTCGGCAACTACCGCGGCTACATCCACGCCGACGCCTACAAAGGCTACGACGACCTCTTCACCCGCGAAGGCGTCTTCGAGTGCGCCTGCTGGAGGCACATCCGCCGCAAGTTCTTCGAGGCCAAGGACGCCCCGCCGGACCTGCGCCGGTTCTTCCTCGACGCCATCCGCAAGCTTTACCAGTGGGAACACCTCAGCGCCCGGTTCAAAATAACTCGCGGCTGCTACTCGGACAAAAATAGCCCTCGTCTGGCGTATAACGCCGCCGGGAAGAAAGACCGCAAAGCAGAAAGAGCGTGGAAGGAAGATTCTTCCGCGTGGCTCTCGCTCCTGTCGGAGCTCGTGCGGTCAGCTTCGCAAACGCCACGCAGGGAGAAAAGACAATACGGGAAAGAACTCGGGCGTTCCGCACGCCCGAACCCAGCGGCAGAACCTCGGGTTCTGAACGAGGATATTTTTAGCCTTTAGAATACAAATTGAAATTAATCTCTGTTTCCGGATTTTGTCACCGATTTTTCAAACCGTGAGTATTCCTCAAGCATCCGGTCATATCCGGTTTTCAATGACCGATTAGGAGCGGTTCTGTCTTCGGTCGCGGAAAACTGTCCGGCCAGAGTTTCAAACGGAACACTTTCGACGGCATTTGCCGCACGCATCGCAGCGCCAAGCCCCGCCGAATTCGTGACCGCAATACTCTCAATGTCAGCCTGAAAAACATCCGCAAGTATCTGGCGGAATCCGCGTGACTGCGAACCTCCGCCGGTAAGCCGGATGCGTGTGACATCGCTGTTCTGCCATTTTGAATGAACGCGAAGACTCAACGCTTGGGATTCCATTATCGCACGGATATTCTGAGCCGGAGTCGCGGAAGTCGAATCATAATTGTATCTGGCCCCGGGGGAAAGGACAAGAGGGGTGCTTTCAGGCTCGAAATAAGGAAGGATCAGCCGACCGTCATTGAACGGCGCGGTAATGCGGCAGGCCTCGCTGTCGAAGAAATCCCAGCTTGAATCATGCATGAGACGCACTCTTTCCCTGGCCAGAGAACCGTTGGTGAAACAGATCAGGCTCATGAAACCGCCCGCCGGATTTCCAAATACATGACCGCATCCCTCCGGGTCGGTCGTGAATCTCTGCATCGGAGCAAAAAAAGTATCACTTGTACCGAGGCTTATGCATGCTATTCCCGGGTCGGATGCGCCGACTCCGATCAGGCTGTTCGGGTTGTCGCCCGACCATATCACAACAGGAATCCCGGGACGGAATCCGAACTTTGAAAAGTATTTGTCCAACCCGCCCGCAACAGTGTTTGACGGAACCGCCGACGGCAACTTTTCCAGCAGATTCGGGGCCGTGAAAGCGACGATTTCGCCATCCCATTTCAATGCTTTGAGATTGAGCAGATTCATCCCTGCCCCGTCGCCGTAATCCACTGGCGCATTTCCGCCGATAAGCACTGAACACATGAACGAACTCACAAGATGTATGTGTTTTGTTTCGGAATATGCCAGCGGGCTGTCCTTGGCGAACTTCCGTATCTGGGGCCCCGTGAAACGCTCGACGGCAGGGCTTCCCGTGTCGCGCTGCATCCTGTCGCCGAAAGCGGCTTCGAGTTCACGGCATTCCGCGGAAGTCGAACGGTCCATCCAGATCGGGGCGGACATTCTCGACAATAGCGGGGTGAGCTGTCCGGACAGTGATTTCTCCGAATCAAGAGCAGGAATACCGCCTTTCAGATAAATGGAACCGTGCTGCTGGCCTGAGCCCGAAATTCCCGTTATTTCGGAGAGGGATGTCCCGGAAGAAGCAAGGAGTTTGAACATCAGTTCAAGGCCGTCAAGCCACATCATGGGATCAGCCTGTTTTACAAGCGGATCGGCATTCGGAATGAAGCCGTTGGGAGAGGAATACTGAGGCAAATCCCTGCCGAAACTGACAGACGCCTCGCCTGCAATCCTTCCTGAAACCGTATCGATTACAACCCCCTTGACGCTCTGCGTGCTTACATCGATTCCGAGAAAAAGCCCCATCTTAGCACCTCAAAGGTTGCACATCTGCCTTATGCTTTCCAAGTCTGCGGCTGACTGTCCGATGCCCGCGCGAGGCTTCTTTATCCGTGCGGCAAGTTTCACCGCGATGTCAAGCGCCTCGGAACAGTTGCGGATGAACTGTTTGCGGCATCCGATGCGGTCGGAAGGGTCGCCCTCCGCCCGGAGCATGTGACAGTCGAATTCAACAATACCCTTCCAGCCGATATCTTCAAGCGTCCTGAACATAAAAACCGTTTCCTTGAGTCCCTCGGGGCCGATGAGAGGCGGGAAATCGTTGTCGAACTGCGCCTTGATCTGGCTTCCGAAATGAAGGAATTTCAACTTGTTCATGCTGCAGATATAACCGACCGTCATGACCGCATTCAGCAGACACATGCTTTCGTGCTGGAGAAGTTCCGGGTTGACGCCCCAGAAATCAGGATCTTTAAGTTTGCCGTAAATGAATCCGACCGCATGTCCGCTGGTAGGCAGGAACATCTGTCCTCGCGGTTCGTTCGGCTTCGGCTCTATCGTGGCGCCGATGTAATTGTCCATGGAGTTTGCCCTGATGTAGTCGCGGACATGGTTCAGGCCTTCGGCAAGCCATTCGTAAACCTTGTCCCACCGAGTCACGACCGGCACCTCGAAACCGTCCCGCGCCACCCAGTAGACATAGTGTTTCGCCCCAAGCACACGGCCGATGCGGAGAGTCCGTTCGACCTTGAGTTTCGCCAGCCGCCTTATCTCGGGATCGGGATTGCAGATCCCGCCGTCGCGGAACATGGAGTGTCCGTGAAGACTGCATATTGAGGCGTTTACACTCACACCGGCACCGTCAAGCACGGCTTTGATATCCCTCAGGCGCCTGTAAACAGCGCTTGAAGAATCGAGGTCGTCTTCCGGATTTTCGGGATTCCATGGGACAAGATCGTCATCGTGATAGCTGGTGGCCTCAATGAGTTTTTCACGCCCCGCCCACGCAATGATCCCGGCTACTTCAAGCGAGTCCATTCTCTCCAGAACCGGATCTCCGAACGGATCGCCGAGCGGATTCCCCACGCACCAGAACGGCATCGAACGCGCTGTGACACACCCCTGACTGTAACTCATATGGCACCTCCATTATGTCAGTTTGTTTTAACTGATAGGGAATTCGATTTCACGGGCCGGATCGGATGGGGGGAATAAAATGCCGAACCAGAGTCGGGCATCGTTGACAGACAGATGATACGGACTCCAACACGATCTCAAGGACGCTCAGGAAAATCAAAGCGTAAATCGCGTAGTTACACATCCGGCTCAACCAGCCCTGAGTATGGGTGGGGTCGAGAATGTCGTAAACTCGCTTCCGAATATTCATCATTGCACCTCAGCCATGCCGGTCTTTGCCGGCAGACCATACCCGGCGAGGCTAGGATTAGCAAGCCTCAGTGTAGATGCGGATTATGCAAAATGGAATTCAGGCGACAATTCCGCTGTTGGCAAACTTTTCATCCTGCATTTCCGAAGTCAGGAAAACGCCACATATCATCTCGAATGGTGGGAAAATCTCCCTCGACAAGTGCCACCGCAAGCCTGAATGGTTCCTGGTTTCCAGCCCTGGCTGTGGATCCCCGCCCGCATGGTTTTGCCTTAGCCGTCTTCGCCAAGTCCGATCCTTGTTGTTTGGAACTTACCCCGCCACAATCATGGTTGCGAGATTACAGCGTCTGCGCTCTCCCGTTAAACTTACGCCATAAAGTCCTGTAGCACCACTGTTTCACCCGCCAATTCTTACAGTGCCATTTTGCTGGGTACATGTTCCGTCACCAAGCAGAAGAACCAACGCCTTTTCAAGCTGTTCTTTGGCTCTGTTCGTCAGGCGCTTGCAGCCAAACAGTAGAGACGTTTCTTTGTATAACTCTTCTGTTGCAATGCTGAGATGCTTGGATACTACTTCGCCCATGTTTTTTGCGATTTCTTCTGTGGAAACATCGAAAAGCGACCGAGGCACACCGTTGAGGTTCGTGGGAACAACTGGAGCAGAAGCATCTTCCGCTTCCATCGATGCCGTGGCAACGGCCGCAGATAGAGTTGCAGGTTCTTTTTGTACGGCTGCGGTTGGCACCGGGACTTCCATTGCCGACTTCAGCGCACGTTCCAACCGAACAATCTCGCCCGTGGGGTTCTGCCACCACTCAGCAGACCAGATGCGGTGGAGTTTCCACCCAAGACTGGTAAGTACATCACTACGTAGACGGTCACGATCGCGCGCCGTTTTGGCGGACTTGTAGTTTGCGCCGTCAAACTCAATGCCGAGTAGGAATTTTCCCACCACCTGCGGATGCCGCACGGCCAAATCGATTCGGTAGTCAGAACAACCAATTTGCCGATCCACTTTCCATTCATTTTTGACCAATGCGGCGACAACTTCCCGTTCCAACGCCGTCGGCTTCGCGTCTTCGGCGTTTTGGACGATGGACTGGCCCCCCACAGACACCCCGTCGTTACCGCGCCGGGCAAACTCTAGGAACTCGCGCAAATGGCTCACGCCAAGTGCCTTTGTTCGTGACAGGTTAATTTGTTCCGGCCGCAGAGTGGAAAAGACGACGAGCTGACGGCGAGCGCGTGTCACGGCAACATTCAGGCGCCGTTCGCCGCCTTCGTTACTCAAAGGACCAAAATACATGACAAGCCGCCCGTTCAAATCAGGCCCGTAGCAGATCGAGAACAGAATCACGTCCCGCTCATCTCCTTGTACCGTTTCCAGGTTCTTCACAAACACGGACTCTTCCGTCTGCTCCGGATCGAAGAATGGATCTATTTCCGGGTTCTCTCGCCGTGCTTTTTCCAATAGGTCTTCAATCAATGCCTGCTGGGTAATGCTGAACGTGACGATGCCAATCGACTGATGGCTTAATGCCGGATCCTTCAACCGCCGGACAACTTCCGCTACAACGAGATCAGCCTCTGCGCGGTTTGTGCGTGTTTTTCCCGCATCGTAGCAGCCACCCACCGCCTCGCGCCAGGACACCCCGAGCTCATGGGTGTCCATATCTGGTGATGGAAAGGTGAGCAAGCCGTTGTCGTAGTAACGGCGATTGCTGAAGGCGATGAGGCTTTCGTGCCGGCTTCGGTAATGCCAGTTGAGCATCTTGCGAGGGAACGTAGACTTGCACTCGTCCAGAATGCTTTCCACCTCGTCCACCACATCATCGTCCAAATCAGCGCCGGTAGCGTCTGCGTTTTCCTTTTTCTCAAAGAAATTGGTCGGTGGAAGCTGCTTCGTGTCCCCCACCACAACGAGCTGCTTGCCGCGCGCAATGGCCCCGATGGCATCCCAAGCTGGCATTTGCGACGCTTCGTCAAATACCACCAAATCGAATGGAGGAAAATCGCTGCTCAAAAATTGCGCCACAGACAACGGACTCATCAACATGCACGGCTTAAGCCGGGATAGCGCATCCGGACATTCCGCAAAAACGCTCCGGATGCTGGCTCTGCCCTTGCTACGCACAAAGCGGCTGATCTTACCCAGTTCCGAGCTACGCACCCGCTCCGCTTTGTCTGTGCCTTGCGGAATCAGCGCTGCCAGCCGGGCGACCACCACCTCCCGCGTGATATCACGCACTCCCGCATCAATCTGCCGGAACCGTTCAATCCGGTCATGATGCTGTTTCCCAAAGAACTGGTTCAGGCGCGGTTCCTGCGGGAGCATCCAATTCAGCCAACCCGTTACAAATGAAGCGTCAAAGAGGTCTTCCAAGGAAGAGGCATGAATGGTTCCATCCATTAATCCATTAACCACAGGGCCAAGCTTCAAGCCGGCAGCCTGTTCACAGGCATTCCGATATTGACACCATACACGCAGACCGGGAAGCCCGTTCCGCCAGCGATCCAGTTTTGCCACGCAACCGGCGAGGAAATTGCCGTTTTCAGCATTGTCTTGCCCAAGGAACGTTTTCATGTCCGCACGACTGCTCTGGGCTAATGCGCCACGGAGTTCGCAAAACGCACGGTGTTCCGTCAGGAATCGGGTGCTCACCGCTGTTCCTGGAGTGTTTGCCGCAAGCGCCAAGCCCATCCAAAATTCGCGATGGGCGGTGTCGCCGTTCTTTTGGATGAGGATACGGAATTTACCAAGCCAATCGAGTATGGTTTCCAAGCTATCCCATTGCGCATCCCCGAGATTCCAGGTGTTTCCGAAAAAACGATTGGGCACAGGAGCGCTCGCCAGTTCCGCGTTCGCTTCCTGAACGCTGCGGATCTGCTCCAGTTCAGCACTGAGTTTTTCTGTAGTATCGCAGACCGGCGCGATTTCCAGGCGAAAGCCACGCCAGGATTGCAGCTTGGAGAGCCAGCTAGTCCAGCGTTGTAATGTTGCGGTAGAACGTTCCAGGTAACCCTCAGCATCATCCGCGCCCCATATCCGTTCTTCAGAAACTCCGACCGCCGTAGCGAGCTGTTTCCGCAGGGTCAAGATCCCATCGAATTCCTTGCAGAATACGGCGCGGTCTTCTGGCGCTAGGTCATGGGAGCATAGGGCGAGCTGTGACCAATGGCTGCAAAGCTGGGTAAAGCTGTCAGTTGCGGCAACGAGCTGGAGGTGCTTATGGAACTCGTCGCTCCAGTCGAGAATGGCAGACAGCCTATCCCAGTCCGCCTCGCCACACATCCATCCGGCACCAAAAATCCGTGTGGGTTCAGCCGCTGCGGCCAGCTGTTTTGTCTCTTCGTGTGTTTCGAGAGCCTGTACCAATTCACTGCATACCCGTTCCCATTCATTGCTTCCGATTGCGTTTTTGCGAACACCACAAAGAGCCTTACGCACACGACGCGCAATCAGCCAGCGGTTCAAAACCCACGAGCCCCGACGTTGTTTCAAAGCAGGGACAAGCTCCGCGAGATCAACTTTAAATACGTCAGCCGAATAGTTTTCGAGAACCTGCCGTCGCTTCACATCACGAGTACGACCTTTGGCAATCCAGTCCCGAAGGCCGGTAATATTGGCCTGCCAGCGGTCATGACTGAGCAGTTCCGCGGTAACATCCGGAACGGTCAACAACAGCCAGGAGAGTTTGGCCGCAAACTGTAGCGTGAAAAAATCCCAATTTGCACGCCCGAGGTGATAGTCCGGCAGGACGCGAAGAACCCTACTTGCCAATGCGGATGTGTGGGCTACAAGGCGTCTACATTGTGCAATGACATCGGCCGTACGTGATGGCTGCGCATTGTCGGCCAGCAGCATCTTGAGGATTGTCGCGTCCGGCATTTGGCCGGCAGCGGCAAGCAAAGGGGCAACTTCAAGAGAAAGGATGTCTTTCCGTAGACGGTCGAACAACTTGGTGCGCGCAGCGTCGCGGGCTCGACCTCTCCCAATCCATTTACGGAGCGCAAAATCGGCATCGCGCCATTCCGGCTCCTCAAGCAAAGCGGAAGTGATGCATGGTGCCGTATCCAACGCCTTTGTCAGCTCAGCGGTAAATTCAATCGCGGACTCCGTCCAGCCACCAGTTCCAAGCCGGTAACTTTCCATTAATGGGGCCGCCGCCCGCTCCAGTTTAGGAATCTGCATTGTCAACGCATCGATTGCCTGGCGCAGTTCACTGGGAAGAGTCATGCTCCAGGTCAATACACCAAACTCACGCAACGAGTGCATGACCGGATCGCCGACCTCAACCGCAATCCGTTTTAGGTCAGACACAGCCTCGCGCATCTTCTCAAACTTGACGGCATCCAGTTCGTCCATTTCCACGGGGAGTTTAAGAACCATAGTTTCGCGGTGGTGAATCAGCACATCCATCGCCCAATGGATGCTGCGGCCGATGTTGCGCGGACGGTGTAATGCCTCCACATACCCGTTCAAATGGGCACGCAGCTCCTCCAGCCGCAACGCCTCAGTTTCCCAATCGGCGGTGGACTGGCGGCCGGCGACGTCAAGTGCAGCCTCCAGCTGGCGGCGCAGTTCCTCACGCGTGGTTTTCGTCGAATGCAATTGGAGACAGAACGGAGCCATTCCGGAGGCCTGAAGCCGCTTGTGAACCACGCTCAACGCCGCCGCCTTCTCGGAAACAAACAACACCCGTTTCCTTTGCGCCAAACAATGCACGATCAGGTTCGTGATCGTCTGTGACTTGCCCGTTCCCGGGGGGCCTTCCAACACAAAGCTGTGCCCGGCTGCTGCTCCGACGATGGCGCTGATCTGCGAGGAGTCGGCATCCAGGGGGCAGAACAACGCAGAGGCCCTAAGGTCGGTGTCAAACTGTTCAGGAGTGGGCACAACGGGCTCTGCTGGCACAGGAAACGGCTCCGTCGGCGTCTCAATCAAATGTCGGGCCACCGGGGTCACGGTAAGCGCTTTCGCATTTTTCTCCAAGTCCCACCACATCAAAAACTTAGTAAAAGTAAGAATGCAAACGTTGACGTCTTCCGCCACATCCCAGTGTTGCATGTCCTTGACCGCATCGCGGAAGCGGGCAAAAATACCAGCAACATCAAGTCCCGCATGATCTGTCGGCAATGGATCAAGGCCAAGAATGTCCAAGCCGAAATCAACCGAGAGCTTCTGCAGGAGAGTGACATTGATTCGCGGCTCATCATCCAGCAGGCAGACCTTAAAGCCCTCTCGCACGGAATGTCGTTCGATGTGGAGTGGAATCAGCAGTATTGGCGCGAGGTTTTCCTGCGGGTCGTTCTTCTCGTACCAACGCAGGAATCCAAGCGTGAGGTAGAGCGTGTTGGCTCCGGTTTCCTCCAGATTTGAGCGTGCGGTACGGGCGATTCCAAGCAGGCGCGATTCCAATTCCTTTTCAGTCAGAAAGGAATGAAGGATGTGCTTTGCTAGCTGCTCATGCAGGAATCTCCCGCGCGCGTCCTCGCCGTCAGTTCCAAACTTGATGACGGCAGAACGTGGGTCGCCCGTTCCCATGACCTTGGGTTCAGGGAGGATCGTAAACGCTTCGCCAACAGCCAGCGCGTCCTCTAGGTCTCCCAGGTCTGGACAAAGTAGGCGCAAAGACTTCTTGTTTTCTTTGAAGTTCAAAAGCCGGTTGCGTCGCGTTAGGTCCAGTAACCGTAGTTTCCAGCGTTCAAGCCGTTGTGGCCCTTTGTCCGCCGGCGGCGCGGATGGAATGGAAAGCAAGGGTACAACCGGCGCAGCAACCGCCGTGAGGTTGGTCGGTGCTGCTGGCATTTCCACCGCCAGGTCGTTATCCAGTTGGATGCGGTCACCCCGGAACGCCAGTGGCCGAATTCCCTCTTTGCGCGCCATGGATACGTCAAGCGCGTACTGAAACACGGAGGTTCCTCCGGTTACGCAATCAGCCAACCGCGCCCGCCCCATTCCCACCGCGGGCTGGAACGGGACTGGCGGCGTCTGTGCCGCGCCGACGACCTCAACCGCCACCATTTCGCCGAGGTCAATCCGTTTGCGTAAAGCGGCGGCATCTTCCGTCACCGCCTGCTTGAACGTCGTATCCTTCAGCCAAACGGCAACGAAAGCGTGACCTTGAATCAGTATCACCAAAGGATGCAATCCGGCCAGCTCTAGGCTGCCTGCGTAGAGCACGGCCAAATCTAGGCACGTCCCCAAGCGGTAGTCGAACATTTGATCCGGCAAGCGAATTTTTTGACCAGTTCGCTCAAAACTCGCGGGGGGATTGCTGTAGGTAATGCCGCTTTTGGCAATTGCGCCGTAGATTGCTGCGGCCTCCGCAAGGATCTGGGATGAATCGTGGTTCTGATATCCGCTGATGGATGTTTTTCCGGTACGCTCAAACAACAAATCACGAGCCTTGGCTAAAACCGGCGCGATGGCTGGCTGATTCGGTAAAATGAATGACGCCAGAAGTTCGGGAAACGCAAACGCACCGCTCCACTCGTTCGCGGCCAAGACCTCTAAACGTTGGACTTGCCGAAACGTCAGGACGCCATTTTCCAAAAGCTCCACCCGAAGCTCGCCAAGCTCCCGCTCCGTCTGCGCTGCCAAGATTTCGCGCAACAGGCGTGGGTGTAGATCCCTCACGGAGATATCATCCCCCGGCGCCAACGGACTGAGGGGGCGCTCCGCAACAGACGTCACGGGGGGATCTGTCGTGACACGGAGCGCCAACCCCGCAAATGCACGATCCCCCACATTTTTTATGCGGACTTCGCGAAGAATCGGAACATCGTTTTGCTGCATCGCAAAGTTAATGCACGAAGTGGCCGCAATCTCGACCTCAAGCCCGAGAGGACAAAGCTCAGCAGCATTTTTTTGATTATCCGGCATCGTCGACTCCAGCTTAATGACGGCTATTTTGGGTGCCAATTATGTCCACCGCCGGAACACCGTATTTAAAAGGGTGGCATTCCTTCGGGTGTTAAAATCCCCTCCGGTTAACCGGTTTGTTCGGGGCACTGTAGCTGATGGGTATTTGGGTTGCAAGGCGGTTTGTGCGTCTGACTGGTCAGAGATGTACACCCGTGTAGTGGGAATGTCAGTCGCGCTGTTCTATCTGGCCGGAAACCCACCAACGACATGAAAATAACCCAGGAAGCGCGGAGATTTCCCGTCCCTCCCGCGGTGCTGGGCAAGGGGGGCTAAAAGAAATGATGGGAGCTATCCCCGGCTTATCGCTTGGTGCCAATGCCCGTCCCCCGGCGTGACCGATGATCTGGAAGAAATCATGACTAATAGGAATTTTGATTTCACGGGGCGGATCGGATGGGGGGAATACGGGGGGGGGATGGCGTGGAACCACCCCGAAATGGACGATCCCGCCGGCGTGGCGTTTTGGGTGGGGTTTGGCATCTTCCCAGCCGGTTTTCGGGTGCAAGGGTACGGTTCCCAAAAGTGTCGCTACATTGGGGAGCAATATCATGCCGGAATCCGGAAGTCAAGCCTTTACTCGTACTCCGGAAACGGCTGGCAGTCGTTGTCCGCGATGGAGAAGAGGTCGGGCTGAGACCATTTTGGATTTTGGATTGGGGAAGGGGAAAGGCGGGAGAACTGCGTGGGGTGGCTTGCGCCCGCCGGTTCCTGGGGCGGGGGCGGCGGGGCGCGGGGGACAGGCAAATTTGTTCGCCAGGGGAATCATAGGCAGGAATGCCTGGGCCACGCTGGGTCACGCTTGCGCTCGAAACTCGGGCGGGGCGCGGGGGACTTTCGTGGGGGCGCGCTGAAAGTAGGCGGAGCGTCTCCGCTCCGCAACCTTTTGGCCACCGGCGCAACGGCGTGAAAACGGAAAGTGAGCACCGCCTGAAGGCAGAACTCCGAACTCGGACGGCCCGAGGTTGGGAGTTCCCGCATTAGCGGGGGAGGATCTGCCGGCCAGGTCCGACGGCGGATCCCCGCGGCGGGCGCTACTGGTCGGGGCCGGGGTGGCCGAGGCGCATGAGCTGTTCGGGGGTGAGCCAGCCGGCGAGCGTCTCCGGGGCGATGCCGGCGACTTCCTGGGCGGCGGCGGCCAGCTCCGCCCCCGTCTCCCGCATCCGGGCGGCGATCCGGCAGCAGCTCTCGTAGCCGAGATGCGGCACCAGGGCGGTGAGCCAGGCGGTGGCCGCCGGGGAGACCGGCCGGCCGGCAAGTGTGATGCCGCGGACGCAGAATTCGGTCAGCCGCGGCAGCAGCCCGTGGAGCAGCTCGAGGCTGCCAAGCAGGTTGTAGGCGACGACCGGCAGGAAGGCGTTGAGTTCGAGCTGGCCGGCGGCCACCGCCTGGACGACGGCGGCATCCTGGGCCAGCACCTGCATGGCGACGCAGGCGGCATGCTCAGGCAGCACGGGGTTGACCTTGCCGGGCATGATCGAGGAGCCGGCCTGCCGCGGCGGCAGGTGGATTTCGCCGAGGCCGCATTCCGGGCCGGAGGCCATCAACCGCAGGTCGCCACTGGTCTTGAGCAGGTTGCAGGCGACGGTGCGGAGCATGCCGGAGACCTCGGCGAAGACGTCGGCGTTCTGGGTGGCGTCAAGCAGGTTCTCCGCCCGGGCCAGGCCGAGGCCGGTGATCTCGCGCAGCCGTTCGGTGGCGAGGAAGATGTAGGCGCGGGGGGCGCCCAGGCCGGTGCCGATGGCGGTGCCGCCGAGGTTGACCACGCGCAGGCGCTCCTCGCACTTGAAGACGCGCCAGCGGTCGCGGGCGAAGGCCTCGGCCATGGCGCCGAAGGCGCGGCCGAAGGTGAGGGGCACGGCGTCCATCAGTTCGGTGCGCCCCATCTTGAGGTCGCGGGGGAAGCGGCGTTCCAGCTCCTGGAAGGCCGCTTGCAGGGCGTTCAGGTCCTGGTCGAGCTGGCGGCAGCCGCGGATGGCGGCGATGCGCAGGGCGGTCGGATAGGTGTCGTTGGTGGACTGGTGGAGGTTGACCGTGTCCAGCGGGCTGATGGTGGCATAGTCGCCCAACGGCCGTCCCAGGCGGCGCAGGGCCAGGTTTGCCAGCACTTCGTTGAGGTTCAGGTTCAACGACGTGCCGGCGCCGCCTTGGAGCGCGCTGACCGGGAACTGTTCGCGGTGGGCGCCGGCCATGACCTCCTCGCAGGCGGCCTCCAGCGCGGCGGCGGTTGCCGCCGGCAGATGGCCGAGTTCATGGTTCGTGCGCACCGCCGCCAGCTTCACCGCCGCATAGGCCTGGATCAGGCTGGCGGGAGTCGGCGGTTCGCCGCCGAAGTTGGCGAGGGCGCGCGCCGTGTGGATACCGTGGAGGGCGTCCGCCGGCAGTTCCAGCGTCCCCAGCAGGTCGCGTTCCGTCCGGGTTGGGGTCATGGGGTCGAGTCCTGGGGCGCGGGCGTGCCCCGCCGGGCGAGGGCGAGGGTGGCGGTGAGCCAGAGGAGGGCGGTGAGGCCGGCGGCGGCCGCCGCCGGGGCGAGGAGACGGGTGGCGCGGTCGCCGAACGCCTTGAGGCGCAGCTCCATGGGCGCGGCGGCCTGGATTTGCAGTTCGCGGAAGACGGTCAGGCGCACCCCCTGTTCCGGCAGGGTGATGCGGATCGGGTTCAGCTCCGCCGCCGCGGCGGCCTGCTGGTCGAGGATCTTTTCCGCGACCTTGCTGAGGCTGCTCTGCTCCTCGGCGCCGAGGGACTGCTCCAGCCGCCGGCTGTAGTCGGCATCGAACTTCCCCTCGTTGAAGCCCAGGTTCAGCCGCACCGCCGCCTCGTCGGCGCGGTTGCGCTCGATCTTCATCTGCGTGCGGCGGTTGACCAGGCCGACCACCGCCTGCTGGCGGGCGACGTTGCGGAACTGGATCCGGGCGTCCTCGTTGAGGTCCTGCTGCCCTTGGGAGAGGGCGACGGCGGCCTGGAGGGCCTGGCGCGCCTCCAATTGGCGGCCGGCCTGGAAGTACTGGGCGCCTTTCTCCAGCACCGCTTCGGCCTGGCGCAGGCTGGTGGCGGCGACGGCGCGGTTGGCGTCGCTGTAGCGTTCGGTGCTGAAGACCACGGTCTCTTCGCGGGCGCCGAAGCGCCGGCGCAGGGTGCCGTCCACGGCGTAGTAGTGGAGGTGGGGCGGCAGGAAGAAGGTCCACTCAACGTCGGCCAGGGGCAGGTTGAAGCGCGGCCCGGCGAAGCCGAGGCGGCGGCCGGCGTGGGCGACGCTGGCGGCGGCGCCGCTGAAGATCAGCTCGACGTTGGCCTGGGGCGTCGCCGGGTCGAGCGGGATCAGGTAGGCGCCCCGTTCCGCCAGCGGCGTCGTGCCCTTGCCGTTGACGAAGGCCGACCACAGCTCGCCGCCGGCGGGGAGGGCGACTTCGAGGAAGCGCAGGCTGTTGACCTCCAAGGCGAGTTCGGCGCGGGTGACCATCTGGAAGTCGTTGGCCACGACCGAGGCCAGGCGGACGCGGCTGACCTTGGCCGGGAGCACCTCGGCGGTGCCGTGGCGCACCACGTCGAGGGGCAGCGCCGCCTCGGGGCGGGCGGTGCGGAAGCAGAGCACGGCGCCCGACAAGTTGCCGGCGTTGAAGCGGGTGGGCAGGCTGCGCGGATCTTCGGCGGCCATCCCTTCGGGCAGCGCGCCGGGGCGCACCTGGAGCCGGCCGCCGGCGAAGATTGCCAGGGAGAGCTTCTCCGCCTCCACGTCCAACGTCCGCAGTGGCGCCACCGCCACGTCACGCCGCTGATGCTCGTAGGGCAGTTGGCAGGCGACTTCCAGCCGGTATTCCTTCTCCACCTTGGCGGTCAGCTCCACCTCCCAGATCCCCTTTGCCGCGTCCACCTTCTGCACCCGGGCCAGGTTGCGGCCGGTGACGGTCAGGGCCGCCTCCGGCGCCGGCGCCTGGAGCCGGAAGAGCTTGACCCCGGCGTGCTCGATGGCATAGAGCACGTAGCCACGCACGGCCAGCATCCCCTCGGAGAGGTCAATGCGCTGCAAGACCTCGCTCTTGACCACCGGCGCCAGCGCCTCGGTCTTGAGCACGACCCGCCAGTCGGGGCGCAGCAGCTTGAAGGCGAGGGTGCCGGCCTGCTCCAGCCCCAGCTCGCGCGGGTTGAGTTCGCTGACCCCCTCGCGGGTCTCGGCGGCAAAGCGGACGCCGCGTTCGCCGGAGAGGACGACGGTGCCGGTCTGGCGGAAGGCGTCGCGCACCGTCGCCTTGGGCAACGTCAGCTCGGGGGGCACCCCCTTCTCCAGCCGGCTGGCCACCAGGTTGAGGCGGCGGGTGCCGAGGGCCTGGCGGGTGAAGTGGACGATCACGCCGTGGCCGTCCTCCTTGACCTCGTCCCAGTGGCTGATTTCGTCGCCGGTGAGCGATTCGACGTCGAACTGCGGCGGCAGGTCGAGGCGCACCGAGAAAAGGCCAGCCTTGGCGATGGTCAGCCCCAGGGTGGTCGAGAGGGTCACCCGCTCGTCCGAGACGTCGACCTGGGCGGCTTCGGCGACGCGCAGCTCGGGCAGCACCTTCTCCGCCGTCACCGGCACGGTCGCCGGCAATTGCTGGTAGCGGAAGGCGCGCTTGATCTCGGCGGCGGCGTCCGGCAGCGGCCGTTCCCGGGGCGCCAGGGCGGCGGCCAGCGGCGTGAAATCGCCGACGTTCATGCCGCTGAACCCCGCCGGTTCGCCGATGCGGAGTTGCACGGCCTCGGTGGCCGCCACGGCCAGGGCGCCGCGCTGCCGGCCGGCGCCGCGCACCTCCAGCGGCGCCAGCGCCGCCGTGTAGGGCAGCCCTTCCCGCGGCAGCAACGTCACCACGGTCAGAAGATATTCGCCGCTGGCGGGGGTGGCCAGCAGCACCTCAAGCTGGCGGCTCTCCGGGTCGAAGCGCCAGGCACCGACGCCGCTGCCCGCCACGGCGGTGACGTTCATCCCCGCCGGCACGGCCAGGGCCAGCGCCTGCACCTCGCCGCGGGCGATCTGGTAGCGCACTTCATGGGTGAGCCCGACCACCCCTGGCTGGAACAGCGCCAGGGTCTTGGTCTCGGCGATGAACTCGGCCCGCTCCAGCCGCGTCGTCCGGGCGCGGGGCCGCCACTCCACCGCCAACGTCGCCTCGGGGCCGGCGACCATCTGGCAGCGGGTGGCCCCGGCCTCCTCCTTGACTTCCAGCCAGGCCGCCGCCGGCGCGGCCACCTCCCAGCCGGTGCCGGGCAAGGTGACCTCGACGCGGTTGCGCAGGTTGGCGGGCAGCGGCAGCGCCAGCCGCCAGCCGCCGGGGATCTCCGTCACCGGCACCAGGAATTCCAGGGCCGCCGTGGCGTCGCCCTTCCGGTTGACCTCAAGGGTGTAGGTGCCGTCGCCGACCGTGAGGTGCAGCCGCTTGGAATCAAGCGTGTAGGATTCGACGACATGGGGCTTTTCCAGCAGCGGGAAGCGCTGGCCGGCGCGGCCCTCGAAGGCCAGCTCCAGCCGCGCCTTGGCGTCGCGGGCCGCCTTGGCGTCGCGGCGGGTGACATCGGGCGCGGCGACGGTGAGGCGGATGTCGGTCATCACCGGGGCAGCGGTTGCCGGCGGCAAGGCCGCGGCCGCGGCCTCCGCGGCGGGTGCGGAGTTCGCACTGGCGGCGAGCAGCGTCCCGGTGAGGAGCAGCAGTGCCAGCCCGTTGGCGCCGCCCGGCGCGGCGGCCGGGGCCGGGGTTGCGGACTCCGCACGGGGGGCGGCGGCGGGTTCCGGTTCTTCCGGTTCCGGCGGCGGCCGGCGGGCGGTGCCGGCGGCGGCGGCCCGGCGCAGGCCGGCGGCCCAGAGCGCCGCCAGCGGCGCCAGCAGCAGCAGCCAGGCCAGGAGCGGCAGCAGCGGCCGGAAGCCGGCCAGCGCCCAGAGGAGCAGGGTGAGCCCGGCGCCGGCGAGCAGCCGTGCCCGCTGGCGGGCCCGACGCAGCAGGAAGACGCCCGCGGCGGCGGCGGCGGCGGCCGTCAGCCCCTTCCCGATCCAGACAAACCAGTCGGCGGTCACGGCCAGCTCCACGGCCAGCCGGCTGTCCGCCAGGGTCACCGGCTTGGTCAGGGAAAGGTGGCGCAGCAGTTCCGCCGGGGGTGCGGCGGCGGTGGTGGTGGCGGCATCGTCGAGGAGTGGCGGCCCCAGGAGCAGCAGTGCCGCCAGGCCAGCCAGGACCAGCAGGATGCCGCTCCAGTGGAACGGCCGGCCACGTTTCGCGTTGAACACGGCCAGGGCCGCCGGCGCCAGCGGCGCCAGCAGCAGGAGGAGCAGCGGCCAGGCGGCGGCCAGCCGGGCACGGACAACGCCGGCCAGGGCCACGAGGCGCGATTCCGCCGGTTCCTGCTCCGGCAGCATGTTGCCGCCCGCCGCGGGGGCGAGGCTGCAGGCGGCCGGCGCCTGGAAGGTCCAGCGGGCGAAGACCGACTTGGCGTCGCTCGCCGGGGCGGTGAAGCCCAGCCGGTGGCGCCAGCCGACGCGGCCGTGCTGTTCGGCATAGACCAGGGTGATCGCCGCCGCCAGGTTCGGGTCCGGCCGGCGCTCCAGCGGCACCAGGACCACCCCGTGGCCGTCATCCAGCGCCTGCACCGCCCGGCCGTCAATGGCGGCGGACCAGAGGCGGGCGCCCGGCGGCAGGGTGACGCGGAAGTACTGCCCGGTGCTGTTCTTGACGAAATAGGTGGCGGTGGTGACCGCCTCCCCCTCGTCGCTGAGCCGCGTCGCCAGGGCCTGGTGGTCGGCCACCTGCGGCAGGGATGGCAGGGTCGGATGCCGTTTGACGGCGAGCTGGACGGCGTGCGGCTCCGCCTTCTGGCTGACGAACTTGTAGCAGGTCAGCAGCGGGTCGTTGACCAGCAGGACGTAGGCGGGCGGCAGCTCGGCGTTGGCCAGCGGCAGCACCGCCTTGTCGCGCCCCAGCTCCCGGTCCACCGCGATGGTCGCGGGGCCGGCGAGGACGAGGTAGCCGGTGGTGCTCTCCGTGTCGAGGGTGCGGATGCCGCCGAGGGCGACTTCGCCGGCGGCGGGCAGCGGCTGGTCCCAGGTCACGAGCAGGGTGTAGTCGCCCGCCACCTTGTCCTGGAGGAAGACGGCATACTCCTCCCCCTCCTGCCGCCAGTTGCGGATGTCGCGCCCGGTGAATTCCACGTTCTGGCAGCCGGCGGGCACCCGGAGGCGGAAGCCGCGCACCGGGGCGCTGCCGATGTTGTAGGTGACCGAGCAGCTTCCGAAGACCGCGCCTTCGCCGACGGAGAGCAGGTGGAACAGCTCGGCATGGATCGAGGGCGCCGCCTGCTCCACGAGGAAGCGCGCGCTCCAGGCCGGCTCCTTGAAGCGGTAGGCGCTCTGGGCGCCCGGCACCCGGGTCGGCAGCGACCCGGGCTGCACCTCGCGCAGGTTCGCCACGGCCTCGGCCTTCAGCCGGATCCCCTGCTCGGCGCGGCAGATGAGCCAGCCGCGCTCCGCCTTGGCGCCCTGGACGCGGTAGAGCGGCGCGGCAAAGGCGGCGGCGCCTTCGCCCAGCGCCTTCTCCAGCCGCACCTCGACCAGGTTCCGGCCGCTCAGCGCCTCGCGGAAATGGAGGTGGAGGAAGCGCCGCCCCTCGCGGTCGCGAACGTCATGATCGGCCAGGCGCGCCCCGGCGACGTTGGCGACGGTCCAGTCGGGGGCGACCTCGAGCACGACCTCCCGCGCCGGCGCGTCGCGGATGTCGAGTTCGGTCACGGCGGCGAGCGCCAGCGCGTTGTTCTCCAGGCTCAGCACCAGCCGGTCCTCCACGAACAGGCCGGTGACGATGTCCTCGGCGGTGACCTCCAGTTGGCAGGGGAGGTTGGCGTACTGGTAGGCGTAGAGGCCGCGGGCCGGCAACGGCCGCGGCGGCGTGTCCGGCAGCCCCAGGGCGGCGCGGGGGAAGGCGCCTTGGTCGATCTGCGTCAGCCCCGCGGCCTTGGTCACTTGCAGCTTGATGGCGGAGTCCGCGCCGAGCAGGAGGAAGCCGCTGGCGCGGATGACCCCCTTCGGCGCCACGAACGGCAGCTCGGCCTTGGCCGGGAAGGCCGGCAGCGACAGCTCCCCTTCGACCTGGAGCTGCCACTGGCCCTCCTGGGGCCGGTTCAACTGCACCGTCAGCCGCCGTTCGCCGGCCGCCCCCTTCGCCGGCGCCTGGATGGACCACTCCCGGATGTCGGCGCCCCGGACCTGGGTGACCTGGAGCTGGGCGGGCAGCCCCAGCTCGACCTGCTGCAAGGCGCCCTGGGCGATGCGGTACTGCAACAGCGTGTCCACCTGCAACGCGCCGACCTTGGCGGTGGCGACCGTGTTGGCGTCGCAGGAGAGCATCAGTTCGCCGTCGAGCCGCCGCACCTCCGGCTTCCAGCGCATGAGGAACGGCTGCCCCGGCGGCAGCAGCGCGGAGATCACCTGCTCCTTGCGGCCGTCCGCCCCGGCGCGTTCCTCCTGGCGGAGGTCGGCGGCGCCGGCGATGCGGACGTTGAGGTCGGGGCGGTCGCAGGTGATCGCGACCCGGCGGACCGTCGCCGCCGGAATCGTGAAGGTGGCCAGGCGCTCCGCCTCGGCGCCGGCGGGGGGCGGGGTGCGGCTGGCGAACTCGAAGCGGACGGGGACCGTGCCGGTGCGGGTGAAGCGGAGCTGGTAGCCGTCGCCGGCGCGCAGCAGTTTCACGTGCTCCGGCCAGTCGCCCCCCAGCCGGCCGGTGGCGCCGCTGGCCAGCGGCAGGACGGCATCCTTCTGGTGGACGGTGGCGGTGAAGGCCAAGGTGAAGGTGGCGTTCTCCCCCGCGATGCGGCCGGCCAGCCGCAGCTCCGGGATCTCCAGCGGCGGCCCCTTCGGCTTGGGGCGGCACCAGGGCCAATTGAACCCCGTCAGCAGCGGCGCCGCCAGCAGCAGCGCTCCCAGTGTCAGCCAGCGGTTAAGGCGTGGATTCATGGCTTGGCCCTCCGGATTCCGGGGTTGGAAAAAAGGTTGGGAAACGGTCAGTGTTTCAGCCGGCGGGCGGTGGTGACCAGGCGCAGCAGCTCCTGGACGCTGCCGTCGAGGTGCAGTTCCAGCGCCACGGGGCGCAGCGCCGCTTCGACCTCCGCCAGGCCGGTGCCGGCCACGTGGGGGCTCTCCCGCAACTGTTCGGCGAACTCCGCAACCCCCGCGGCCAGGCGGAAGCGCGCCGGCGCCTTCGCGAAGGCCGGGTGCCGCTCGCGCCCGGTGAGGGGCTGCTGGATTTCGTGCATGGCGCCGCTGGCGACCTCGCGGTAGCGGACGCGCACCACCCCCAGCGGCTCGCGGGGCGAGCCCTTGAGCACCAGCTCGTACAGCGCGGTGGCGGCCTGGCCGGCGCCGACTTCGCCGGCGTCCACCGTGTCGTCCCGGAACTGCTCCCGGGTGAGCTGGCGGTTGTCGTAGCCGATCTGGCGCCAGCTCTCCACCCGGGCCGGGTTGAACTCCACCTGGATCTTCACGTCCTTGGCGATGGTGAAGAGGGTGGCGGCGAACTGCTCGACCAGCGCCCGGCGCGCCTCCGCGGGGGAGTCGAGGAAGGTGTAGGTGCCGTCACCCTGGTTCGCGAACTGCTCCAGCAGCTTGTCGTTGTAGGCGCCGGCGCCGACGCCGAAGACGGAGAGGAAAATCCCCTGCTGGCGGGAGTCGGCCACCGCCCGGAGCAGGCTGGCGGCGTCCGCGGCCCCCAGGTTGGCGACGCCGTCGGTGAAGAGCAGCACGCGGTTGGCGGCGCCGGGGACGAACCCCCGGGCGGCGGTCGCATAGCCCAGCCGCAGGCCGTTCTCCAGGTGGGTCGGCCCGCCCGCCTGCATCGCCTGGACCGCCGCCAGGATCCGCCCCTTCTCCGCCGCCGGCATCGGCTCCAGCAGCAGCCGGGGCTGGTCGCTGAACTGGACGAGCGCGACCCGGTCGTCAGCCCGCAGCCGGTCAAGCAGCAGCTTCAGCGCCTCACGCACCAGCCCGAGCCGATCCGGCGTGGCCATCGAGCCCGAGCCGTCCACCACCAGGGTCAGCACCGCCGGCTGCTGGTGGTCGCGGCCAAGCTGGGCGCCCTTGACGCCGATCTTGAGCAGCTCCAGCCCTGGCCGGAAGGGCGATGGCGCGGACTCCGCATGGATGGCAAACCCCTGTTCCCCGGCCGGCGGCGCATAGCCGTAGTCGAAGGCGTTGATGAACTCCTCGGCGCGCACCGCCGCCGGCGCCGGCAGCCGCCCCGCCGCCAGATCGCGCCGGGCCTGGCTGTAGGCCGCCGTGTCCACGTCAATGCCGAAGGTCGAGAAGGCGTCCGCCGCCGTGGCCACGAACGGCCGGACCGTGGGGGCTTCCTCGGCTTCGAAATCCGCCAGGGCGGGCTGGGGGGCGGCCGGCGGCGCTGGGGGCGGGGCCGCGGCCGCGGCCGCGGCCGGGGCGAAGGCCAAATCCGTTGCCGTCACCGCCGCCGCCTCTCGCAACTCCCGCGGCACCTCCCGCCTGACGACTTCCGCTTCCTGGGTGGCTTCCATTTTCGCGGCCATCTGCGCCAGCTCGGCGGTGGCCGGCTTGGCCGGCGCGGCGGCGGCGAGGGCCCACGCCTCGGCACGGTCGTCCAGGCCCAGCCGCGCCTTTTGTTCCTGCGCCATCTCCAGCTTGTCGTCGGTCACCCCTTTCCGAAGGCGGGTGTAGCCGTAGGAGTCCGCGTCCTTGCCGGCTTCAGCGGCAACCCGCCCGTCAGCCAACCCGCCCTTGTCCCGGGGGGAATCCAGGGAAAAAAGAACTTCATCTTGTCTGGCAAGTTTCTTGGCGGCTTCCTCCAGGCGGCGCCCGCCGCCGCCCGTGCCCCCGCGCCAGGCGGACGCCACTTCCGCCACTTCCCCGGCGGTCCCGGCGGCCGCCGGGCCGGCGCCCCCCTTTTCCGTCTCCCCCATTTGCGTCTCCGTCACCCCGGCCAGCCTATGGCGCCGCGGGAGTTGCGAGGGGCGGGGGGGACGCGGCGCCGCGGCAGGGGCCGGCACTGAGGGGGCCGGCGTAGTGGTGACGGCGGGCGCATTCATTTTCCCGCCGGCGGCGGCAGGGCCGGCGCCGGAGTAGGGTTGGCTGCCATCCGCCGGCGCCATCTCGAACATCTCGTCCGCCAGCGGCGGGCCAGCCGGCGGCAGCTCCTTCAGCTCCAGCATGTTCACCTCAATCGAACTGGCCACTTTGCGCACTTTCGAGCGGGAGAGGCTGGTCGCGGGCAGCAGCAGGCCAAGGAAGATCGCGACGAGGCCGAGCACCGCCAGGGAGACCAGCAGGTCAGCCCTGGCCGGGGAACGCTTCTTCGTCCCCGCCGCCGGCGTGCCGGAGCGGGCGCGGTTCAATTTCAGGGGCCACCACCAGGCGGCGGTGCCAGCCTTGGCGGTCGTCTTGGCGGGCGCGGCGGCGGCCCGGCCGGCGGCGGCGCGGACCAGCGCCAGCCGTTCCGGTGGGAAGGCGGCCGGCACTTCGCGGCCGCCCGCGGCCTGGAGCGCCGGGCGCAGCAGGCCGAGGGTCGCCTCCAGCTCCCCGGCCAGGGCGCGGCAGGGCGCGCAGCCGGCGAGATGGGCGCGCACGGCTTCGGCGTCGGCGGCCGGCAGGTCGCCCAGCAGGAACGGGGTGAGCCGTTCCTCGACCGGGCAAGGCGTGGCGTTTGGGGTTGGGGTTGTCATCTTACATCACCCCCTGGGACTTGAGAATGCGCGACATCTTCTTCACGGCATGGTGCAGCAGGCAGCCGACGTTGCCCTCCGTGCGGTTGGTGGTTTCGGCGATTTCGCGGTAGGAGAAGCCGTGTTGCAGGCGCAGCAGCAGCACCTGGCGCTCGGCGGGGTCGAGCCGGTCGAGGTGGTCGAGCACCAGCCGGTGGCGGCGCTCGGCCTCGCCGCGGCCGCCGGGATCCGCCGCGAGCGCCGCCTGTTCCTCGTGGAGCTTGCGGCGGCGCGACTCCCGCCGGCAATAGTCCACCGCCACGTTGTGCGCCAGCGAATACAGCCAGAAGCGGAGGCGTTCGGCGGGGCAGGCCGCCGGGTTCCAGGAGCGGCAGAAGCGGATGAACACCTCCTGCACCACGTCCTGGGCCGCCTCCGCGCTGTTGAGGAAGCGCGCGGCGTAGCGCAGCAGGCCGGCCTGATGCTCGGCCACCACCTGCTCCAACCGCGCCGCCGCTTCCGCCGGGGGCGCCGCCAATTCGTTTTCTGCCGCCATTGCACCCTCATCCTGCTCCGGCTCATTCGCCGGTTTCCACTATGATGACGTCCGCCACCGCCAAACCTTCAGGGATTGCCGATTGCCGATTGCCGATTTCCAAGCCTTTGCCACGAAGACTTGAAGGGCACGAAGTCCGAGCGAAGGTTTTTTGGCGTGGGCTAAAAACTCCATTCAGCCGAGGCTTTCCACGCCACGCATGGCGCGGAAGACGCCCAGCCCCAGGGCCGCCACCATGGCGGCCACGGCAGCGGCAATCAGGATTTTCCCGGCCCGCCGCTGGTGCCAGGGCACGGCCGGTTCGGCGGCGGCGTCGAACGCGGGGTTGGCCATGGCCGGCCCGGCCAGCGCGGGGCAGGGCACGAACTCCGGCCGGCTCCGCAACTGGGCGAGCACCGCCGCGAAGTCGTACACCGGCGGTGGCAGCTCCTTGGTGGCGCCGTAGAGCAGGCGGTAGCTGCCATCCTCGCCGCCGCTGGCCGGGAAGAGGAGCTGCTGGAGCGGCCCCTCGCCGGTCACGCCCAGCCCCTCCAGCGGCGGGTTGTCCCGGTTGCGGATGCGCAGCCGCCAGCGCTCGTGCCGCTGTTCGGGGAAGTGGACGGCCAGGGAGTCGGTTGTCTTGTTTTTCAGCGTGTAGCGGCTGAGCGTGCCGGTGGCGACCGCCACCCACCCCTTGCCCTCCGCCGCGGGGCGCTCGACAATCACTTCGCGGATGAACTGGGGGGTGGCGGCGCGGAGGTGGAAGGCGGTCAGCGGCTCGCGGTTCGTCCGCACCTCCAGGATCGTCTCCTGCTCCTTCGCCGCCGGCGTCACCGTCACCGCCACCGGCGGCCAGGAACGGCGGACCGGCCGCTTGGCGACCGCCCGCTCTTGGACGCTCCAGAACTCGACGCGGTCGAGGGTGAAGGCGCGGTCAACCGTGACCGTCCGGACGGTTTCGGCGACCGCCGCGCCGCCGCGGAGTTCGCGGGTCACCTCGCGGAAGGCCGATTCCCGGACGTCGTCCGGGTTGCGGATCCGGAGCCGGAAGAGGCGGCAGCCCGCCGGCGGCGGCAGGGGGATGTCCTGCTTGGAGAATCCCTGGTAGCGGCTGCTCTCGAACACCGGCTCGGCCTCCACCAGGGTGCGCCACTCCTTGCCGTCGAAGCTGCCTGCCACGTCCACCAGCCGGCTGTAGTCGCGCAGGGCGGTGTGGATGGTGATCCCGGCGGGTGGCGGCCGCCGGCTCTCCGGGTCGGCCAGTTCAAGGGTGAGGGTGAGGCCGGCCCCGGCCGGGTCGTCGGCGACGGCGAGCACCCGGACCGGGCAGGGCAGGCGGAGCGTTTCGGTGACGCTCTCCTGGGCGGCTTCCAGGGCGTAGGGGATTTCGCCGCCGCGGCCGTCGAGGATCCGCAGGTCGGAGAGTTCCCGGGTCGCCGCGTAGGCCTCGGCGTCCAGCGCCACCGCCACCGGCTGGCCGGGTGCCGGCGGCAGTTCCAGCCGGATTTCCTTCTGCCACGGGTAGAGGCGGGGGTCGAGGGCGGCCGTGGCCACCGGCGCCAGCAGGAAAAGGGCGGCCGCCGCCAGCCATGCGGGGTCCGCCAGGCGGCGGAACCGGGGGCGGCCAGGGCGGCGGGTGGGGGGCGGCGGCTGGGACATGGTGTTTTTCCTCCCGTGGAAAGGGGTGGGCGTCACTCCGGCGGCTGGCCGTCCCCCCCGGCCGCGACCTCGAAGGCGCCGCGGTGTTTCTGGTAGAGGAAGGCGCCGGCGAAAAGCAGGAGGGCGACGCCGAAGAGGGCGGCGACCTTGTAGACCGTCTCCAGGGCCGCGAGGTCGTGGAAGAACAGCTTCCAGGCCACCACCGCGAACAGCGCCAGCCCGGCGTAGCGCAGCCGGCGGGAGGCGTGGCGGATGCCGCCCAGGAGCAGCCCCAGCGCGAAGAGCGCCCAGAGCAGCGTCACGCCGCCGGCGCGCAGCCCTGGCAGGAAGCGGTCCAGCGCGGTGCCGGTCTCCCAGGTGCTCCAGACAAAGAGCAGCGCCATGGCGGCGGCGCCCGCCAGCCGGCCGGCCAGCCGTTCGCCCGCCGTCCCGCGCCGCGGCAGGCAGAGGAACGCCCAGCCGAGCACGCCGAAGGCGAGCAGGAAGTCGGCCGTGCGCAGCAGCAGCCCCGCCACCGTGAAGCCGTCCCCGTAACGGAAGCCGGAAAGCCGGAGCGGCGCCCAGGCCGCAAAGTCAAAGGCGGCCAGCTTGAACAGCAGCAGCGCCGCGATGCCGAAGCCGAGCGCCACGCGCCAGGCGGCCAGCGGCCGTTGGCCGGCCCTGGCCCAGAGCAGGAGCACGGCCGCGCACCAGACCACGGTCAGCGCCGGATGCCGAAGCGGCGGGTGGAAGGCCAGGCAGGCCTTGAACAGCTCCACTTGGAGGAAGAGGAAAAGCAGCCCCAGGGAAGCGGCCAGCAGCACGCTGCCGGCAACGGTCACCGGCCGGCTGGCCGGGGCGGGTGCGGCCTTTGCGGACTCCGCACCCGCCGCCGCTTCTGCGCGCCGCCCCAGCTTCCAGGCGCCGGCCAAGGCCAGCAGCGGAATGCCATAGGCCGCCAGCCGCTGGAGCAGCATCGTCAGGTATTTCGCGGCGGCGACGTTGGTGGTCGGGATGCGGCCGAGGGCCGGGAAATCCAGGAAGGCGAGGCGCCCCAGCATCACCGCGTAGAGCACATAGGCGAGGGTGCGGAGGAAGCCGCTCCGCAGCCGGCCGGCGGCCCAGAGCATGGCCAGGGCCTGCACCGCCCAGGCGGCGGTCACCCAGCGGCCGTCCAGCAGCAGTGGCACGGAGACGCCGAGGAAGACGCTGGCGAGCATCAGCAGGCTGACCAGCAGCCCCGGATCTTGCAGCTTGCGGCGCAGGAGGATCGCGACCAGCCCCAGGTAGGTGGCGCTCAGGCCGAGGGTCAGCGCCGCCGGCCAGCGCGGGCCGCAGGCGTCCCGGAGCAGCCAGACGCCGGCGACGCCGGTGACCGCCGCGTTGGCGTGGAGCAGGATCATTTCCAGCACGGTGCATTTCTCGCGGCGGAGCAGGTTGTGGACCAGGGTCGTGGCGGTGAAGAGGGCGAAGAAGGCGATCAGGAAGCCGAGGGCGGTGGGGAAGTGGAGATCCCGGTCGTAGTATTTGCCGAGCGCGGCGAGGTAGAGCCCCCAGGTGCCGGCCAGGGCCAGGGCCTGGAGCAGGTGCCAGCGGCGGAAGGCGGCGGTGGCGAGCACGCCGGCCCCGAGCAGCAGCAGGTAGCTGTAGAGCGCCGGCAGGTTGCCCGTGCCGGTGCTGAGGAGGACGGGGGTCAGGTAGCCGCCAACCAGGCCGAGCACGGCGATCAGCAGCGAGTCGAGCCGGACGGCCATCACGCCGGCGGCCGCGGTCACCGCCGCCATCAGCCCGAAGGATGCCGGCAGCGGCAGCAGCCCGTAGAACCGGCTGGCGGCGAACAGGCTGAAGTAGAGCGTGCCCAGTCCGGCGCCGACCAGCCCCTGCCCCAACGCCTGCCAGCGCCGGCTGAGCAGCCGCGCGCCGCCCGCCACCAGCCCCGCGCCCGCCAGGAGCGACAGACCCACCCGCAGGGTCGGCGGCAGCCAGCCCTTGCGGATGGAATAGTGCAGGAAATAGCCGACGCCGAAAAGGAAGATCACCGCGCTCAGCCGCAGCAGCCAGGTGCTGGCAATGGCGAATTCCGGGCTCAGGTTCTTCGGCCGATGCTCATCGCCGACGCAGAACCAGTTCCAGCCGGCCCGGAGAAGCTGCCCCGCCTTGCTCTCGAAAATGCCGGGCGCTTCCGGCATTGCTTCCGGCGTTTCCGCCGGCGGCGGCCGCATCGCCGGGGCGGGGGCGGCGACGGCAACGGGACGCTCCGCCGCGGCCGGGGGCGGCAGCGCCGGCAGCGGCGGCGGCTGGGGTGCCACTGCCACTGCTGCCGCAGGTGCCGCCGGGGCGGGGCGGGGCGCCGCGGCCGGCACGGGTTCGGGCGCCGGCGCCACCGCCGGTGGCGGCTCGCGCCGCAGCAGCGCCAGCCGGCGGCCAACGTCATGCACTTCCAGTTCCAAGTCCCGGACGCGTCCGCGCAGGCCGCTCACCAGCACGACGAGGCTGACCAGCAGCACCCCCAGCACCAGGAAGCCGAGCAGCATCAAGCCGAAAAGAAGCTCATGATCAACCATGGCCCACCTCGTGAGTTGCCTGGCGGTCGGCGCGGAAGCCTGGATGGAAAGCCGGCGGATTGCCGGCCGCGGCACGGAACAGCCAGCAATTTGGCCCCGGACCGGGTGAAAGTCAACCGCCGGGACTGTCGAGTGTCGGTGGCGGTGGGCGAAGAAGCGGGGGAGCATTACAGTAAAAGGTTTGGGTTGCCAAATCAGCTAGACGTGACCTGATGGCACGGGCTGGGACTGGAGTCCGCACCCGCTGCCACTGGAAATCCGCGCCGCCCCCCCACAATGCTGTTGGCCCCCCTGACCCATCTTCCCCGGAGCCTTGAAATGACAACCCGCCCCCAACTTTCCTGCTGGATGACGGCGCGCGACCTGCCCCGGCGACTGGCACCCCTGCCCACGACAACCCTCGAACCGCTCAGCGACGGGATCAGCCGGCTCGCGACGGTCTGGATCGACGACCTCGTCTCCTACCAGGAGATCGAAGGGTTCGGCGGCGCCTTCACCGAGGCCGCCGCGGTGACCCTCCAGAAGATGCCGGCGGCCAAGCAGGAGGAAATCCTCCGCGCCTACTTCGACCGGGATGCCGGCAACGCCTACAGCCTCTGCCGGACGCACATCAACAGTTGCGACTTCGCGACGGGCAACTACGCCTATTGCGACCAGGATGGCGACTTGGCGCTGGCCTCCTTTTCCATCGCCCGCGACCGCCAGGCGTTGCTGCCCATGATCCAGCGGGCGCAGGCGTTGGCGGGTGGGGGAGTCAAGCTGTTCGCGTCGCCCTGGAGCCCGCCGGCCTGGATGAAGAGCAATGGGCAGATGAACCGGGGCGGCCAACTGAAGGCCGAATGCCGCCAGGCCTGGGCGGAATATTATGTCCGCTACATCCAGGAATACGCCAAGGCGGGGGTGGCGATCTGGGGGCTCACCGTGCAGAATGAGCCCGAGGCGGTGCAGCCGTGGGACTCCTGCGTCTACAGCCCCGCGGAGGAGCGGGATTTCGTGCGGGATCACCTGGGGCCGGCCTTGGAGCGCGCCGGCCTGGGGCATGTCAAGGTCATCATCTGGGATCACAACCGCGAGCGGCTCTACGACCGCGCCAAGGTGGTCTACAGCGACCCGCGGGCGGCCCGCCATGTCTGGGGCGCGGGCTTCCACTGGTATTGCGCCAATGTGTTCGAGAACGTCCAGCGCACCCACGACGCCTGGCCGGAGAAGAAGCTGCTGTTCACCGAGGGCTGCCAGGAAGGCGGGCCGCACCACGGCTCCTGGCTGACGGGGGAGCGCTACGCCCAATCCGTCATCCAGGACCTGAACCATTGGACGGTCGGCTGGGTGGATTGGAACCTGCTGCTCGACGAGACCGGCGGCCCCAACCATGTGGGGAATTTCTGCAGCGCCCCGATCCTGGCCGACACCCGCACCGGCGAAGTGCTCTACCAGAGTTCCTATTATTATCTTGGCCACTTCTCCCGCTTCATCCGCCCCGGCGCCAAGCGCATCCTGACGACCGCCTCCCGCGACGACTTGGAGGTCACGGCCTGCAAGAACCCCGATGGCAGCCTGGCCGCCGTGATTTTGAACCGGTCGGAGTCCGCCATCCCCGTGACGCTCAAGTTCAACCAGGGGGAGGCGACGCTGGAATCCCCCCGCCGCTCCATCCTCACCGCGGTGCTGCCCCCGTCCTGAGGCCAAGGCGGCCGGCGGCGGCCGCCGGGAGGGGGGCCGCCGCCGCCGTGCCATCGTTCCTGGCCGCGGCGCCTTACCGCATGCCCATCATGAACTGGTAGGTCATGTCGCCGAAGTCGGGCAGCCATTCGTGGCCGAAGTCGGGGTAGATGACGACCTGCTTCGGCGCCGTGATCTTGTTGTAGGCGGCGAACTGGGTCGAGGGGGGGCAGATGGTGTCCATCAGGCCGGTTGCCATCAGGATTTCGCCGCGGATGCGCTTGGCGAGGTTCTGGATGTCGATGTAGCCGAGCTTGGTGAAGATCTCCTCCTCACGCTCGTGGCGCGGGTCGAACTGCCGGAAGTAGGTCTTGAGTTCCTCGTAGGCGTTGGCGGCGAGGTCCATGGACCAGACCCGCCGGTAGTCGCAGAGGAAGGGGTAGAGGGGTGCGGCGCGGTTGATCCGCGGTTCCAAGGCGGCGCAGGCCAAGGTCAGCGCCCCGCCTTGCGAGCCGCCCATGGCGCCGACGCGCGTTTCGTCGACTTCCGGCATGGCCATGACGATCCGGGCCAGTTGGGCGGTGTCCAGGAAGATGCCGCGGAAGAGCAGCTTGTCAGGGGTGTCGTCGAGCCCGCGGATGATGTGCCCCCGGAAGGTGGTGCCCCGGACCAGCCCGGCGTCCTCGGAAAGGCCGCCTTGGCCGCGGCAATCAAGGGCGGCGACGGCAAAGCCGGCGGCGACATAGGCGAGCTTGTCGTGCCAGTCGCCGCTATGGCCGGTGTAGCCATGGAACTGGACGACGGCGGGGTGCGGCGCCGGCGCCCCCTTGGGCCGCAGGTACTTGGCGTGGACGCGGGCGCCGCCGACCCCGGTGAACCAGAGGTCGAAGCATTCGGCGAAGGGGACTTGGAACGGGGCGGGGACGCACTCGACCTTCGGAGCGATGGCGTGCATCTCGGCGATGGACTTGTCCCAAAAGGCGTCGATGTCGGCGGGGCAGGGGCTGCTGCCGCTGTAGGCCTTGAGTTTGTCCAGGGGCATGTCGATCAGGGGCATGGGAATCTCCGGTGCGGTTTTTCGGGTTGGCAACGCGGTGCGGAAAACCGGGAGGATAAGCCGGCCGCGGCGGAATTCAAGGGGGGCGGGCTGCCGGCGGCGGATGTTTTGCCCCTTTCCGTCCCACGGCGCGATATAGTGTGGGGCGGCGGGGGAAGCGGCTGGCGACACGTGCCCGGAGTCGGATGATGGGCGTTCAAATCCAAGGGATGGCGAGCCGGTTCCGCGGGTTTCTGGGGGGCATGCTGGTGGCGGCGGTGGCCGGGGCGGCGCCGGCGCGGTGGCAGCACGGGGCCTCGCCGTACCGTGCCGAGTTCCGGATCGTCTCCCGGCCGAACCTGCCGGCGGCGGGGGTGTTCGTCCAAGTGCCGGTCTGCGGCCTGGCGGAGATGACGGGCAACGATTTGGTGGTGTATGACGAGAAGGATCGGCCGCTGCCGCTGCTGGCCCTCGGGCCGGGGGCTGACAACAGCGTGCTGGCCGTGGTCGGCGCGCTGGCGGACAGCCAGGAGATCGCCGTCTATTTCGGCGGCCGCCTGCCATCGGCCCAGAACCCCCAGCTCCGGCCCGGCGTGGTGGTTGACATCCATCCCTGGTCTGGCCCCGCGCCGGCGGGCTGGAGCGAAGTCGAGAAGGCGCTCAAGGGGCGGCGGCCGCTGGCCACGGTCCCGGTCGGCACCGTCGAACTCAGCTACAATCCCCTGGACAGCCGCGACGCCTTCGTCATGGACTTCCGCGGCTGGCTGCTGGCCGAGCAGTCCGGGCCGCAAACCTTCATGCTGGTCAGTGACGACGCCGGCTATCTTTTCATCAATGGCAAGCTGATCGTCGAACGCAACGGTGCCCACAGCGCCTGGGACGCCCGCCGCGGCGAGGCCCGGGGCACGGCGCCGTTGGTTGCCGGGCTGAACCCGTTCCGCTGCGTGGTGGTGGATGCCGGGGGCGACCAGATGGCGGTGGTTGCCCGCTGGCTCGACCCGCGGAAGAAGGCGACCCTGCGGCGGGAGGATTTCGCCGCTTCGGGGGAAAGCGAGCTGGCCGGCGCTTCCAGCCGCCAGAAGGACGCGGACTTCCCGGCGTTCACCGTCGAGCGCCGCTCCTACATGGGCTGGCAGGAGACCTTCTACACCGAAGTCGAGCTTCGCGCCCTCAACGGCCACACCACGGAATGGGCCTTCGGCGACGGTTCCCGCCTCGTCGGCGGCAGTGTCCGCCGCATCCTTGTCGGCACCGCTGGCACCGCGGCCGAGGCGCGCCAGGGGCGGCTTGTGGCCACTGGCCGCATCGCCCTGCCGGAACAGCCGCCGAGCTTCCGCCACATCGGCAACTTCCGGCAGTTCAAGGAATATTCCGCCGTCATCCGCCAGGAGGGGCTGGCCCGGCTGGATTTGGGCGTCCTCCGCGCCTACCGCCAATTCCTGGCGTTCCAGGAGCTGAATCCGGACTTGGTGGCGGTTGACGAGGCGCTGCTGCAACGCCCCGGCCTGCCGGCCGCCGAGCGCCTGGAACTGCTGCTGGAGGCCGCCCGCGGCGCCGCCGCCCGCGAACCGGACAAGGCCGCCGCCTGGTACGACCAGCTCGGGCGCGAACTCCGCAACCCCGAGCAATCGGTGGAGGTGACACGCGAGGCGGCGGAGTTCCACCTCTTCCGGCGCGGCGACGAGAAGCGGGCCCTGGCCTTGGCGGAACGTCTCGCCGAAATTCGCCACGAGGCCGGGCCGCTGGAGGCCGCCACGATCCGCTATCTCGTCGCCGCCGGGCGCGGCGACCCCGCCGCCGCCGGGGCCGAATGGGCGAAGCTGGCCCAGGCCGGCGCCCGCTGGCGCGACCGCCTGGCGCTGCCGGCCGTCAAGCGCAACGAACTGGAGCCGCGGGTGCGCGACCTGCTGGAGCGCGGCTTCTGCCTGGACGCCCGCCGCCAGCTCCGGCAGTGGGAGCGGCTGGCGCCCGAGGACTGGCAGAGCGGCCGGCTCCCCTATGCCCGCGCCCGCCTCTGGCGCGCCTGGGGCTGGCCTTTTGGCGCCCTCCGCGAACTGGAGGCGGCCAAGAAGCTGTTTCCGCTCCTGCCGAACCTGCCCGATGTGGAATATCTCCAGGCCGACATCCTGCTGGAGATCGGCCACCAGGCCGAAGGGCGCAAGCTGCTGGAGAGGATTGTCCAGGACTACCCGAACCATCCCGTCGCCGCCGCCGCCCGCCGGCGCCTGGGGCGCTGACCGCCGGCCGGCTTCCGTTCTTTTTCCTTGCCAACCAAGGGGTTGTTATGTCGAATGCTGGATTCATGGAACAGGCGTGGGCGGCCGTGGGCCGGCGGCTGCGCGCTGTCGGGCTCCTCCTGATCCTTGGTGGCGGCGTGGCCGCCGGCCTTGCCCAAGGGGAGGGGGAGGGCCGGCCCGCGGCGGGTGCCTACCTCTACCACCGCCCCGAGGCGGCCGAGCCGGCCGGGCGTGCCAGCGCCACCGGCGGACTGACCGTGCGCCTCCCCACCGCCGGCCGCCGGCTAGTGCTCGCCTTCGGCTGGAAGCACCGCAAGGACCGCCTCTCCCGCGAGGAGACCACCGAGGCGCAGCGGGAATGGTTCAAGCCGTTCCGCGCCAGCATGGGCGACGACGGCCGCACCGCCAGCTTCACCGGGCTGCCGCCGGACTTCTACGACCTGATCGTCATTGACGCCGCCACCATGACCCTGTTCGAGGGGGTGGACATGCTCGGCGACGACCTCCCCGAACTCGCCACCGGCCCCCTGGCCGACGAGATCCAGACCACCTTCGGCCGCCCCGAGGGGCGCATCGCCGGCGTTGACGCCTTTTTCGACAGCAAGCGGCTCGACCGGTTCGAGACGGACGGCGTGCGCGGCGCCGTCTTCATCCAGCAGATGCGCCTGGGGCGGGCGCTGGCCGAGAGCGGCGCCGAAATCCCGGGATGCATCCACAGCATCGACATCTTCTGGCTGATGAAGGGCAAGCGCGAGGGCGGCTGGCAGGTGCTGAGCCGGCAGCAGCTCTACCGCCAGGAATTGCCGATCCGCGAATTCTTCCGCCACCAGTACCGGCGCGAACTGCAAGGGATCCGGGTCGGGCTCCGGCCCAAGGACATTGGCGTGGTGCTCCGGGAGTTGGCGGAATGACTGGCCACTCCCCCAGGGGCGCCGGGCGGATTTGCTGGACTCGCTGGGTGCCCTCGCCCCTAGCCTGAGCTATTCCTGAGAAGATGAACTTTGATCGGACTTCGTGCCCTTCAGGCTGCCGCCAGAGGCCTTTTTCACTCCAGGATGGCGTCCCCGACCATGTCCACTTCCTTGAGATGGACGCCGCCGAACCAGCCGATGATGCCTTCGCGCCCCGGCCCGTCGTCCTCGTTGAGGATGACGGTCAGGCCCAGGTCGGCGCCGGGGGCGGGCGCAAAGGGGCTGAGGCGCGTCCAGGGGATCGCGATCTCGTAGCGGGTGACGCCGGCCTGGTCATCGCGCGCCACGGCGACCTGGATGTCGGCGGCCTCGCCGATGGGCGCATTTGACTCGGCCGAGTAATGGCACCAGGCCGTGGCGCCCGCGGGGGCAAGCCCGAAGGAGTAGTCGTACTTGCCGAGCTTGTCGGCCTGCTGCCGGAAGGGGTCGGCCAGCATCTGGACACTGTCGCCGGCCCAGAGCTTGTCCGCCTCGCGGGGCGGGACGAAGCGGTCGTCCGTCGCCGTGACGAAGAGGTAGAGCGCCTTTTCGTCCCAGAGCAGGCGCAGGCTGCCGGCGAGGTCCGCGGCATCGGTCCTTGCGCCTTCCTTGCCCTTGAAGCGCAGGTAGGCATCGGCGGTGGCGAAGCTGACAGGGGGCGCGGCGGCCCAGGCGGGCTCGTCGGCCTTCCCGTCAATCTTGAGGGGCGCCTTCAGCCGCGTACGGCGGCGTCGCCGCCCACTCCGAGCGGAGGCCGATCACGCGCAGGCCGAGCCGGTCGGAGATGGCAACATAGTCCTTGACCCGGTTGTCCCAGTTCCTGCTGGTGAACGGGATCTCCTCGGGGGCGTGGCGCTTCGCCGCTGCCTCGGGCAGGACCGCAAAGCCCGAAAACTCCCGGGCCTCGAACCGCAGCGCCGGCGCCGCCCCTGGCAGTTCCTCCGTGCTCTCGACGGTGGCGCTGAATTCCAGCGGGGCGCCGGGAAGGAAGAGGTTCGCCAGCGCCGGCGACTCCAGCACGATCTTGGTCACGATCCGCTCGCGCTGCCCCGTTGGCCGCGTGACGGCGAGGGCGTCAACCCGGAATTCGCCATGGGTCTTCTCCAGCGCGACCTCGATCCGGGCGCTGGCGGTCCCTGGCGGAACTTCGACGCGGCGCCGACCGACCGCACGGGATGCTCGACCTCCGTTTCGGCCCGGGCCAGCCGGAGCGTGGCCGCCCCCTCGCGCCGGACAGCCTCGTCAATGGCCAGCCCACCCTGGGCGCCGGGGAACTCCTCACCCCGGCCGAAGCTCCAGCCGTAGGCCGGCAACCCCGGGTCGAAGAGCGGCTTCCACGCCGATTCCTGCGCCCAAGCGGCGGCAGTGGCCAGGAGAAAGGCCGCCAGGGCCGGGAACATGCCTCTTGCAAGAGTTCTGATCATATCAATGCTCCATCATTCCTGAGGGTGGCGCGAAGTTCCTGGGGATCCAGGCGGCGCGGCGCCACGCCACGGTTCAGCGCCAGGGCGGCGGCGGTGCCGGCGGCCTGCCCCGTCGCCATGCAGGTGCTCATGAGCCGGTAGGAAGCCATCGCCTCATTGGTGCCGGAGATGCAGCGGCCGGCGGTCAGCAGCCCGTCAAGGCCCAGCGGCAGGAGGCTACGGTAGGGGATTTCATACCAGTCGCCCGGCCGTGGCCGCTCCGCCGCCAGCCCCTCCATCCCGGGCAGGTGGATGTCCATGAAACAGGCGCAGCGGCAGATGGCGTCGGCGAACTTCGCGCCGCCGCGCACGTCGCCGCCAGCCAGCACGTACTCCCCGATGACCCGGCGGGTCTCCCGGACGCCGAGCTGGGGCGCCGTGTCAATGAGGAAGCACTCCTCGCAGCCCGGCACGTGCCGCCGGTAGAAAGCCACCAGTTCATGCACCTGTTTGCGCCCTTCCATCAGGGCCGCGGTGAGGCCGGCCGAGGTCGTGCAGTCGAAGCCATAGCCGTGCTGGTGGTTGACCGTGAAGACCCCCGGCATCCCGGGGATCTCGCCGAAGCAGCCGAGCCCCTTGGGGTCGAAGCTGATCTCCCCCGTCTGCCAGGCCTTTTGGGAAAGCGCCGCGACCTGTTGGGCCATGGGGCTGTCCGGCAGGAAGTCCAGCGGGTCGGCCGTGACGTTCCCGATCCGGAAGACCAGGGTCGTGCCCTGGCATTTGCCGTCGGCCTCCCGCCCCTGCGCGCAGCGGGCGCCGAGGAAGCAGGCCAGGTCGCCGTCGCCCGTGGCGTCCACCGCCAGCGTCGCCCGCACTTGCCGCAGCCCCTCCTTGAAGGCGACGCCGAGGAGGAGGCCGCCGCCAGCCGCCGGTTCGGCCGCGCAAAGCTGCGCGTTGAACCGCAGCGTCACCCCGGCGGCGGCCAGCATCCCCTCCATCTTCAGCTTGACGCGCTCGACGTTCACCGGAATGTAGCCGTATTTGGGGACAAGCGCGGCGCCCGCCGCGGCCAGGCCGGCGATGAACTCCTCCGGAATCCCCTTGAGGATGCGCGTGCCGTCGTCGAGCCTCGGCGGATAGGGCTTGCCCTCCCGGTCGAGGCGCAGCCGCGTCCAGTCGTCCGCGTCCCGGCCGGCGTTGTCGAGCGGCCCCAGGAAGCCCAGGAGCCCGGCCCCGGCCATTCCGCCCAGGCCGCCGCCGCGCTCCAGCAGCAGCGTCCGCACCCCTTTCCGCGCCGCGGCCAGCGCCGCGCCGAAGCCCGCCGGGCCGCCGCCGGCCACCACCAGATCATACCCTTCCGCCCGAGCGTCGCGCTTGTCCATGGGAAACCCTTTCGGTGAATGAAACCATTCTACTCCGGGGCGGGCCGCTGGACAATGGGCGGAACCGCCGTTATTTTGCACCCTGCTGCTAGATCGCAGGAATCCGGCAAGGAGCCGCAACCATGGACACCCGTGCCGACTGGGGCCGCGAACTGGAGGGCATCTTCCTCGCCCTGGAACAGCTTTTCGGGCTCCGCGTGACCTTCAGCAACCCGAAATGCTTCTTCGGCGACACGCAGGGGAATTCCTTCATCGCCCCGGGCCGGATCTTCCACGACGTGCCCTTCTGCCAGAAACGCCGCGCGGACCACCCCCGCTGCCTCCAGCACGAATGGATCGAAGCCAACCGCATCGCCGCCGGCAAGGCCGCCCCCTTCCTGCGGCAATGCTGGAAGGGCCCCATGCAGATCCTCGTCCCCCTCAAATGGAACGGGCGCCATGTCGGCATCATCTTCCTTGGCCCCTTCGACTGCGCCGGCGCCGCCGCCGCCACCCCCGGCGAGGGGCTCCCCCGCTACGACCTCGCCCGCTTCGAGCGGGATGCGGCGCTGCTCGCCACCCTGGCGCATGGCATCGTCGAACGCACCGCCCAGGCCATCCGCTTCCTGGGCAAGGGCGACCGGTGGGAGAAAATCTACGCGCTGGTCGTGAACCGGCACGCCGAAAAACTTGGCATCGCCGATGTCGCCAAGGAACTCCACCTCTCCCCATCCCGCGCCTGCCACGTGGTCCGGGAATGCTTCGGGATGCCCTTTGAGAAAGTCCTGCTGGAGCACCGCCTCCGGCGCACGGCCGCCCTCCTGGAAAGCACCGACATGACCCTCGCCGAGATCGCCGCCGACGTCGGCTTCTCCGACCTCTACTACCTGAGCCGCGCCTTCAAGCAGGCCCGGAAAATCCCCCCCGGCGCCTACCGCGCCCAAATGCGGGAGACGGCCCGGCGCGGCGGGGGCCAGTCGCCGGACGCCGCCCCCCGCCGCCCCGTCTGAGCGCCTGAGCGCCAAGCCGCCGGGGGCCGCCACCCTCAAAGTCGGCGGAGCGCCCCCGCTCCGCAACCGCTGAATGTTCGCCGTTCGTTTTCACCAACGCCTTCGCTCGGGCTTCGTGCCCTTCGGGTCATCGTGGTGAAGCGAGTTTCCAGTTTCCGGGACGTAGCGGCAGGATGCAAAAAGTCGGCAACTGATGCCATGGCGGCCAGGCGGATCGGCAGGCATATTGATTTGTCAAGGAACCCCGCCGGCGTCGGGCTCGGGGCCATCCCCGTCCCAAGCACCGGCAAGGACGGAGGAAAACGAAGAAGGAGACACCGGATGAAGCCGCATTTCCCAACCGCAATCATCCTGGCCGCCACGGTTTCGCTCGCGGCGATCCAGTTGGCCAATGCCGGGGTCATCGTCACCGAGAATCTCGCCACCAGCGCGGGCTGGCCGGAGACGACAACTCTCCAAACGATGGACTCCAACGTGCCGAGTACCGGTGAGCTGGTCCTTCGGCGCAGCGGCGATGCCAACAATGTCCGGCTGAGAAGCCAGGCATTCACGCCCGCGAGCACGCTCCAGCTCGATGCGATCTACATCACCTACAACTCGAATTTCACGACGAGCGGCGGCAGCTTCGCGCTGAGATTGCAGGCCGTGAACCTGAACGGAGATGGCTCGTCAACCGCCTACAACTATGAACAAGCCGCCAACCTGCTCAGCGCGCTCACCGTCTCGCCGACGGTCAGCACGGACGGCAGTGCGAAAGTGATGAAATTCGATTTCACGGGCGCGGATCAGGTCACCCTGAATTCAGGCACGCTTTACGCGTTCGAACTGGTCGGAACCGCGCCTGGCGCCGGGACCAGTGCCTCTGTCTTTTCTTGGACGAGAGCCGGCAGCAGTCCGTATGCTGGTGGAGATGGCTTTCTCATCGATACTTCCACCGCTTTGGACGGAACCCGCACGGCCATCAATGGCACAAACGAACGTGATTTAGGCTTCGCGCTGGTCGCGGTGCCCGAGCCGGCGGCGCTGGCCCTGCTCGGCCTCGGCGCGGTCGGGCTGCTCCGCCGACGGCAAGGCGGCTGAGGACCTGCCGTCCAGCCGAAAAACTCGCAGGGTGGAAGACTGGGCTTTTCGGGGGTGCCACCTACTTTGCCGCTACTGTCATGGGTCTCATGAGTCCCATGGGACTGATGACCGATCCGACTGATCATCAAGCGCCGCGCCGCGGCGCTAAAAAAAACATGGTGCTATTGTCGCTTCGCTGCCGCCGGTCGGCGGTCCGTGCCGCTTCGCGGCGCTCGCGGACAAAAAGAGAATGAAACACCGATCCCCCTTCACCCTGATCGAGCTGCTGGTGGTGATCGCGATCATCGCGATCCTGGCCGCCCTGCTCCTGCCCGCGCTCAAGGCCGCCAGGGAAAAGGGCAAGGAGGCCGTCTGCTTGGGCAACCTGCGCCAATGCTATGTCGGCACGCAATTGTACGCAGGGGACTGGGACGGCGTCGTCCTCGCCATGAAGCACTATTCCATTCCCTACAATGGTGCGATCAAGCTCTGGCCCGAGTTTGTCGCCGGCATTGGCGAGGCGCAGGGCTACGAACGCTACATCGCCGCCGCCGGGGTGTTCGGCTGCCCGTCCAACAAATTCTATGCGACTGACTTCAAAAGCCTGGCCGCGTTGGGGAGCTCGAGCGTTTCCGCAACCTATGCCTATGCCATGTGGTTCCGGTACCTGGGATCCCCCGCGGACCACCCCGAATGGGACTTCGCCCGGACCGTGACGGAAAGCGTCCCGAACGGCTCCATCTACCGGCAGTTGCACCAGATGGCGATGGTGCCCGACCCGGCGCGGATCGTCATGCTGGCCGACAGCGTGAACATGTGGAGCGTCAACCAGTCCTTCCACATGAAGGCCTGTTTTTCCACCAACCGGTTTTCGGTTTCGGGTGGAGGCATCCACCTCATCCACAATGGCCGCGCCAACCATGCCTTCTTCGACGGCCACGCCGCCGGCGGCACCCCCCAGGAGCTGCGGGCCACGGCCTCCGAATGCCACTATTTCTACACCCGGGACGGCTTCCCCTACACCCTCCCATGATGCCGCCCGCGGTGACCTGCCGGCCAGGGTATCCTCGCCGGGCGGGGGATTGGGCTTTTCTGGTGTGGTGCCGGGGACGGGGCCACCGACTTTCCTGGCGGCGACGAAAGGGGGCGGACGGAAAGGCCGCTCCGCGGAATTGTGCCGCTGGGGATGGCGGGCTCCAGGTGCGGGAGGGCGGGCGCTGGCGCCATCCCCAGCCCGGGCGGAGAGCCTGCGTTCACCGCGCCTGCACGGCCTTGCTCAGCGCCAAGACGTTGGCAAGGGGGGTGTCGGGCTGGATCGTGTGGCTGGCGGCGAAGATATAGCCGCCGCCGGCGGCGGCGCCGGGGTCGGGGCTGATGCCGCGGCGGCCGGGCGGGGCCATGCTTGAGCCTTGAGGGGACAGGCAAATCCGGTCTTCGCACGGAGCACACGGAAACCACGGAGCCTTGGAGGGGACAGGCAAATTTGGTCTTCGCACGGAGCACACGGAAACCACGGAGAAGACACTTCCCCCGCGCCGGACTTCGCCATCCCCGTCCCAAGCACCGGCAAGGCCGAAGGAAAACGAAAAAGGAGACACCGGATGAAGCCGCATTTCCCAATCGCAGCCATCCACAGGAGGGATGGCTGTGTTTTTGCCACCAAAGAGCGCAAGGGTCACAAAGAAGACACTCTTTTTGTGTTCTGCGTGTTCGTTGTGGCCATTCCGGCAGGGGCATGAATCCTTCAGCCTACGGCCTTCCGGTCAGGATTTTGGCCTCCGCGGAGCTCAGGCCCAGGTAGGTCGTCAGGGTCATGGGCTGGGCGTGCCCGTCGCCGTACATCAGGTTCGACGTGCGGGCGGGATGCTTGGCGCCCGCCCAGCGGGTGCCGTTGTTCTTCTACGAGGTGTAGTCAAGCTTCGTGATGCTCCGGTAGTTGTAGAGATCCAGGCACTCGCTGTTCACCCACTGCTGGCTCGGATAGGTGTTCCAATTTTTGATGGCGCCGTCGCCGAACCAAAACTTGCCGCTGGTCAGCAGGTTGGTGCGCAGCTGGTTGGCGGCGGGAGCGCCCCAGATGCCGTCGCGGTAGCCGCCCATCCAGGCGTTGAGCTGGTACTGGTAGCTGCCATACACGGAATTGGAGATGGTGGCCGGATTCAGGTCGGCGTCGAGCTGCGGGCAGTGGAACATGGTTCCCTGCCGTTTGTAGGAGCCCTTGTTGGCGGTCTGCCACGGGTCGAACTTCTGCACCCAGAAGGTGTTCGAGAGTTCCGGATACGTGTAGACGCCGCCCGAGTACGGGCTGGTTCCGGAGGGCAGTCCGTTGGAGGGGAGGAAGCCGTCGTAGTCGTCGGTGTAGAGCGTGGCGCAGACGCCGAGCTGGCGGAGGTTGCTCAGGCAGCCGGCGCTCCGCGCCGCTCCCTTGGCCCGGTTCAGGGCGGGGAGCAGCAGGGACGCCAGGATGCCGATGATGGCGATCACGACCAGCAGTTCGATCAGGGTGAAGGGGGGGTGGGCCGAGGGGACAGGCAAACTATGGCGCCGCTTTGCCCCAACGGGGGCGAATGCCCCGGGGTCTGGGACAAGCAAGCCCTGTTTGCACCCCGAAGGCGGCGCGGGAGGCTGCCGGCGGCGACATCCGGCGGCGGCGGCGCCACCCGCGCCCTTTCCGGGCGCAATCCATTTGCGGCCACAAGGCCACGGGCGTCCGCGCCCGTGACTACCAACCCTGGCCGCTGAACGTCAACCCACACCAACCCCGGAAGCGCCCATTTTTTGCGGCCTGCCAACCTCCTTGGCTGGCCAAATGGCCGTTTCCCGTCACGTCGTAGGCACTGCTGCGGCGGTTCCATGGCCCCGCAATGCCGCAAAGGCTCTTGCCAACCCTCCGGCCGATGGTACCACCCCCTCCATTCCATTCGCCATAGTTTGCCTGTCCCCTCGGCCATCCCCTCGGCCTCTCGGATGGAAATGCGGCGGATTGTGCTCTCTATGCGCGTAATAGATGCAGATTAATAATCCCGTAGGACAGTGATATTGTCGGTATTCATGCGACCTTTGCATCGGTTTTGTTAGTTACATATTTTTTGACAAACATTGGCCTATGAATTTGCCGAACTTAATAAAGCCAATTCTAAAGACTATTTGATTTTTATTTTTGTCCTTGGAATTGACATTCTCGTCGCTAAATTCAATGATGTTATCTGCACAAAATTTAAATCGTCCATGGGAAAGCGAATTTCGCAATCTTCCCGCCATATTCTTCTTTTCGCCCTGAATAATTTCAAAATCATTAAAGTAATCATCAGACAACCTCTCACTCTTGCTTGACTCATGGGGATAAAGGAAATAGATATAAGATGCTGCTATCAATAACGCCGGGGTAAAAGGGTTTCTTTCATTATCGCCGTGGAGATTGAAATTATTGTTGTCTCTCAAATCCCTTGTGGTTTTATCAAGATTGGATTCATCGGCGGTTATTGCAACCCACTCAATGGTTGTATTCATCAAAGATAGCAGCATTGGGTAAAAATCTTTGTCTTTCATCGACTCGCTCTTGGTTGTTTCGTGGTGGTTAGGTCTTTTCCGGGTTTGCCGGGCGAATCAGACGTGCCACAATTCGCCTGTCCCATTTTTCCTGGCACCGAATCCCGCCAGTGAGGGGTGATATAACATTGTCCGGGAGCAAGTCAAGCATCCGTGCGGGTGCGGGCGGCTTTTGCCGCAATTCGCCTGCCCATTTTCTGGCTCATGGCTCCCCCGTGGGAATCAAGTACAGCCTCTTTCCGGCGCCCCCGCATTCGTGGCAGGTGCCGCCCCCGTTGATCTCGCCCAGGCGCCGCAGCCCCCGGCCGTCGCCCCCAAGGGGTCCCAAACCCTGCCGCCGGGGCTCCTTGCCGGAGCCGTTGCAGGTGGGGCAGACGCCCCAGACCGGACGCATCCCCTGGTCAATCCGCCCGGACGATGGCTGGATGGGCTGCTTGTCCCAAACCCATTTCTGGCGGATCACCACCCCTGTCCCGTGGCAGGCACCGCAGTACCGCAGCCGCCCCCCGCAGCTGCAGTACGTCGTTTCGGTTTCATAATGCCCCAACTGGGCGCGGGCCTCGCCTATCGTGCCCAGCAACCCCGCCGCCAGCAGCAGGACTGACAGGAATTTTGATTTCAGGGGGCGGACCGGACGGGGGGACGAGGGGACAGATGAATCGCGCCTGTCCCGTAGGGACCCTGGGGCAATAAGCAGGGGCAGCGCCCCTGCACCACGCAAACGCGTGTTTCGCGTGCCGTAGGTACGCGGGGAAGCGACGCTTCCCGGCGTACCCATGGCACGCCATGACGTTTCTTCCTCTTTTACAGGGGCGCTGCCCCTGCCTATTATCCTCCAGTCCCTACGGGACGAGGGGGGGCGAGGAGCCTTGAGGGGACAGGCAAAATCCGGTCTTCGCACGGAGCACACGGAAACCACGGCGAAAACACTTCCCCCGCGCCGGACTTCGCCATCCCCGGCACCGGCTGCCGTGGCTGGCGCCTACTATCCTGCCGCCCGCTCCCGCGGGCAACATGGGTCAGCAGCGACGCTTACCGATCCGGCCCTGTCCGTGTCCCCCAGGCGTCCCGCCGGCTTCGCGCTCGCATTCGAAACTTGAAACTCGCGGGCGTGGCCGTCGGCAGCAGAGCCGCGCCGGTGACGGAGCGGGCCGGAACCGCCCCGCCGGTCAGCGGCCGAGGAGGCGGTGGAGGGCGTTCATGTCCAGGCTGGCGCGCACCACCTCCGCGAGGCGGTCCAGGGCCGGCTCGATGTCGTAGCGGGCGCAGACTTGTCCCAGCGGCGGCAGCCCCTTCCGCGTCCGCAGCCGGTCAAGGAACCAGCGGCGGAAGGCGTCGGCGTCGAAGACCCCGTGCAGATAGGTCCCCCAGATGGTGCCTTCGGGGCTGGCGACGCCCAGGATGCCGCCGCCCGGGGCGCGGATGGCGGCGGCGCCGGCGGGCGCGGCGGTCTGGCCATGGTGGATTTCATAGCCGGCCACCTCCAGGCCGCTGGCGAGGTGGACGCCGCGGGTGCGGGCCAGCGTCTTTTCCGGGGCCATGACGGTGGCGACGTCCAGCAGCGCCAGCCCCGGCACCGGCCGGCCGTCGGACTCGACGCCGCCGGGGTCGTGGACGGTCCTCCCCAGCATCTGGAAGCCGCCGCAGATGCCGACGACCTCGGCGGCGCCGCGCCGGGCGAGGTCGCCGATGCGTTCGGCAAAGCCGGTGGCGCGGAGGTGGGCGAGGTCGCCGATGGTGTTCTTGCTGCCGGGGAGGATGATGGCGTCGGCATTGGCGAGGTCGGCGGGGCGGCGGGCGATCTTGAGCTGGACGTCGGGCTCGCCGCGGAAGGCGTCAATGTCGGTGAAGTTGGAGATGTGCGGCAGGTCAACCACGGCGATGGTCACCCGTCCGGCCGCCGTCGCGGCCCCGGCCGGATCGGTGCGGCCGCTCTTGAACTCGACCGAGTCCTCTTCCGGCAGTCCCAGGTTTTTCAGGTAGGGCACCACGCCCAGCACCGGGCGGCCGGTGTGGTTGAGGAGATAGTCGTGGGCGTCCTGGAGCAGGGAGGCGTCGCCGCGGAAGCGGTTGACGACGAAGCCGGCGACCAGCTCCCGCTCCCATTCCGCCAGCACTTCCAGGGTGCCGACGAAGGCGGCATAGACGCCGCCGCGGTCAATGTCGCCCACCAGCAGCACGGGCGCGGCGGCGTAGCGGGCCATCGCCATGTTCACCAGGTCGTGCCGCTTCAAGTTGATCTCGCCGGGGCTGCCGGCGCCCTCGAGGATGATGGCGTCGTGCTCGGCGGCCAGCGAATCGTAGCATTCCAGCACCGCGCGGATGGCTTCGGCCTTGTAGTCGCCGTAGCGGCGCACATCCATGTTGGCGACCGCCTTGCCGCGGAGAATCACCTGCGAACCGGTGTCGCTGTTCGGCTTCAGCAGGATGGGGTTCATCCGCACATCCGGTTCCAGGCGGCACGCCTGCGCCTGCAGCGCCTGGGCGCGCCCGATCTCGCCGCCGCTGGCGGTGACGTAGGAGTTGAGCGACATGTTCTGCGCCTTGAACGGCGCCACCCGCAGGCCGTCCTGGAGCAGGATCCGGCAGACGGCGGCGGTCAGCACGCTCTTGCCGGCGTTCGAGCTGGTTCCCTGGAACATGATGGCGGGGGTGCGGCGGCGGCGCGGCGTCCCGACGGCGGGCGCGCTGCGCACCGTGAAGAGCGCCGGGCCGAGGTCGGGGGGCGCGGCCGGGAGCGGCGCCGGCCGCGGTGCCTCGTCCGGAAGGGCGGCGGCTTCCGGAGCGGGGGCCGCCCCGAGTTCCGCGTGCATGGCCGCGAGCAGCCGGCCGTTCTCCGCCGCGGTGCGCACGGCCACCCGGAAGTAGCGCTCGTCCAGGCCGTCATAGTTGTCGCAGACCCGGATGGCGATGCCGTGCCGCCGCAGGAGGCGGGTGGCCAGTTCGCCGGCGCGCACCGCCCCGTCGAGGCGGCCGAAGAGATAGTTCGCCGTGCCGGGAAACAGCGTGCAGCCGGGGATCGCCCCGAGCGCCGCCGCCAGCTCCCGGCGGTTGCGCCCGACCAGTTCGCGGGTCGCCCGGGCGTACTCGGCATCCTGGACCGCCAGCCGCCCCACTTCCTGGGCAATCCGGTTGACCGACCAGTCGGGCAGGACGGCCCGAATCCGTGCCGCCACCTCTGTCGCGGCCACGCAGCAGCCCAGCCGCAGCCCCGGAATGGCGTAGAACTTGGTGAGGGAGCGCAGGACGATGACGTTTTGCGGACTCCGCCCGGCGGCGGTCGGCGTGTCGGGGAGGAAGTCGAGGAAGGCCTCGTCCAGGGCGAAGAAGGCCGCGGGGTGCCGTTGCGCCACGCCCAGCAACGCCGCCAGGTCCGGCAGCGCCCCGGTGGGATTGTTCGGCGTGCCGACCACGACCAGATCCCCGGCCGCGACCGCCGCGGCCAGCCGCCCCGGATCCACCTGGAATCCACTCTCCGGCGCCAGGGGGAGCTTCGCCACCGGCACCCCGGCCGCGACCGCGGCGGCCTCATAGTCGCCGTAGCAAGGAGTGCAGAGGAGCATCCGCGCCGGGTTCAGCGCCCGGGGCAGCGCGTAAAGCAATTCGTTGGAACCGTTGCCGGCCACCACTTCGGCGGGTGTCACCCCCAGCGCGCGGGCCAGCGCCTCCCGCAGGGCGCGGCAGTCCGGATCCGGGTAGTGGACCAATTCCGAGACGCAGCGGCTGACCACCGGCCGCAGCCATTCCGGCGGCCCCAGCGGGTTGAGATTGGCGCTGAAGTCCAGGATCGCCGCCGGGGGGAGCCCCGCGGCCGCCGCCAACCGTTCCAGATTGCCACCATGTCCGCTCATGTCGGTTTTGTTTTCCCCACGAAACACCCGGAACCACACCAAAAAAAGCGAAGATTTTTCCCACGAATCCACACAAATCCACACAAATTAGAATGTTCGGACGAGCCCTCTGCGGACTCCGCGTCGCCGCGGTGAAAAAGAGTTGTGGCGATTTGTGAAGATTTGGGGGGGGTGATTCAGGAGCAATCCGATGGTTTCAAGGTCAGCGGCAGGCCGCAGGCCACCAAAACGACTTCATCGGCGCCGGCGGCAATGGCCTGGTTGCAGCGCCCGACCAGGTCGCGGTAGCGCCGCGCCAGGGCATTGTCCGGCACGATCCCCAGCCCGACCTCGTTGGTGACGAAGACGACCGCGCCACCGCGGCGGCGGGCGGCGGCCAGCACCCGTTCGCACTCCTCCTGGATGGCGTCCTCCGTAAGCTCCCCGTCTTCCGGGGCGCGATGGAAGAGCAGGTTGTTGACCCACAGGGTCAGGCAATCCACCAGCACGGTCGCGAACTCGCCGTTGCCGGCCAGCGCTCCGGCCAAGTCCAGCGGCGTTTCCAGGGTGTGCCAGCCGGCGGCCGCCCGGTCCCGTTGATGCCGCGCCACCCGCTCCTGCATTTCCGCATCGCCCACCTCGCAGGTCGCGACATACGCCCGTGGCGCCGCCAGGGCGCGCGCCCGCTGCTCGGCATAGCGGCTCTTGCCGCTGCGGCTTCCACCGGTCACCAAGATGATCTGGGGCATCGCCGTCTCCGTGTCCTTCATGGCTTCGCCGCCGGTTCCGGCGGGGCGGCAAGCCCGAGGCCGGCCAGCACGCCCTTGCCCTCGTAGAGCCGGAGCCGCGTCACCGTGGCGCATTCGATCTGGAAAGCCAGGTGCGCGGCCGGCGGCAGGCCGAGCAACGTGCAAATCATCGTCCGGATGACGCCGCCATGGGTGAACGCCACGACCGTCCCCGCTCCAGCCGCCGCCGCCGCCGCGAGCGTGGCGGCCGCCCAGCCGACCCGGGCGCGGAACTCGGCAATGGCCTCGCCGCCGGGGAAGCGGTAGCCGGCCTCGTCGGCGATCCACGCCGCCACCTCTTCCGGGCTCGCGGCGGCGATCTCGGCAAAGGTGCGTCCCTCCCACTCGCCAAAATGGATTTCCGCCAACTCGGGGAGCACGGTGGCGGGCACCCCCGGCAGCGCCAGGGCCGCCGTCTCCCGCGCCCGGCGCAGGGGGCTGCAGAACACCGCGGCGGGCGTGGACTCCGCCAGCAGCGGCCGGAGCGCGGCCGCCTGCCGGCGGCCGGCGTCGTCCAAGCCGACGTCGGTGCGGCCCACAAAGGCGCCGGGGCGCTGCGGTCCGCCGCGGCCATGCCGAACCAGGATCAAGTTTTCCGCCATTGCCAAGAGTGTCCGCGCCCCACGCTGCAACCGGTCACACGCCTGGCCGACCGGGTGTCGCCAGGCCGGATAACATAATGACGGAAACGGCGGGTGGCCTTGGGGACAGTGGAAAACGCCCTCCTGCGCACCATCGAACGGGTCGGCACCGGCAACCTCGGCATCAACGTCAAGGACGGTTTTTATCCACGGCGGCCAGCAGCGGCGCACCATCCTCGCGACCGTTGCCAATCTCCGGCGCTGGCTCGCCGCCTGACGCCAAAGCCAGAAATCAAAATTCCGATCAGTAAATCCTGTCAGTCCACGGCCGTTTCAGCCGCGCCTCCAGTTCCGCGCCGGTGACCAGGGGCGGGCCTTCGGGGACGCCGGCGGCGTCGAGGAAAAGGAAGGCCGGCGGCGCGGCGATGTTGTAGCGCTTCACGAGGCCGGGGTTCGCGTCGAAATCAACCTTGACCAGGTTAAAGCGGGCGAGGTGGGGCTGCATGTCGGGGCGTTTGAGCACGGCCTTTTCAATGACCTTGCAATTGCCGCACCAGGGGGCGGTGAAGTCCAGGACGACGGGGCGGCCCGCGGCCAGTTCGGCGGCGAGGTCCACGGGGCCGGCGGCGGCGGGGCCGGCGGCGGCGTCCGCCGCCAGGCCGGCCAGCACGTGCCAGGTCGCCGCCGTGAGCAGGGCCAGCGCCAGGGCGAGCCGGAGCCAGGGGCCGGCGCGGCGCCGGCGGCGGGGTGCGGACTCCGCAACGGCGGGTTCCGGCAGGCGCAGCCAGCCGATGAGCGCGAAGCCGGCCGCGAGGCAGACGAGGGTGGCGGTGAGGAAGGCGGTTTCGCCGATCAGCGGCCGGGTGAAGTAGAACGCGCCCCAGACCAGCACCATGCCGAGCGCATGTTTGACGGCTTCCATCCAAGCGCCGGCTTTGGGCAGGAGCGCGGTGGCGCCGCCGGCCAGGAAGAGCACGGCGCCGATGCCCCAGGCCAGGGCGAAGAAGAGGAGGAAGCCGCGCAGCCATTCCCCGGTGGTGGCGACGTAGGTGACCAGCCCCAGCAGCGGCGCCGACATGCAGGGGCCGACCACGAAGGCCGAGAGCCCGCCCATGGCGAAGACGCCGGGCGCCGTCCCCTGGCGGCCGATGCCTTGGAGGCGGGCGGCGAGGGCGGCGGGGGTCGCCAGGGTGAACAGGTCAAACATGGAAAGCCCCATGAGCAGGAAGAGGATGCCGACCGGCCCCAAGACCCAGGCGGAGCGCAGGAAACCGGCGACCGACTGGCCGAGCAGGGCGATGGCGGTGCCGGCGGCGGCGTAGGCCAGGGCCAGGCCGAGCACGTACCAGAAGGTCAGCCAGAGGGTGCGTTTCCGGCTGGCGCCGCGGCCACCAATGACGGCGACGGTGATGCCGAGCATGGGGTAGACGCAGGGGGTCAGGCTCAGGGCGAGGCCGGCGAGGAAGGCGAGGGCGGCGCCCGCCAGCAGGCCGTGGCCGCCCCAACTGCCGCCGGTGCCGGCGGCGGCTCCCGGGGGGGCCGGCGGTGGCGCGTCCGGAATTGCGGCCGCCGTGCCGCTGAAGTCGAAGGGGATGGCTTTGGGGGGGAAGCAGGCCGTGTCGGTGCAGCCCTGGTAGCGGAGGCTGCCGGCGAAGCGCCAGCCGTTGCCCGGCGCGGTGCGGGCCAGGGGGCGGGTCACGGTGACCGTGGCTTCGCCTTCCAGGGCGCGCACGGTGGCGCCGGGCGCGTCGGCGAGCAGGTCGGGGATCGCCTTGGTCGCCGGCAGTTCCAGGGTCATTTCCCCGAGGTTGACGGCCGCCGTGCCCGCGATTTTGAAGAAATGGCTTTCCGCGGCATAGACGTGGACGCCGGGGGCGATCTGGAAGCGGAACTCGATCCGCAGCGGCCGGCCGGGCGCGGGTTCCTGCGCGAGGACAGCTTCGACCTGGATGGGGGGCGCCGCCGCCGGCGCCGCGGGAAGCCGGGGCATCGCCAGGAGGAGAGCCACCGCCAGCGGGAGGAGCCGGGGGAGGTTGCGGAACAGGGAGTCTCGCCGATTGCCAAGCATGATGCTGGATTCCTTTGTGGCGCCAAGGGGCGGAGTGGCTACGACACCCGGCGAGTGCCGTCGGTTGCAGACGGTTGCGGGAACAGTACAGTTCCCTTTTCCTGCCCAGCCATGAAACGCACCATCCGCTACTACTTCTACCGTGTCGTCCGGGCCCGTGGCGAGCCGGAGGATGTCGCCCGCGCCGTCGCGTTGGGGGTGTTCGTTGGGCTTGTGGTGCCGCCGCCGTTCCAGATCCTGGTGGCGTTGGCGCTGGCTTTTCCCGTGCGGGCCAACCGGCCGGTGGCCGTGCTGGCGACGTTCGTGAACAATCCGTTGACCATGCCGGTGTTCTATCCCTTCGCATGTTTCCTGGGAATGACCATCCTGGGCCGCACCGATGAGCCGGCCACCTGGGCGCACTTGCAGGGGCTGGGGCGGGACGTGTCCGCCTTGAGCCGCGACCTCTTCACCACCGACCTGACGCTGGTCAGCTACCTGCAACACCTCTGGGCGGAGCTGGGGCCGATGTTCTGGGGGTTCCTCCTCGGTTCGCTGCTGATCGGCCTGGCCACCGCCGTCCCCGCCTATGCCCTGACCTTGTGGGGTGTCCGCCGCTTCCGCGCCCACCGGGCGAAGCGGCTGGCCGCCAAGGCGGCTGGGCGGCATCGCCTCGCGGACTGGCTCCACCGCCATCACCCGCCGCCCCCGCCGCCGCCGGAGTGAGGGAGAGGGCAAGCGGCGGCCTGGGTGCCGGGCGTGGCGGTCAGGGGGTGGCCGCCGGCGGCGGGGTGATGGCGGGGGCGGATCCGGCCAAGCCGTAGCGCTCGGCGAGCTGGCGGGCGGCGGGGCTGGCCTGGGCCAGTTCGAGGATGGCTTGGCGCAATTGCAGGAGCTGCTGGCGGGTCTGTTCGGCGGCCAGGATGGTGCGCGGGCTTTGCGCCTGGGCCGCCAGGAATTGGTGCTGCCGCCATTCGGCGTAGCCCCGGTCCACGAGCAGCAGCAGCAGGGCGGCGCCGAGGAGCAGCAGCGGCCAGAAGGGGGAGCGCCCTTCCCAGGCGGCCGCGGTGGTTTCCGGGGTGGTGGCGGCGGTGGGGGTCGGGTTGGGGGCTTCGCTCATGGCGCACCTCCGGGCTGGCCAGGCTGGGGCTGGATGTTGACTTGGATGCCCAGGCGGGCGAGGGTCTCGCGGAGTTCGGGGTGGCGCACGGAGAGCAGGGCGGTGTCGTGCGCCAGGCTGTTGAGGAGCTTGGCGTCCCGTTCCTGGGCCAAGGCTTGTTCTTGCAGCCGGCGGTTCGTCTGGCCAAGGAGGAGCAGGCCGATGGCGGCGGCGAGGCAGGCGCCGCCGATGGCGGTGATGATCCGGTGGTCTTGTGGGGTCATGGGGGTGTTCCCTGGATGGTTCACACAGGCGTCCCAGAGGATGTCTGTTCGGGGTCGGGATCGGCATCGTCCCCAAAGGAAGCGTGAGTTCGAGCCGGTGATTTTTGGGGGTGTGGTTTCGTCTGTTTCGCGGGAAAAATCTTCACCACTCCGGCAGTGGTCATTCCGTCCAGATCCAGAATTGGCGGCCGAGGTTGGCGCGGCGTTCGAGGGTTTCCTTGAGGCGGGGGTAGGCGGCGGCGGGGGCTTCGAGGGCGTCGCGGCGATAGGTTTGGCGCCAGCGGATGTGGTTTTCGCCGGCCGCTTCGGCGGCGGCGGTGAAACTGAGGCCGCCGCTGCGGAGTTCGACGGCGTCGGGGGCGGCGCGCAGGGCGAGTCCGGGCGGGCCGGCGATGTCGAGGGTGATGGTGTCGAGCCGCGGCTCGTCCCACCAGAGGGGGAGGCGGCGGTCGCCGCGGCCGACGGCGCTGGCGTCGGCCTGGAGCCAGGGCAGGCGGGCACAGAGCAGCCCTTCGCGGACATCGGCGAAGCCGGGGATTTCGTAGTGGAGCTTGAGGCGCAGTTCCGGGGCGTTGGTGGCGAGGCTGTCGAGGATTTCATGCCGGATCTGGGTGGCGCGGGGATGGATGGCGTGCGCTTCCTGTTCGACGCGGTTGCGGATTTCCGCCGGGGTCAGGGCGCGCCAGGCGCGGAGGGTGCGGGCGTCGGCGCCGCGGCGGCGGATGGTCTCCTCGACTTCGGCGGTGCCGTCGCGGCGGAGGCGGAGTTGGACTTCGCGGTCGAGGCCGGGCAGCACGGGGTTGGTGGGTGGCGCGACCGTTTCCAGGCGGCCGCCGGGGAGGAGCAGGGTGTCGCCGGTGCGGGCCAGCCGCGCCTCGGCGAAGGACTGCAAATTGTCGCCGGGCGCCACGACCATTGCCTCCCTTTGCCAGGTGAAGCGGACGGCGGGCAGGGGCAACGCCTCCCGCGCCGGGACGGCCGGCGCCGGCGTCCCTTCCGGGCGCGGCCGCAGCCAGACCAGGGCGGCGTCGGGCGCGAGCGGTTTCAGCCAGCGGGCGAGGAGGTAGGCGCGGTCCAGCGGCGTGCCGCGGCGGCGGCGGAGGGTCTCCCGCGGATCCTGGGGCTGGAGGCCGGTGACGGTGGCGGGGATGGGCACTTCCTCGATGGCGCGCGACAGCGCCTCCCAGACCGCGGCCGGCGTGGTGGCGGCGGCGGGGGGCGGCGGCAGGTCGGGGGCGGCGGGTTCCATGGCGGCCATTGCCTGGCGGGCGACGTCCTCCCAGCCGCCCGGTTGCGAACTCAGCACCAGCCGGGGCTGGCGCCGGCGGGGCGGGGGCTGCATCGGTTCCGGCAGCGGCCGGGGCGCATTCCGCCGTTCCCAGCGGTGCCAGGTGCCGCCCGCGCCGGCGGGTTCCGTCGTGTGCTGGACGGTGCCCTCGGGGTCGTTCAGCACTTCGCCGCGGAGTTCGCAGCCAGCGGGGACGAGGACTTCCACCCGGTCGCAGGCGAGCGGCTGCGCCGCGCTGAAGAGGTGGTCCAGGTAGAGATATTGGCCGGGCACGGGGGTGTGGCGCTCCGTCTCCACGGCCCAGGCGAAGGCGTTGCCGCTGCGCCCTTCGGGGAGGGCGAAGCGCTTGACGGCGACCTTGTCATGTTCGGGGAGGCTGGCGAAGGGGGCCTCCTCCTGGATGGCGTCGTCGTCGAGCTGGAGGAGGGTGCCGTCGGGGCGGATGGTGGCGGCGTGGCGGATGCGGAAGCGTTCGGCGTCCTTACGGAAGGCGTGGCGGCTGAGGCTGACTTCTTCGCCGTCCTCTTTGAGCATGGCGTCGAGCCGGTGTTGCTCCCAGGTCCAGGTTTGCGGAGTCCGCAGGCGGATGACGGTGCGGCGGAGGAGGGTGAGGGCGGGGGCGTCGGGGTGCTGGCGGGCGAGGGCGGGGAGTTGGGCGAGGCGCTGGCGGAGGTCGGGGTCGGGGATGTCGGCGGCGCGGGTGACGGCGTCCCAGTCGCGTTCGTCCTGGAGGCGGACGTGGATGGCCTCGGCCCGGGGGAAGCGTTCCTCCTGCCCCTGGCCGGCGTGGCGGAAGCGGAGGGTTTCGGCGGTGGCCTCGAGGAGGGTGCCCTTGTACTCGCGGCCGTCGCGGAGGACGATCAGGTCCGGGCGGGCGAGGGTTGGCGCCAGGGCGGCCGCGGCCAGGAGGAGGCGGCGGCCGAGGCTGGCAAGGCGGGGGGTGACGGGGAGGGGGAGGAGGCGGCTCATCGGTTGCGCAGCCGTTCGCGGGCGTGTTCCAGGGTGCGGCGCTCCGCCGCGGTCAGGCGGTTGATGCCTTCCCGGCCGATCTTGTCGAGGATGCGGTCGATCTCCTCGCTGGAAGGGGCGGCGGCGTCCGGGCCGGCAGGGGGGGGCTTGCCGCCGGCGAGTTTGCGCCAGCCGCGGCGGCGCCAGCGGTCGCGGAGGGCGCGCAGGAAATGCCACTGCCAGAGTTCGGGCGCCTGGCCGCGGATGTAGAGGAAGCCGCCGACGAGGCCGCCGAGGTGCGCCAGGTGCGCCACGTTGTCGGCGCGCCAGAGCATCAGGATCTCGATCAAGGCATAGACCGGGACGAAGGTCTTGAGCGGCATTTCCACCGGTGGCAGGAGCAGCATGATCCGCTGGTTCGGGAACATCATGGCGGCGGCCATCATCACGCCGAAGAGCGCGCCGCTGGCGCCGACCACCGCCGGCGCCGGCAGCAGGTAGCCGCCGACCGCGGCGGGCATCTTCCAGTTGAACAGCAGCCAGGCCAGGCCGCCAATGAAGCCGCTGGTGAAATAGAGGTTGAGGAAGCGGGTGCCGCCGAGCCGCTCCTCGACCATCCGCCCGAAGAGGAAGAGGCCCCACATGTTGACGAAGAGATGGGTGAGGCTGCCGTGGGCGAACATGTAGGAGCCGATCCGCCAGAGCTGGAAGCGGCTGATCTCCGGCGCGCTCAGTTGCAGGAGGGCGGTGAGCTGCCCTTGGGTGAGCAGTTGCAGGAAGAAGACGGCGACCGTGGCCCAGATGATCATCCAGGCCATGGAGCGGGACTGGCGCGGCGGTTTGGCGTAGGTGTAGCGGCGTTCGGAAAACATGCGGGTGCGACCTGTGGGGGCGCCCGGCGGCCTGGAGGTCGGCGCCGGCGGCTTGGCGACGGGGAAAAGCTGGAATATACCACCCGCGCCGCCGGGCGTCCGGAAAACGGGGAACTCCTTTGCGATCTCCGCGCCTCTGCGGTGAACAAGAAGCTGGGGATTCGCCGGTCGCCGCCGGCGGGGTCACCAGGCCAGGAGCCAATCCGCCAGCAGTTCCGGCCAGCGCCGCAGCGCGGGATGGTTCCCGGCCAGGCCGACGCCATGGGGGCCGTGGGGGAAGACGTGCAGGGCGAAGTGGATCTTGGCCCGGGCCAGCGCCGCGGCGAAGCGCAGGGAGTTGGAGACCGGCACGGTGGCGTCGTCGGCGGTGTGGAAGAGGAAGGTCGGCGGGGTGTTGGCGTCCACGTGATGTTCCAGTGAGAGGCGGCGGCGGCTGGCGGCGTCGGGACTGGGGCCGAGCAGGTTCACGGCCGAGCCTTCGTGATGCTCGTGTTCGAGGGAGATGACCGGATAGGCGAGCACGAGCCGGTCGGGGCGGGCGCTGACGCGGCCGGCCAGGGCGTCTTCGGGGGCGGCGTGCAGTTCCGGGCGGGTGGCAACGCTGGCGGCCAGGTGGCCGCCGGCGCTGAAGCCGAGCAGGGCGATGCGGTCGGGGTCGAGGTTCCAGGCCGCGGCGTTGGCGCGGAGCAGGCGGATGGCGCGGGCGACGTCCGCGTAGGCGGCGGGGAAACGCCAGGGGGCGACGCGGTAATAGACGACCGCGGCGGCCAGGCCGTGGCGCACCGCCAGTTCCGCCACGGGCCGGGCCTCGTGCGGGGCCAGGTTCCGGTAGCCGCCGCCGGGGCAGACGAGCAGGGCCGGGTGCGGCCCCGGCGTGGTGGCGGCCGCGGCGGGCTGGAAGAGTTCCAGCCGCACCGCCGGCTGCGCCGGGTCAAGTTGGCGGTTGGCTTCCGCGCCGTCAGGCCAGAGGTTGAGGGTCAGGTCGGGTTCCATGGGGGTGGATTGGCCTCGGTTATTGGGGGGCGGCACCTGGATGTGTGTGTGGGGGGGGGCGAAAAGCCGGCCCACTATACCGCATGGGAACCGCAACCGCACGCCCGAAAACCGGCCGGGAACGTGCCAAGACGCATCCCAAACACCCCGCCGCCCCGGCACCCCGCCGGGACAGGACGGAGCCCTGAAGCCCGCAAAAATCAGCCTTCCGCATGAAATAAGGGTGACAATCAAGCTGGGCCGCAACGGATGGGAGATGCTAGATGCACTAGAAAAAGCAAGCTACGAGATGTATCTGCGGAAGCAAGAGCGAGACAAGCCAGCCCTGCCACAGAGGATGAGGTGGCCGGTGGTGCCCCGGGCGACATTTGCCATGAGCTTCTCCGGCTCACCCGGGCGGCAAGGCGGTCCTGCTGGGCGAGCCGTACGAGTAGTAGTCAGTCAGTTTCAGTTTCGAGGCGGCGGCGCGGTCCAGAATGAATGTGGCATTGGGGTGGTACTGCCGGGCGGAGGCTGGGCAAAGCGCCGCGACCGGCCCCTCAACTGCCGGCGCGACCGCATCAGCCTTGCTCTCGCCCGTGGCCAGCAAGAGGATGCGGCGGGCTTCCATGATGGTGCCGATCCCCATGGTGACGGCCAGCGTGGGCTGGAACTCGCCGGGGGCAAAGAAGCGCCGGTTGTCCCTGACCGTCTGTTCGGTCAGGGTTTTCACCCGCGTGCGGGAGCCGAGGCTGGAGGTGGGCTCGTTGAAACCGATCTGGCCATTGCGGCTTGCCGTAGAGCGCGAGGGGAGTGCTGCCGGTGGCCAGCCCCAGAACAGCACGCGGATTGCGGCGCATTGCATCCGTGCAGATTTGCGCACTCCGGACAGCGACGGCCTCGGCAGTGTCGAGACTGATGATTTCCCCGGTCTCAGTCTCCGCCAAACTTGCGGATACGGGTGGCGACGTCCTGGCGGAAACGCTCGATAAGCCCCAGCAGATATTCGGCTGTCGAGAGGGTGGCGTCATGCACCAGGGGAGTCAGGTCGACGGCCCAGGAGAGGGCGGTTTCCCTGTCGCAGCCATGGGATTCGAAAAATGTGGCATTGGCGAGGCGCCGGCCGGTGGTCGCCAGGTCATAGCGTTTGCCGCCGCTGATCTGCGAGTCGAACACTCCGAGCAGCGCCGCGGCGAGGTTCGCCCGCCCCGAAACTGGCAGCCCCTGCTTGTCCGCGTCCAGAAGCCAGTCGAGGCTGCGCCAGACTTCGCAGCCGTAGACCTTGGCGGGGTGTTGGCCCCGGGGCAGTTTTCGCAGTGCAACCAGGGCGCGCAGCAGCGTGGCCACATGGGTGTCGTGCTTGTCGGCCGGGTTGTGCAGGTAGACGACCTGAGGGCGCGTCGCCTCGAGGATCTGCCCCAGATCCGCCACCACGCCCTGGTTTGCTGGATCTTTCACTTCCGCACTGGGATGCATCAACTGGATCAACGCCCCGTATTCGCCAATGCTGGCCGCCTTGCGCTGCTCGCGCTGTCGGATTAGGCGCATCTCCGCATCGGTGCGGTTCGCATAGGGGCCGGTGCGTGCGCTGCCGGCTCCATCGGTGGCGACCACCCCCGTGAACCACAGGTCGGGCCGCCCGAAACAGGCGCAAATGCCGTGGTAGGCAGCGATCTCGAGATCGTCCTGATGGGCCATGATGGCGAGGTGGGTCGTGCGGGCGAGGGCCGGTTCCGGCGCAAGTCCGTCCGGCACGAACACTTCGGCGTCTGGTTTGGTGAAGATCATGCTGGGGCTCCCTGCCGGCGACTGTTCCGGCCGATCCGCTCACACTCGGCCTGAGCCCGAAATCCGCGCTGCCCCGGTTTCCGCCGGCTCCGTTGCACTCGCCAGTTCGGGCAGGCTGGCGGCGGCGATGGCCTGGCCGTGCCGTTTGTCCTGCTCGTTTGGGGTGGCCATGATGATTGCTCCGGCAAGTTCCGGAAATTCTTCCGCCAACACCTGCCGCGCGGAAGCGAGGATCAGCTCCCCGCCCTCGCCACTGGCCACCCGGCCGAGCACCAGCAGGTTGCGCAGCTCGTAGAACTCCGCGTAGTGGGCGACCGTGTAGCCGAAGCACGTGCCAATCGTCTGGTAGATCTTGACGGCCCGCGGATCCCCGGTTTTCATCAGTTCCTGGACCTGGGCCAGCCGCTCGGCCAATGGCATTTCGGCCGGGAAGTGCAGTCCGGCGGCTGGCGCCAGGCGCGCGACTCCCTGTTGGCTGAAATACTGGACCCCGCAGCCCCGATCCCCGGACCACTCGTCCGCCGGAGCATCCTCGCGATAGTCGACTGGGGCGAACGCCAGCTCGTTCAGCCATGGAGTGATGGAGCCGTCCGGGGCGACGTATCCAGCGGCCAAGCTCGTACCCATGGCGATGCCAAGCACCGAATTCTCGCCCAGCGCCAGCGAACCGGCCAATGCCGTCACCTCGCCGTCGTTGACAACTTCGAACGGCACTCCGCCCCAGCGGCGCTTCAGTTCCAGGAACATCCCCCGGACATGGCGTTCGAAGTCATCCTCGCCGATGCCGCGAAACAGAGACGCCGCACGCACCTCGTTGTTGACATATACGCCTGCCGCGCTGCCACCGATCGCGTCCACCCGCGGCAGATGCGCCGCGGCTCGCTTCAGGCTATCGTGGACGCCCTCGATGTGATAGGCCGGGTCATGCTGGAAGTAGGGGTTCCACGGCACCTCTTCGGAGTGGACAACTTTGCCAGCGATCACGGCCGCGCACTTGCGGTCGCTGCCCCCCAGGTCGAAGCCGATTCGGCAACCATCAAGATGCCTCCCCAGGTGGCGTCCGCTCTCACGTGCCGCAGGCAGCTCGGACTCCGGGCAGGATGCGATCACCATCTCGCGGCCGTAAATCTTCTTGCCCAGGAAGCCATGATCGAACGCCCGCTCCCCACCTGGGGAGTAGATGCCAGCGAGCATCGCCGCAATGGCCTCTTCCCCGCTGACCAGAACCTTCCATCCCCCCTTCTGCCAGAGAAGGAATTTCAACAGCCGTTCCAGGTAGCGCCGGTTCAGGGCGGCGTTCGCACCGGCGTGCGGCAGGACAGTCGTCTCGTGCCGCGAGACCGTATCGTCACTCCGGACTAGGCAAATCTTGACCGGCACGGGATTCGCGCTCGCCGCAACCAGCTCGCGATAGGCACGGTTCCACAGCACGGCCGGCCGGAATTGGCTGTCCAGGGCCGCCTTCACTCTTGGTTCCATCGGTGACAACTGGGGCATGGCCCGCATTCCTGGCACTTGGAGCTGATCTCGCCGCACCGGGACAACATCAGGAACGATCCCGAGCCAAATACAATATGCGAAAATTATCTGGCATCAACCCCATGCCCCCCCAAATTCCCATCGGTTGCAAGGGCGGGCGGCGGAATTAGATTGTTGTCCGTTTGCCGCACCCTTGCCGGGCCGCGGCAAGCCGGTTGTGCCAGCCGCGCCTTGGGCGCGGCGTAAGAGCCAGGGGAATCCGGTGGAAGTCCGGAACTGAGCCGCAACGGTAAGCCTCCTTGCGAGGACAAGCCCGAGAACCTGCGCACCGCCGTGAAGCCGTCGGCCAAGGCATGTTGCCTTGGCCTTGCAGCCCCGCGCATCGGGTTGTCGGCAGCGGATTCGCACGGATTTTCTTCGCTTCGCCGCCAGGCCTCGCCCTCCCGGGCCAGCTTTGCGGCGGATCCCCGGGGAACCATGCCATCCCAGCCTCCAGCCGCGCCGCGCGGGCCACCCCCAACCCGCGGCCGTGCCTGCCGCCGGAGGCCCCCATGAAAGTGAAACGCACCCGTTCCCGCTCCCTGTCCCTGTCCCTCACCCGTTCCCGCACCCGCTCCCTGTCCCTGTCCCTGCCCCTGCTCGCCCTCGCCGGCGCGGCCGCCACCGTCCCCGCCACCGCCACGGCCGGCGTCCAGTACGGCGCCTACACCCTGGAGGCCGCGGTCGGCAGCGGCGCCAACACTTCGCTCTGCGTGCTCGACTTCACCCAGACGGCCGGTGGCGGTGGCGTCCACGGCTTCGCCTACCACTGGGACGGCGCGGCCGGCAGCCAGACCGGCAAGGAGCTGATCGACGCCCTGCACAACCTCGACGTGGACGGGGATTCGACGCCCGACCTGCTGTTCAGCTACGACCCGGCCACCGGCTGGATGGAGAGCATCAGCTACAAGGGCGCCACCATCAGCAACGGCCTTGTTGACGACACCTGGTATGCCTATTCCTCTTACTACGTCAGCGGCGGCAGCACCGTGAACGACTCGGTGGCGCCGCCCGTGGTCAAGGAATATCCCGGCGGCGGCGAGGCCGGCCCGGTCTGGGGGATGTCCGACAGCGGCTTTGCCAGCCGGCTGCTGGCCGACGGTTCCTGGGACGGCTGGACGCAGAGCCTGTGGAACAACGACACCTGGGAAGAAGTGAACGTGCCGCCATCCGCCCCCTTTGCGTCCGTCCCCGAGCCCACCGCCGGCGGCCTCCTGCTGGCCCTGGGCGCGGCGGTTTCTTCCCGGCGCCGGTGGTGGCACGGGCGCGGCTGAACGGATCCGCCCCGGTGCGGAGTCCGCACGCCCTTCGCGGCGGCGGCGGCCGTGCCGGTGGCGGAGCGCGAGGGCTCTCCACGCATGAACCTTGGCCGGCGCCAACGCAGCCCATTCACCCTGCTGGAATTGCTGGTGGTCATTGCGACCATTGGCGTGCTGGCGGGGCTGCTGCTGCCGGCGCTGGGTCAGGCCCGGGCCAAGGGGAAGGCGGTGGCCTGCCTCTCGAACCTGCACCAGCTCGGCATTGCCATGCATGGGTATGTGGGCGACTTCGACGGCAGCTTCTGGCCCTACCGCCAGGCCTGGAACCGCCAGTGGCTCTATTTCTGGGGGCTGGACGCCGATCCGGTGGACCGTTCCGCCGCGCCGCTGCTTGCCTACCTGGAGCATCATCCCGAGGCGTTCCTCTGCCCGGAGCTGCCGTGGGGCAGCTACGTGCCGCAGGGGCGGGCCAAGGCGCCGACCACCGCCTACGGCTACAACTGCTTCGGGCTCCGGGTGCCGGGGGGGATGCCGACCATTGACCCGGCGACCGGGAAGCCCCGGCCGCCCCGCCGCGCCGAGGGGATTGCGAAGCCGGCTGAATTCTTCATCTTCGCCGACGCCGCCATGCGCTGGAAGGTCGGGGGCCAGGAGATTTTGCAGAACAGCAGCTACCTGGAGCCGGTCACCGGCAATCCGATGCAGATGCCGACCAACCACTTCCGGCACGGGAACAAGACTCATGCCCTTTGCGCCGACGGCCATGCCGCCGGCTTTGACCCGGAAGGCTGGCCCCGCCCCAGCGCCCCGCACCGGCTGGGGTTTGTCGGCACCGCCAACGATCCGCACTACGACCAGTGAGCTGAAGCGAGAAGGCGTCCCCATGTCACGGAAAAGCTCCCGCCGCGCCGGCGCCCTCGCCCTCCTGCTGTTCCTTTGCGGGTTTGCCGCCGGCGGTGGAGCGGGCTGTGGGCGGAAGGCGCACGCCCCGGCGGAGCTGGCGCTGGACTCGGCGGCGGGGCGGGCGGTGGCGGGGCAGTTGGCGGAGCTGGAACGGGTTGGCGCGGCGGAGTTCGTCCGCCGCCATGGTGTCCCCGGCAGCCCCCATGCCGCCGGCCTCGAGTGGGCCCTTGGGCAGGCGGCGGCGGCCGAGAGTTGCGAACTCCGCGGCCTGGAGCGGTTTGGCGGCGGGGTGTTCCGGGCCGTGGTGCGCATCCGGACGGGCGGCGAGGAGCGGGAGGCGGCCTTCCTGCTGGTGCGGGGGGAGGGTGGCCGGCTGTGCTGGGCGGGCCCGAACTGACGGCGGGTCAGCCGGCCTTTTCGGCCAGTTCCAGGAGGAGGGGGACGAGCTGCTTCTTGCGGGAGAGCAGGTCCTTGAGGATGTAGGCGCCCTGGTCGGTGCGGGGGTAGGTCAGGAGGGTGAGCAGGTCGCGCTCGGCGGCGATGAACAGGTAGGAGGTGAGCTGGGTGATGTCGGTGACCATGAGGGCGGCGAAGCGGTAGCCGTGGGCCTGGCGCTCGGCGGCGAGGGCGGCCAGGATCGGCTCGTGGCGGCCCATGATCTCGTCGGGGCAGGTGACTTCGACCTGGCTGACGGCGAAGCGCAGGTCCTGTTCGCGGTACTCCTTGCGGTCGAGGCGGAGGAGTTCGGCGATGGGGAGCTTGCCGGCCTGGCTGGCGGTGCCGAGGATGTCGCGGCCGAGGGTGGGGAGGTCGAGGTCGGCGATGGTGGCCAGGTAGTCGGCCATGGCGCGGTCGGCGTCGGTGGTGGTGGCGGATTGGAGGAGGAGGGTGTCGGAGAGGATGCCGCAGAGGAGGAGGGCGGCGAGGTTGCGGGGCAGCGGCACCTTGTGTTCGCGGTAGAGGCCGGCGACGAGGGTGGAGGTGGCGCCGACGGGGCGGTTGATGAAGGTGATCGGGTAGGGGGTGGCGAAGGTGCCGAGGCGGTGGTGGTCGAGGACTTCGAGGATGCGGTAGTTCTCGACCCCTTCGACGGCCTGGGAGAGTTCGTTGTGGTCGACCAGGATGAGCTGGATGTTGGGCTCGTTGATCAGGTCGCCCTCGGCGAGGAGGCCGGTGACGCGGCCGTCGTCGTCAACCACCGGCAGGCAGCGGTTGACGGCGGCGGCGAGCTGGGGGCGGAGCTTGCGGACGGCGTCGCGGCGGTGGACGGGGCGGACGGTGGCGTCGCCCATGAAGCGGACGGGGGTGGAGTAGATGATGAGCAGGGCGGTGGAGGAGGTGTCGAAGGGTGAACTCATGACCGAGACGCGGCGCTGGCCGGCGAGTTCCTTGAGCCCCTTGCCCAGGCTCTTGCCATTGGTGATGATCAGGGCGCGCACGCCGCGTTCGATGGCGTAGCGCTGGACGTCTTCGCGGTCGCCGACGAGCACGAGCATGTTGTCGGCCGGCTCGGCGTCGAGCATGCTCCGGAAGCCGTCGAGGGTGGAGGCGGCGACGCTGATCATGGCCTTGAAGAGGCGTTCCTCGTCGAAGGCGAGGATGGGCTGGGCCTTGAGGGTGGCGAGGAGGTGGTGGACGCTGGTCTGGATGACGGTCTTCTTGTGGGGGTTGACGCGCTCCAGGAGGTTGCCGGCGAAGGCGTGGTAGTGGAGGAGGGAGTGGTAGCGGCCGTCGCCATCCACCACCGGCATGACCTTGAGCGGGCTGGCGTTCATCCGTTCCAGGGCCTCCCAGAGCGGCACGTTCAGGTCCACCACCGGCGGTGGCCCGGCGGTGTAGAAGCCGGCCTTGGGGATGAGGTCGGGCACCAGTTCGGGGACGGGGACGGCGAAGCGTTCGAAGATGTACTCGGTCTGCGGGTTGAGGTTGCCGGCGCGGGCGGCGACGCAGTTGGCCATGCCGAGCTGCCGCTTCAGGTGGGCGTAGGCGGTGGCGGCGACCACCGAGTCGGTGTCGGGGTTGCGGTGGCCGAGGATGTAGACGGTCTTGGTCATGGCAAGGATCCCAGCAGGCGGTTGATCCGTTCCTGGAGCGTGGGGTCGAGCGTGGCCGCCCGGGCCGCCTGCCGCCGGGCCGCCGGGCGGTCGCCGTACCAGTCGCAGAGCAGGGCGAGGCGGTAGAGTTCGTTGGCGGCCGCCCGCCGGAGTTCCGCCTGGGCGCCGGCGCCGGCCGGGGCGGGCATTTCCAGCCGCTTCTGGATGTAGAACTCCAGGAAGAGCTGGTATTGGACGGGATGCAACTGGTTCCAGCCGATTTGCCGGGCGCGGTCGCCGAGGCGCAGGGTCAGCGTCCGTTCGTTGGCCAAAGTGACCACGGCGGGAAGGGTGCGGCCGTTGGCCAGGCGGACGCCGCGGGGGCCGTCGTAGGGGAACTTGAGCAGGCGGATGAGGTGGGCGCGGAGGCCGCCGAGGGCTTGGAGCTGCTCCTTCTCCGTGGCCTGCCACTCCGCCGGCAGCGTCCGGAGGTAGGCGCGCAGCTCCGCCTCGATCGCCTTGAAGTTGAGGTCGGCGGGGCGGGGGCGCCTGGCCGCCAGGGCGTCGGGGAGGGCGTGGCGTGGCTGGCCGCCGCCGGTGGCGGTGGTGGCGGTGGGGGCTAGGGGGGGGGCTAGGGTGGGGGCTGGGGCGTCCAGGAAAGTGCCGGCCAGGAAGTCGTCCAGGCTGGCCGCGGCCGGTGGTGCCGTGCCCGGTCCGGTGGCGTCGGGCGGGGCGGGCGGCCGGCCGGCCGCCGGCGGCGGTGGCAAGGGTGGCGGCAGGTCAAGCGCCGCGAAGGCGTCGCCGGGCGGTGGTGGCGTGACGGTCTGGGCCAGGCGCTGGACCAACGGTTCGATCTGGGCGACGTACCAGGGGCGGCGCAAGGCTCCGCCCAGCACCAGGAAGGCGGCGGCGGCGAGGGCAATGAAGATGGCGGCCAGCAGCAGGTAGAAGAGGAGCCCGTGCTGGTGGGCGCCTGCCGGCGCTGGCGGCGGCGTGGCCCCGTTCTGGCGCGGGCCCGGCCGGCGCATTCCGGCCAGGCTGACCACGCGCTTTTTCTTGCCGCGCCCCGCCTTTTGCAGATCCTCCAAGGTGCGGATCACCGGCTCGTAGGAGTCCGGCCGCTGTTCCGGCTCCGCCGCCAGCAGCGACTGGACCAGTGCGTAGAGGGGCTCGGGAAGCCCGGGGCGGCGGGCGCGCAACGGTTCCGGCTCGGGCGCCAGCCGTTGGCGGTAGGCGGCGGCGAGACGCTCCGGCGCGACCGGCGGCACTCCCGCCAGCGCCTCGTGGAGCGTGGCGCCGAAGCTGTAGAGGTCGGCGTGGAGCGTGGCGGCGCCGCGCAACGCCGTTTCCGGGCTCACGTGGGGCAGGTCGCCATGGCAGGCCTGGAGGTTCTGCGCCGGCTCCCGGTCCTCGCGCCAGCCGGCGACGGCCAGGCCGAAGTCGGCGATCTTGGCCCGGTCCTCGGCGTCGAAGAGGATGTTCTGCGGGCAGATGTGCTGGTGGAGGATGCCGCGCCGCTGGGCGGCGTCCAGCCCCTGGGCGACCTGGAGGAAGGTGGCGCAGCAGAAATCCAGTGGCAGCCGCTCCCCCGCCGCCGCCTTGAGCCGCCGGGCCAGGGAGGTCCGCGCCAGGTATTGCATCACCAGGAACGCCTTGCCGTCCGCCTCGCCGCAGGAATAGATCGGCACGATCCCGGGATGGCTGAGGGCGGCGGTCTGCTTGGCGGCGGCCAGGAAGCGGTCGGCCAGCAGCGGATCCGCCGCCAGCGGCGTGCGCAGGATCTTCAGCGCCACCTCCCGGTCGAGGGTGGCGTCCAGTGTCCGGAAGACGTCGGCCGTGCCGCCGCCGCCCAGGAATTCCTCCAGCATATAATTGCCGTAGGGCTTGGGGACGCAGAGGGGGACGCCGCAGGCGGGGCAGGGCACCTTGGTGAAGGGGGCGATCTCGGAGACGTCCAGCTTCTGGGTGCAGGAAGGGCAGAGCACTTTCAGCTTGGGCGTGGGGGCGGGAGTGGACGTCATGGGGAAGGGGGGGGGGAGGGGTGGAAAAAAAAGGTCGCCGCGGCGGCGGGTGGATGTGACCCGTGAAATATGGAAGGCGATTTTGGCGGGCCGGTTTCAGTTGCGTTCCGAGTCAAGCAAGCTTGATCTGCAACGCTGGATCGGTCTCGGCCTCTTCCACGATCCGATTGTATTGCTCGACCAGCTCCCGAACCGTGCACCGTCGGCCCGTGGCCGAAAAACGGCCAAGCTCGTAGACGTTTCCCGCCAAGAACTGTTCCGCGTCGAGGAGGGCGATGCGTTCGGCAATCCCTTGAAAGGATTTGCTTTGGGGTAGCATCGTCTTCAGTTTTTCAAGCCAAAACCGTTCGAGGACGGAATAGGGGATTTTTCCACCCTGTGGCCAATCGTTCAAAAACTCAACATAAATATAGGTGTTGGCGACACTTCCGCGGCTTGTCCTTCCGCCAGTTCGCGGAAAAATTAACGGATAGCCATATTCTTCGAAAATCTTTTGAATTGATGCATGCCCAAGATTTTTAACATGGCCAGTTGGTGCCAAGAAAAGATTTGCCGAAAGCGGAGGTTGGTGTTTTCTGCTTTCTCTCGTTAGCTGCAAGAAAAGGCAATACTTCCGGCCTTGATTGGCTTAACTGATCGTAAAAAAAAGTTCAGCCTGTTTGATGATTTTATTCGCCATTGCTTCCCTTAAATAGTTGCCGTCCAAGTTTCAACTTCCTGAATCATTTTTTGCTGGGAAAAATGAATTGATTGACATGGATGTTGAAATAGACATGGCTTCGGTTTTTGGACAAAATTCGTCACAACATAAAGAAAGTATCTATCGGCCAAGATGCTGGCAGTTCGATATTCGTTGGCGGACAATGAAAGGGAGCCTTTTGCGGCGGACAACCCCTTGACCTCGACGGCAACATAGGGAGAACCCTGCAGCGTCAGCTTAAAGTCAAAACCACAGCCCAGCTTTGTGCAATCCATAATGTTATGGTTTACAAACACTGCCATGGCCTGGTAATTTTGCCGAAAATATTCTTCAGCGGCTTGACCTGTTTGCATCCTTTTTGCAAATGACTGCGTTTTTTCAATTTGTCCCTCCACTTCTTCAATTTCTCCTAATTGAGAGATCGATACTTTTATAGCCATTGCGAGATCGCCAAGGTTCAGGGCGCCAAATTCAGCCATCATCGCTTGGCATTTACTGCGCATTTTTCGATCAATAAATCCGCGTCGTTGATTTTGAAAATACGGATCAAATTCGTCTCGGTATAACTTTATTGAAGATGGATTTTTCCCTATGCTAAAAGCGAAGGTGTTGAAGGCCTCCTTAAAACTCTTAAAACCAAGAAACCCCAAGCCCTTACGGTCGTATTTAGACAAATAAAGTCCACAAAGAATAAGAATTTCTTGAGAATTCAAATGTCTCATGGAAATCCTTCCCCAAAAACTTCACTTCCCCCATCCGCCTCTCTCGCCCCGGCAATGGATCCCAAGTGGAAGTGGCCGCCCCCGTGGTTGGCTTGATAAACGGCAGCTTTCTTGGGGCAGATGTCGTTGGCCCACAAAGGGGTGAAGTAGGGTGACAACGCCTCGGTCACCAACCCGCTGCCGGCAAAGAAATCGACGAACCCTGGCTTCATTTCATCCGTGTCCATGGCTGATTCCCCCATACTATATCGCCGCATGGTCTGGCTGGCGGCACCACCTGGGGCGGGCCGGGCACCCTTGGCTGGCACCAACGACATAATAACATGTAATAGCCTAAAAATCAAGCCATGGTTTTCCCTGTGGCCGCGAAGCTTGTCCGGCAGTTCCCGCTGCATCGGGGGGGGGATGGGAGTCAGGCGGCTGGGCGGAGGGAGGGGGGCGCGTGGTGGGCGAGGAAGGCGGCGGCCCCGTCTTTGCCGAGGTATTTCTCCAGCAGCCGGCGTTCGCTGTGGGCGAGGTCAACGAGCACGAGGCCATCGAGGGTGTTGGCGAAGGCGGGATCGAGGTTGAGGCCGAGGATGACGCCGCCGAGCTTGAGGTATTGGCGGAGGAGGACGGGGACGCCCTTGCCGTCGGGCTCGATCTGGGCGACGAGGGCGGAGAGTTCGTCGAGGCCGGCGAGCAGCGGCGCGGCGGCGCGGGGGTCGACGTCGCCCAGCCATTTCAGCCGCAGGTTGTTGCGTGCCCTGACCGGCGGCTGGCCGGCGGCCTGCCAGTGGTGGCGGCGGAGGAAGGCGGCGAGGAGCTGGCGGGAGAGGGGGCGGTAGTCGTTGCTGATGCTGACCGGGCCAAGGAGGTGGCGGTATTGGGGGTTGGCGGTGACGAAGCGGCCGATCCCTTTCCAGAGGAGGAGCAGCGGCGAGAAGCTGCGCTGCCATTCTGGGCGGACGAAGGAGCGGCCCAGTTCCAGGGTTGGTCCGAGGCGCTGGAGGAGGGCGGCGGGGTAGCGGAAGAGGGTGCGGGTGTAGAGGCCGCGCGGGCCGCGGCGGCGGCGGATTTCGTCCATCTGCCCGAGGCGGTAGGCGCCGACGATCTCGCCCTTGCCCTGGTGCCAGACGAAGAGGTGGAGGTAGTCGTGGTCGAAGCGGTCCAGGTCCAGGGCGCGGCCGGTGCCTTCGCCGACGGCGCGGAAGGTGAGTTCACGCAGCCGGGCGATTTCCCGGAGGATGAGGGGGATTTCGGCAGCCGGGGCGCAGTGGACGGTGAACTCGTCGGTGGTGACGAGGCAGCGTTCCGGCGGCAGCGCCGCCAGTTCGGTCCGGAGCCACTCCGGCGGGTCGGCGGGGGCGACTGGCTGGGTGCGGCGGGGGAGGAGGGGAAAGGAAGGTGGCCGCCGCTTCGGGGCAGGTGCCGTCGTTCCGGCGTGGTGGGGCTCGGTGCGCAGCAGGTTGGTGCGCAGGCGCAGGTATTCGACGGCCTCCTGGTCGGTGGCGAACAGCGCCAGCCGTTCGGCGGAGATGGGGGTGCCGATGCGGACGGCAACCGTCGCGCCGCGCTGGTTCAGCAGTTCCCGGGGGAGCAGGGCGGTGCGGAGGCGGGCATGCACCAGCCCGAGGGTCTGGAAGAGCGCGCTGTTGCGGCCCGCGAAGTGGACCGGCACCACCGCGGCGCCCGAGCGGCGGATCAGGCCGGCGATGTTCGGGTTCCAGGCCGGGTCCGCCACCTGGAGGCGGCGGCGGCCGGCGGCGAGGTGGGCGACTTCGCCGGCGGGGAAGACCGCCAGCGCCCCGCCCTGCTTCAGCCAGGCGAGGCAGGCGCGCATGGGCCCGAGGTTCCGTTGCCCGGCCGCCGCGCCGCCGAAGGGGTCAACCGGGATCAGCGCCGGTCGCAGTTCCGGGATTCGCGCGAGCAGGAAGTTCGCCATGAACTTGAAGTCGGGCCGCACCTGCGCCAACAGATGCCCCAGGACAACCCCCTCGATTGCGCCGAAGGGATGGTTGGCGACGAGCACCAGCGGGCCGCTGGCCGGCACCCGCGCCAGCTCTGCCGGCGCCACCGTGGCCTGCACTTCCAGCGCCGCCAGCGCCTGGGCGAAGAACTCCTGTGGCGTCCCTGTCCGCCCCGCCACGCCGGCGTAGAGCCGGCCGAGGGTGCGCAGCCCCGACCAGCGTTCCAGGGGGCGGGTGGCCAAGGTGGCCAGCCGTGGCGGCAGCCGGGACGGCAGGGGAATGGTGAAGGCGCTGGCTGGTGATTGGGGGGCGGCTTCCAAGGCGGGCATGGTCTGGCTCCTTCCCGGCGGCGGCCGGGGTTGGTCGGATTGCCTTTACCATGGTCCCGGCCGGTGAGGCGCCGGTGAGCGTTGGGTGAAAAGTGGGTGAGGGTGAATTATTCACCACGGGCGCCGCGGAGCGGCACGGGCCGCGTAGGCGGCGGCAAAGCGTCACCGCATGGAGCACCCGGAAACCGCGCCAGTTCCCCCGCGGCGGCGGTTCAGCCCAGGAGGCGGGCGAGGTCGTCGGCGGTGAGGCGGCTGGGGAGTTCGCCGGGGGCGGCCTCGGTGTCGGCCATGACGGCGGCGAAGAGCTGGGCTTTTTCCTGTTGGAGGAGGAGCATCTTCTCCTCGACGGTGCCGGCGGCGACGAGGCGGTAGGCGATGACCGGGCGGGTCTGGCCGATGCGGTGGGTGCGGTCGATGGCCTGGCGTTCGACGGCGGGGTTCCACCAGGGGTCGTAGATGACCACATAGTCGGCCTTGGTCAGGGTGAGGCCGGTGCCGGCGGCCTTGAGGCTGAGGAGGACGGCGGTGGGGGCTTCGGACTCCTGGAAGTCGCGGACGATGCGTTCGCGCTCGGGGATGGGGGTTTCGCCGGTGATGCTGACGAAGGGGAGCTTCATTTCGCGGAAGCGTTCGCCGATGAGGGCGAGCATTTCCGTGAACTGGCTGAAGACCAGGAGGGAATGCCCTTCGCTGACCAGTTCCTCGGCGAGGTCGGCGAGGCAGTCGAGCTTGGCGGAGCCGGTGTTGAGGGGGATGCCGAGGTTGAGCCGTTCCGCTTCGGGGAGGAGGCGGGGGTCGCAGCAGATCTGGCGGAGGCGGGTGAGGGCGGCGAGCAGCTCGATGGGGCCCTGGGTCTTCATGATCTGCTGGGCGAGGGCGAGGCGGGCGTCGTAGGCCCGGCGCTGGTGGTCGTCGAACTCGACCTGGAGCAGCTCCTCGGTGCGCGGCGGCAGTTCGCGGGCGACGGCTTCCTTGACGCGGCGGAGGATGAAGGGGGCGACGCGGCGGCTGAGTTCGCCGGTGCGGCCGCTGCCCTCGTAGCGGGCGAGGAAGCTTTCCGGGTCGCTGAGGTAGCCGGGGATGACGAAGCGCATGATTGACCAGAGGTCGAGCAGCCGGTTTTCGAGGGGTGTGCCGGTGATGGCCAGGGGTCGGGGGGTGCGCAGGCGGAACACGGCCTGGGTGACCTGGGCCTCGGGGTTCTTGATCTGCTGGGCCTCGTCGAGGATGACGAAGGCGAACTCGTGGTCGGCGAGGCGCTCGATGTCGTTGCGGAGGAGGGAATAGTTGGTGACGAGCACGTCCCAGCCGTTTTCGCCGAGGATGGCGGCGCGGCGTTCGGGGGTGCCGCGGTAGGCTTGGCAGCGGAGGGATGGGCAGAAGCGGGCGGCCTGCTCAAGCCAGACGGCGACGACGGAGGCGGGGCAGACGACGAGGGCGCCGCGGGGTTCGCCGGCGGCGGGCGGGTTGCGGAAGAAGGCTTCGAGGACGGCGAGTGCCTGGAGGGTCTTGCCGAGGCCCATGTCGTCGGCGAGGATGGCGCCGAGTTTCCAGGCGGCGCGTTCGGCGAGGAACTGGAAGCCGAGCTTCTGGTAGTCGCGGAGGACGGGGGCGAGATGCTCGGGGAGGGTTGGGGGTGTTGGTTCGGGCTCGTCCCGCAGCCGGTGGAGGATATCGGTGCAGTCGGGGGCGGCGGTGGCGGTGGTGGTGGCGATGGCCTGGAGGGCGCGGCGGGCGTGGGGGAGGGTGGCGCGGCCGCAGCCGGCGGCGTCGAGGTTGAAGTCGGCGAAGCGGCCGCGGAGTTCGCGGACGGCGTCGGGGTCGATGCGGAACCAGCCGCCGGAGCTGAGGCGGAAGACGTTGGCGCCGCGGGCGATGGCGTTTTGGACTTCGCGGTCGCTGAGGCGGAGGCTGCCGGCGCGCCAGGCGAGCTGGAGGTCAATGAACTGGGTGCGGTCGCTGAGGCGGAACTCCGGTTGCAGTTCGGCGGTGGCGGGGCCGAGCAGCGGATGCAGCTCCGGCAGGTAGCGGGAGCGGACGGAGGTGGGGAGCTTGTGCCAGAATTCGACGAACTTCTGGACGTTCTCCTCGGCGCCGGTGATGACCCGGCTGCCGTCGGGCTGGAGGGTGGCGGGCAGGTCGTCGAGCAGTTCGCGCACCGTTTCGAGGTCGGGGGCGGTGTAGCTGGTGATGAGCCAGCGGCCGCCGTCATGGCGGACGGTGAAGATGCCGGTGCCGTCGTCGGTCAAGGGGACCTTGCCGACCTTGGCGGTGAGGACGATGCTGGCGCCATCGGGCTTGGCCTCGATGGCAATGGGGGCCTTCTGCCGGCCTTGGCGGACGTGCTTGGACTGGACGAGCAGGTCGAGGCGGCCGTGGACGAGGGTTGGGAGGTAGTGCAGCGCCTGGGCCCGGGTCAGGCGCAGCGTCTTGCGGCTGAAGAATTCGAGGAGGTGCTCCCGGGGGACGGGGTAGTCCAGCTCCAGGAGTTTGCCGGCCTCGGTGAAGGCGTCGCCGCCGGCGGCGAGCTGCTGGAGGATGTCGCGGAAGCGCAGTTCCTTGCCGGCGGGGGTGACGACGACGGCTTCGAGTTCCACCATTTTGTCCGGCAAGTCGGTGAGGCGGAACTTGAGGGTGGCGCGGCCGATGCCGCTGCCTTTGCCGGCGGAGACGAACTGCTGGGTGGCGCGGTCGATGAAGCGGTCGTGGGCGTCGGCCCAGCGGTGGAGCCAGGCCTTGAAGGTCGGGCGGTCGATCTTGAGGATCTGGCTGCGGTTGGGGATGTGTTCCGGCCCCTTGAGGGTGTCGTGGAGCCAACTGAGGAACTGCACGTCCCGCCCCCGGTATTGCTTGACGTTGCGCGGGCGGCGGGGGTCGTGGGCGCTGGAGGTGAGGGTGCGGACGCTCTGGATGGAGAGCAGTTCGCGGCCGCCGAGGGTGCGGTAGAAGCGGATGAGGACGGCGTCCGGCGAGGTGTGCAAATCCGCCTCGACTTCGAGCTTGACGGAGCCGTCGCGCAGCTTGGGGCCGGCGGGGGTGGGGGCGAGGAACAGCTCGTCGCCGGGGGCGGCGATTTCCGCCAGGGCCGGTGCCGCTGGCGCTTGGCGGGCGGCGGGTTCGGCAGGGGCTTCCTCCAGGCCGGGCAGCATGGGCTCGGCCATGGCCGGGGGCGGCGCGGGGGCCGGGGCGGGTTCGGGGCGGCGCCAGCCTTCCGTGGCGAGGACTTGGCGGAAAAGTTGCGCCAGCAGGAAAGCGTGGGGGCAGCAGCCCTTGGGGTAGCCGCAGGTGCAGTGGCTTTTCCAGCCGTTGCCGGGGTCGTGGCGCCAGACGGCGTGATGCCGGCCGAAGAAGGCGGACAGGCGGTCCTCCGTCCACTCCAGGCGGGCGGGGGGGTCGGTCTTCATGATGCTGCTGGCGGTGATCCGGATGCCCGGGGGGACCTGGGCGGTGAGGTCGGCGGCCGCCGGCCATTGGTCAAGCCAGGCGGGCGGCTGCGCGGGGTAGTCGAAGGGAAGTGCCATCTTCATCCCAAACTCATGATTGGCGCCTGGCCACCGCCGTGCCCTTGCCGATGCCCATGGCGGTGGCATTTCCATCCACCATCCGGCCGGCATTCCTGGACACAGGTGCCGCCGCCCGCGGGTTCGGGTTCCCTCCCGGCTTTCCGCTCGAAGCCCGCCGCTGGCCGGCAGCCGCCCCAAAAACCGGGGGTGGTCCAAGCCGAAAAAGGTGGCGGGGATGGGTGTTGGGGGAGAATATAGCCTGTCGCCGCGAAAATGCGCGCAACCGCGGCTTTTTCGCTGGCCAGCGAGGGACAGCGCTGGCTGTCGGTGGCGAGCGGATATCTCCGGCGATGATGACCCGTTCCAGGGCGCCGGTGGCGCGGCGGCTTCAGGGGCCGGGCGGTGGCCGGCGGTCCGCCGCGATGCGGCCGATGAGCCGGAGCAGGCCGTCGAGGATGGTGAGGGGGTGGGGGGGGCAGCCGGGGATGTAGAGGTCAACTGGCAGGATGGCGCCAACGCCGCCCAGGACCTGGTCGTGGCCGATGTAGGGTCCGCCGGCGATGGCGCAGGCGCCGACGGCGATGACGAGCTTCGGTTCCGGGACGGCGGCGTAGGTTTTTTTCAGGGCCAGCTCCATGTTGCGGGTGACCGGGCCGGTGACCAGCAAGCCGTCGGCATGGCGCGGTGAGGCGACGAACTGGATGCCGAAGCGGCCCAGGTCCCAGCCGACGGTGTTGAGCACGTTGACGTCGGCCTCGCAGGCGTTGCAGCCGCCGGCGCTGACTTGCCGGAGCTTGAGCGACCGGCCGAAGAGTTTTTTCAGTTTGGCGTCCAGTTCGGTGGCGAGTTCCAGCGTCTGCCGCTCCTGGGCCAGGACCAACTCCTCGCGGTGGCGGGTTGCCAGCCGGTAGTCGGTGGCGGAGAAGGCGATGGTCTGTTGCGGGCAGGCGCGGGCGCATTCCGGGCAGAAGAGGCACTTGCCGAGGTCGATGCGGGGGTGGTTGTTGGTGGCGGTGATGGCGCCGGCCGGGCAGGCGTTGGCGCAGGCCTGGCAGCCGTCGGGGCAGGGGGTTGTGGTGAAGGTTGGGCAGCCGCGCAGGCGGTCGGGCAGGGGCGGTGGCGGGCCGTCGGGGAACGGGATGGTCCGATGCCGCTGTTGCAGGCGGGCGAGAATCACCTTGAGCATGGCCGGTTCCTTGTCCGCGCCGGGTTGGTGGGCGCGGGGTGGGTGTGCCTCAAAGGTCATGTCCGCAATAGGACAGGTTGAAGCTTTTGTTGCAGATTGGGAAGTCGGAAATGGCTTGGTCGCGCAAGGCGTAGGCGAGCCCTGGCCAATTGTGGAAGGAGGGGTCGACGATCTTGTAGCGGGCGAAGCGCCCTTGGGCGTCGGTGATGGCGGCGTGGCAGACTTCGCCGCGCCAGCCTTCGGTCAGGGCGATGGCGAAGCTCTCGGGGGCGAGGGGGCCAAGCGGGGCGTGGCTGGCGCCGGCGGGGATGGCGCGGAGCTGGTCGTGGAGGAACTCGATGGATTGCTGGATTTCCAGCCAGCGGAGGTAGGCGCGGGCGAAGACGTCGCCGGTTTCACAGGTGGCGACGGGGATGTGGGCGAAGCGGTAGATGCCGGCCGGCTGGTCGTGGCGGGCGTCGCGGGGCAATCCGGAGGCGCGGGCGGCGGGGCCGACCAGTCCCAGTTCGCGGGCGACCGCTTGGGGGAGGGTGCCAATGCCTTCGAAGCGGGCCATGACGGACTGGCTGTCCCAGAGGAGATTGATGGCGACGGCGGCGTCCTTTTCAAACTGTTTGAGCCGGCGTTGCAGTTCGGCGGCGCGGGTGGCGTCGAGGTCGAAGCCGACGCCGCCGGGGCGGAGCAGGCCGCGGCCGAAGCGGTTGCCGCAGAGCACTGCCGTCAGGTTGAGGAAGTCGCCGCGGATCCGGCCGCAGTAGCTGGCGGTGGGGAGGAAGCCGATGTCATTGGCCAGGGCGCCGAGGTCGCCGATGTGGTTGGCCAGGCGCTCCAGCTCCAGGGCGATGCCGCGCAGGGTCTGGGAACGGGCGGGTTGGGGGCAGTGGGCGAGGGCTTCGAGCAGTTGGCAATGGCTGGTGGCGTGGGCGATGGTGGCATCGCCGGCCACGGTTTCGGCGTAGGGGAGGGAGCGCGGGGTGGGGCCGCCAACCAGGGCCTGCTCCACGCCGCGATGCTGGTAGCCGAGGGAGATTTCCAGGTGGAACACCCGTTCGCCGTGGCATTGGAAGCGGAAATGCCCCGGTTCGATGACGCCGGCATGGACCGGGCCGACGGCGACCTCGTGGACGTCGTCGCCCTCGACCCGGAAGAAGTCGCCGCCGCCGGGCAGGGGCGGTTGGTCCGCCGGCCGCTCCCAGGCGTCGCGCCCCGTCCAGGAGCGGTGGTGGCGGAGCGGTTTGAACCAGGGGTGGCCCAGCGGTTTCAGGCCGGCTTGTTCGGCGATTTCCCGTTCGAAGAGATGGAGTTGTGGGCAGCGCGGCGTGAGTGAGGGGAAGGAATCGCCGGCGACCTCGGTGCGGGCGGCGTGGAGCTGGTTCTGGCGGTCGTCGGCGAGGACGGCGTAGAGGGGTGTCGGCCCGGGCGGCTGGGTTGGGGCGGCGAAGAGTGCCACGACGCGCTGGCCGGCTGCCACTCCGGCAAGGATGGCGTGCCCGAAGTCGGCGAAAGGCAAGTTTGGAATGGCCGTCAGGGGGGTCGCTTCGCCATTGGCGATGGTGGTGGTGAGGGGTGGTTGCGGGGCGCGGGTCATGGCTGTGCCTCCAGGAAACGGGCGGCGTCGGTGAGCAGCGCGGCCAGGGGGGCGGGGATGTGCAGCCCCAGCGCCAGGACGAGGGCCATCAGCGCCGCCACCGGGGCGCCGGTGAGCAGGCCGTCGCGGTACGGGGTTTTGCGCGCCGCGGCGGGGGCGCGGCCTTGCACGACCTTGAGCACGGTGGCGCCCATCCCCACAAAGATCGCCAGCAGGAGGAAAAGGAAAATTCCGCCGATGAGGAAGCGGCCGGTGGCGAAGGCGCCGTTGAGGATGGCGAACTCGCTGATGAAGGGGGCGAAGGGCGGCGAGCCGGTGATGGCCAGGAAGCCGGCGAGGAACAGCGCTCCGGACAACGGCAGCCGGCGCATCGCCCCGCTCACCTCGTCCGTGCTCTTGCTGCCGTAGGCCCGGTGGATGTTGCCGGCGGCCAGGAAGAGCACCCCCTTGGCCAGGCCGTTGGCGACGACATGGAACATGGTGCCGAAGAGGGCGGGGCCGCCGATGCCGAGCCCCAGGACGAGGATTCCCATGTGCTCGACGCTGGAATAGGCGAGCAGCCGCTTGTAGTCGCGCTGCCCCACCATGAAGATGGCGGCCACGGCCATCGAGAGCACGCCCATGAAGAGCAGCAGCCGGGAGGTGTAGGCGCCTTCCCCGGCCGCGGTGCAGACGTGATGGATGCGCAGGATGGCCAGGAAGGCGCAACTGGTGATGCCGCCGGCCAGCATGGCGCCGACGACCCCTGGCGCCTCGCCGTAGGCGTCGGGCTTCCAGGTGTGCATCGGGGCCAGCCCCATTTTGGTGCCGTAGCCGACGAGCAGCAGGACAAAGGCGGCGTGGAGCCAGGGCTTGGAGAGTTGCGGTGCCTGCGCCACCAGGGTTCCGTAGGTGAGGGAGGACTCGAGCCCGGCATGGAGCGCCGCGTAGGCAAGGAAGAAGGTGCCGAGCAGCGCCAAGGCGATGCCGACCGAGCCGACGAGCAGGTACTTCCAGGTGGCCTCGATGCTGCGCCGGGTGTGGTTGAAGTAGATCAGCGGCGCGGTGGCGAGCGTGGTGGTTTCAATGCCCACCCACATCAGCCCCAAATGGTGCGCCCAGGCGACCAGGCTCATGGCCCCGAGGAAGGCAAGCAGGCAGCCGCAGAAGATGCGGTTGGGGCGTTCCTGCCGGTAATGGAGGTAGCCGACGGTGTAGAAGGAGCAGAGGCAGAAGAGGGTGCTGATGACCAGCAGGACGACTTTGCCGGGGGGATCCAGCAGCAGCCAGGGGGCGGCGCCGGCCGCCAGCGCCGGCCGGGCCAGCGCCAGCGCGGTCAGGGCCAGGTGCGCGGCCGCCGTCACCGGCAACAGCCAGGGGCGCAGCCGGTTGCCGGGGACCGCCACGGCGGCGGCGGCCATCAGGAGGGGGAGGGCGAAGGAGAGCAAGGCGATGGCCATGGGGTCACTCCTTGAGCGTGACGAGGTGGCGGGTGTCCATCGAGGCGAACGCCCGGTTGATGTGGTTGACGATGATGCAGGTCACGAAGATGCCCACGAAGAGGTCAAGCAGCATCCCCATTTCCACGACCAGGGGCATGGCCTCGGCCAGGAGCATGCCGAAAATGAAGATGCCATTTTCCAGGACAAGGTAGCCGATCGCCTGGCTGATCGCCTTGAAGCGGGTGGTCAGGAGGATGAAGCCGACCAGGATGGTGGCGATGGCGGCGGGCACGAGCAGCGTCTGGCCATGGCCGCTGGCCAGGGGGAGGCGGTTGGCGAAGAGCAGGGCGCCGGCGGTGGCCAGGGCCCCCAGGATGAGGGAGGGCAGCAGGCCGATCAGCGGTTCCATCTCGCGCTTGATCTGGGCCTCGCGCAGGGCGCGGGTCATGATGCCGGGGATGAGGGCGCCCTTGAGGATGACCGTGGCGGCGGCCACCAGGGCCACCGGGGGGGAAAGGTGGCCGTGGACGAGGAGGGGGAGCAGCCCCAGCAGGATGCCTTGGGCGGCCACTGCGTGGATCACCGCGAGGATCCGGCTGGTGCCGAGGGAGAAGATGTTCAGCACCAGGATGATGACGAGGATGGCGTTGATGGCGTTGGTCATGGCAGTCACCTCACCAGCAGGATGAAACCGAAGCCACAGAGAAGCAGGGCGCTGACCAGCAGGTAGGGCACGTGCCGCATCTGGAGCCGCGCCATCACCGATTCCACAATCCCGATCAGGACCGCCAGCCCCAGCATTTCCGCGATGAACAGCGGCCATTCCTGCCAGGGGTAGGCCGCCTGGAAGGGGGCGGCGACGTGCAGCAGCAGCGCGCCGAGCACGAACAGCTTGAGGGCGGCGGCGTAGAGGATCACGCCGAACAGCGGCCCGCCATGGTCAAGCACCATGGCCTCATGGATCATGGTCAGTTCCAGATGGGTGTTCGGGTCGTCGACGGGGATGCGGCAGCTTTCGGTCAGCAGGATGGCAAACAAGCCGAGCGCCACCAGGATCAGCGGGGCGGTGGCGGCCGGGGGGAAGCCGCCCGCCGGGCCGTGCAGCATCTGGGTCAGGGTCAGCGTCCCCGAGAGTTTCGCCAGCACGAGGAAAGCAAAGAACAGGGCGGGCTCGGAAAGGCAGGCAAAGGTCACTTCCCGGGCCGATCCCATCCCCGCGAAGGCGGAGCCGGTGTCGAGCGCCGCCGCCGTGGTGAAGAAGCGGGCGAGCCCGAAAAGGTAGGCGAAAAGGATCAGGTCGCCAGTGAAGGCGATGGGGGCGGCGGCGCGCCCCAGCGGCAGCAGCAGCCCCGCCAGCAGCACGGTTGCCAAGGTGACGACGGGGGCGGCGCGGAAGACCCAGGTGGTGGTCGTGCTCAGCACCAGCCCCTTGCGCATCAGCTTGGCCAAGTCGAAGTAGGTCTGGAGCAGGGGTGGGCCGTTGCGGCCGGCAAACCAGGCCTTGGTCTTGTTGACCACCCCCAGCAGCAGCGGGGGGAAGAGCAGCAGCAGCCCCAGGTGGATCAAGCGTTCGGTCATGGACTAGCCTCCCCAGAGGAGCAGGGTGATCAGGATGGCAAGGATGTAGAGCAGGTAAAGGTGCGTCTGTGCGGGTTGCAGGAGGTGGAGGCGGGGCAACTGCCGCCCGAGCAGGGCGAAGAGCGGCCGCACCAGCCGGTCGAGGATCGCGTCCGGCACCCGGCTGGCGAAGGTGGCGCCCGGCGGGAAGAGGGTGCGGAGCGCCAGCTTTGCCGGCTTCGGCCAGAGCAGGAAGCTGAAGAGGCCGACCAGGCTTTGGCCGAAGGAGGCGCCGGTGTATTGCATCCGGGGCGTCGGCCGGGCGTAGCCACAGTCCCAGGTGGCGACACTGGCGCGGGGCCGCCCGCGGAGCAGTGCCATCACGGCCAGGGCCAGCACTGCGGCCAGCGCCACGAGCCCCAGCCCCAGCCTGGTGATCCAGGGCAGCGGCAACTCCGCCGCCGCCGTTGCCAGGCCGGGCATGGGCGTCCAGGCGTGGGCCGCCGCCGCCAGCAGCGGCGCCGCGAGCATCGGGAAGAGGCCAAGCCCCACGCAGCCGGCCGCCAAAAGGCCCATGGGGAGGAGCATGCTTGCCCCCGGGTCGTGGGCCTGGCGGGTGGCCTCCGTGCGCGGCGAGCCCAGGAAGACGGTCCCCGCCAATTTCACGAAGCCGGCGGTGGCCAGGGCCCCGACCATGGCGAGGGCCACCGCCCCCAGCGCCGCGGCCGGACAGCCCGCCGCCCCTCCCAGGCCGAGCGTCCGGAACAGGCCGACGTAGAGCAGCCACTCGCTGGCGAAGCCGTTGAGCGGCGGCAGCGCACAGATGGCCACCGCCCCCAGGAGGAACAGCGCCATCGTCCGGGGCATTTGCTTGGCCAGCCCCCCCAGCCGGTCCATCTCCCGGGTGTGGGTGGCGTGGATGATCGCCCCCGTGGCCAGGAACAGCAGCGACTTGAAGAGGCTGTGGTTCCAGACGTGCAGCAGCGCCCCCCCCAGCCCCAGCAGCACCCAGTCCGCCCGTTCCAGGGAACGCCCCAGCAACGCCAGCCCCAACCCCAGCGCGATGATTCCGATGTTCTCGATGCTGCTGTAGGCCAGCAGCCGTTTGCAGTCCTGTTGGCCGAGGGCGTAGGCAATGCCCGCCACGCCCGTGGCCGCGCCGACGGCCAGGAGCGTGCCGCCCCACCAGGCGGCGGGGGTGGGCAGCACGGCGGTCATCCGGACCAGGCCATAAATCCCCATCTTGAGCATGACCCCGGACATCACGGCCGAGACATGGCTGGGGGCGTTGGCGTGGGCGCCGGGCAGCCAGACGTGCAACGGCATCAGCCCCGCCTTGAAGCCAAAGCCGATGAGCGCCAGCACGAACAGCGTCCCGGCCAGCGCCGCCGGCAGCGGTGGCGCCGGCACCAAGGCAAAGGAGCCGGTCGCCTGCCGCCACAAGGCGAACATCGCGATCAGGCAGAGCGTCCCGGCATGGGTGGCGACCAGGTAGACCCAGCCGGCGCGGCGGACCTCGGGGTTCTCCTCCTCCAGCGTCGCCGCGAAATAGGCCGCCAGCGCCATCGCTTCCCAGGCGACCAGGAAGAGGACGCCGTCGCGGGCAATGGCCACCAGCGCCATGGCGCCGGCGAGCAGGCCATAGAAGCAGCCCAGGCGGCGGCCATTCTCCGGATGCGCGGCTTGCGGCCAGTAGCCCAGCCCGTAGAGGGAACCCAGGAGGGGGACGACAAAGACCGGCGCCAGGAAGAGGATGCTGATGGCGTCGAGGGCCACCCGGAACCGCCCCCAGGGCAGCCCCCAGGGCAGCTCCAGCGCCGGCGGGGCCGCCGCGCCGAAGGCCAGCGCCAGCCCGGCCAGCCCGAGAAGGCTGCCGCCGGCCATCAGCGCCGTCGCCAGGCGCTGTCCGGCCGGCGACCGCGCCGGGAGCAGGCAGGCGGGCAGGCCGCTCAACCCGAGCAGCCCAATCGCCGCCAAGACCAACCCAAGACTCACCATCATGGCCAACTCCTTCCGTTCCAAATTGTTGTCAGCCGCGGGCAAACCAGTGCGCGAGCCACGCCTTGAAGGGGAGCAAGCTGCCCAGCATCAGGATCACCGTGGCGGCGATGTAGAAGACGTAGTGCTGGATCAACCCCTGCTGGAACTGGCGGAACCAGCCCAGCCAGCGGCCAATGGCCCCGGCGGCCGGGAGCAGCAGCCGGTCCAGCACGGGGTCGGCGATGTGGCTGCTGCCGTGGGCGGCCCGCGGGAACGGCCCCTCCAGGCGCGGGCGTTCCTCGTGGGGGCGGAGGAGCCAGCCAAACAGGGCGACCAGGGTTTGGGCGAAGGAGGAGGCGGTGTATTGCATCCGCGGGGTCGGCCGGGCGTAGCCGCAGTCCCAAGTGGGGACGCGAGGCGCGAACCGGCAGCGGCGGGCGGCGGCCAGGGCCAGGGCGGCCGCCAAGCCGAGGGCCAGCAGCACTGCCCAAACGGCGAGCGTCCGCAGCGGGGCGAGCGTGCCGAGGCCCAGCCGCGGCGATTCCGGCTGCCAGCAGGCAATCGCCGGCTCAAGGATGGGGCCAGCCAGCATGGGCGCGAGCCCGATCAGCACGCAGCCGGCGGCGAGCGCCAGCATCGGCAGCCGCATGGTGAGGGGGGGATCGTGGGCGGTGGCGCCGCCGCGCGGGTTCCCCAGGAACACCGCGCCGCAGACTTTCACGAAGCAGGCCACCGCCAAGGCGCCGGTCATGGCCAGCACGGGCACGCCAATCCCCGCCGCCGCCGCGCCGGCGCCGCCGGTTGCCGCCGTGCGCAGCAACCCCAGATAGAGCAGCCACTCGCTGACAAAGCCGTTCAGCGGCGGCAAGCCGCAGATGGCCACCGCCCCGAGCAGGAACAGCGCCGCCGTCCACGGCATGGTTTTGGCCAGCCCGCCCAGGCGGTCAATCAGCCGGGTGCGCGTGTGGTGGACCACCGCGCCGGCGCCGAGGAAGAGCAGGGACTTGAACAGGGCATGGTTCCAGACGTGCAGGAGGCAGCCCGCCAGCCCCAGCGCCACCCATTCCGGCCGGTGGGCCGAGCGCCCCAGCAGCGCCAGCCCCAGCCCCATCAGGATGATCCCGATGTTCTCGACGCTGTGGTACGCCAGCAGCCGCTTCAGGTCGTGCTGCCCCAGGGCGAAGGCGACCCCGAGGAGGCTGCTGGCCATGCCCAAGCCGAGGATCAGCACCCCCCAGGCGCTGGGCGGATCGGGCAGCAGGGAGAGGAAGCGCACGAGCCCATAGATGCCCATTTTCAGCACGACCCCCGAGAGCATCGCGGAAACGTGGCTGGGGGCGTTGGCATGGGCGCCGGGCAGCCAGAAGTGCAGCGGCATCAGCCCCGCCTTGAGGCCAAACCCAAAGAGCGCCAGGAGGAAAAGGGTGTTCAGCACTCCCAGCCCCAAGCTGCTGGGGGCAACCGCTTGCAACGCGTACGAGCCCGTCGCCCAGCGCCACAAGGCGAACAGGGCGAACAGCGCCAAGGTGCCGGCATGGGTGGCGACCAGGTAGATCCAGCCCGCCCGCCGGCACTCCTCCCGCTGATCCTCGGTCGCCACCAGGAAAAAGGCCGACAAGGCCATCACTTCCCACCCCAGCAGGAACGCCAGGGCATGGCGGCCAATGACCAGCAGCCCCATGCCCGCCACCAGCAGCCCCCAGAAGAGGGAGAGCTGCCGCCCGTTGCCGGGGTGGCGGCGCTGCGGCCAGTAGCCCAGCCCATAAAGCGCGCCCAAGCCGCCCATCAAAAAGACCGGGACGAGGAAAAAGGCGCTCAGCGCGTCCATGCCCACCACGGCATTCCCCGCCGCCGGCCAGGGGAAGGCCGCCACGGGCGGCGGCGCCGCGCGCCACCCCGCCCAGGCCCCGGCCAGGCCGGCAAGCGCCGCGGCCCCCATCAGCGCCGCCGCGGCCCGTTGGCCCCAGGCGGACGCCCGCGGCAGGCACAGCCCCGGCAGCCCGCTGGCGGCGGCAAACAGGAGGGCGATGATGACCAGGGCAAGGGACACCGGCGAATCCTTTCACGCTGAGACGCAGGGCAGGGCGGGGCCGCCGTCGGTCACGCGCCCCCGTTGGCGGCGGGCAGGGCGCTTTCGGCCGCCGCCACCGTCGCCATCAATTCGTCGCGTGACGCTTGGCGGCGCACCGCCTCCTTGAACTCCGGGGTGCGGAGCGCGAAGCCGAGCCGGGAAAGCAGGTGGAGGTGTGCCCGCACGGTTGGGCTGATGAGGGTGAACAAGGTGTTGACGGGCTGCCCGTCAAGCGCCCGGAAATCAATGGGCTTCTCCAAAAAGCACAAGGTCACGGTCGGTTTGGAGACATGCAGGACAACCGGATTGCGGACATGCGGGATCGCGATCCCCTCGCCGATGCCGGTGGAGCCCAGCATTTCGCGGGCCAGCAGCACTTGGTACAAGAATTCGCGGTCCACTTCGTCGGGGAGCTTCAAGACCTCGACGATTGCCCGGAGCACGGAGGGCTGGTCCGTGCCCCCGACCCGGTAGGCGACGCCCCCCGCCCGCAGGGCCTCGGCAAGGCTGGGCAGGGTGGCCTTCCCCTGCGGATCCTCCTGGAAGATTTCGGGGGAGACTTGGATCCGCCGGGAAGTCGCCCACTCCAGCAATTCCGCCCGGTTGAAGCGGAACTGGTCACTGATCCGGTAGGCGGGGATTGCCTCCTGCTTGATCCAGCGGTAGATGGTTTTTTCGGAGACCGCCAGCAGGCGGGCGACATCTTTGACTGAAAGCTGCATTTGACCCCTCGCGCCAACAGTTGGGGCGGCCAATGGACACCGGCGGACAATGTAGGGGCATGTCCGCCAAGGTCAAGCCGGCGGCGGAAAGGGCGCGCGCCGCGGTTGGCGGCGGGACGCTATATTGTCCACTCATTTTGTTGCCCGGCCAGTTCCGTACCCGGGAGGCGCCCCATGATTTCCGGCACGATCCTTGACAGCTTCCTCACCGCCCTGCGGCTGCTGACCCGCCTGCCGGCACCCGGGCCGACGTCGCGCGACAACCGGCAGGTGCTGGCCTGCTTCCCGCTGGTGGGCACCCTGCTCGGGCTGCTGCTGGCGCTGGCGGCGGCGCTCCTTGGCCATGGCATTTTCCAGCCCGCCGCCGCCTTTGTCTGCGCCTTGGCGCTGCCGCTGGCCGGCTGGTGGCTGACCGGCGCCCGCGGCCTGCGCAGCCTGATCTGGCTGGTCTCCAACTGGGGCGGCAATGGTTCCGGAAACGGGGCGGTGGACGACTATGGCGGGGTTGACTGCACCCCTTATTGGATTCTGCTGGCGTTGCAGGCGGTGCTGCTCTGCCGCGTCGCCCTGACTGGACTGCTCTGTTTCCCGGGGGATGGGCGGGTCTGGTGGCTGGCGGTGCCAATGACGCTGGGGCTGGCGGCCCATGCGGAACTGTTGGCGCGCACGGCGTTGGCGGTGGAGGAACGGGGGCGGCTGCCGCTGCATTGGCTGGTGGCGGCGGGGGTGGTGCTGCTCACTTCCCTGCTGGTTCCCCGGGCCTTTGTCGCCGGCCTGCTGGCTTTCGTGCTTGCGTGGGTGTTGACCGGCGTGGGGGGGCGGCTGCTGGCGGACCGCTGCGGCGCGGCGGCCGGCTACGGCTTCGGCGCGATCCGCGAACTGGTCGAGCTGGCGGCGCTGGCGGCCGGGGTCCTGGCCTTTGCCGGCCTCCCCTCAACCTGACTTGACCGCCGGCCGGGAGCCTGGACCATGGGGAAGAGCCTCAAGAAAACGATCTATCTCAGCGGCCCGATCATGGACGTGCATGATGGGGAGGCCCGCGAATGGCGCGAAGCGGCGAAGCGGCTGCTGGGGCGCCATTTCCGCATCCTCGACCCGATGCGCCGCAAGTTCGTGGACCGCCAGGTGGACAGCGCCAACGAGATCGTCGAGTTCGACCTGCAGGACGTGCGTGACGCCGACATCGTGCTGGTGAACTACTGCAAGCCCTCCATCGGCACCGCCATGGAAGTCTTCCACGCCTCCCACAACCTGGGCAAGTTCGTCGTCGCCTTCTCCCCCTTCGCCTTCCAGGATTGCAGCGCCTGGATGGTGCGCTTCAGCACCAAGATCCTGCCGGACCTGGAATCCGCCGGCGAATATCTCATCACCCATTTCATTGACATTGACGAATGAGCACCTCCCCGCTTCCCGCCGCCTTCCCCGAGGTCATTGTCCACTTCCGCATGGAGGATGGCTGCGCCGACCTGGCGCCGCGCAAGGCGCACCATGACGACGCCGCCTACGACTTGCGCGCCCGGGTTGATGCGACCTTGGCGCCGGGGAAGATCGGGCTGGTGCCGACCGGGCTGTTCCTGGAACTCCCCGAAGGGGTTGAGGCCCAGGTCCGCCCCCGCAGCGGGCTGGCCTACAAGCATGGCATCCTGGTGCCCAACTCCCCCGGCACCATCGATGCCGGCTACCGCGGCGAGGTCTGCGTCATCCTCCTCAATGCCGGGGAACAGGAATTCCCGGTCCGCCGCGGCGACCGGATCGCCCAACTGGTGATCCAGCGGCTGACCCCGGTGGAGCTGGTGCCGGCGGCGGTGCTCGGCGGCACGAAACGCGGCGCGGGCGGCTTCGGCAGCACCGGCGTGGCCTGAACCGGCCCGGATCCGGATCGGCAGCGGATTTGCATATCGGCCAGTTGCGGCCATAGTATTGGCCCCTTTATTTTTTCCAGCCCCCCAGATTTTTTGCCCCGCCAAGGAGACGGCCATGTCCATCCATTCCAGCCTTCGCAACAACGACAAGATCACCGTGAAGCGCAGCGTCCTCAAGCGGTTCGAGCGCATCGAGGTGCTGAAGAAGCAGGGCAAGTACAAGGAAGGGCAGCGTGCCTGGGGCCTGCCCAAGACCAAGACCGTGTAAAAGCCCTCAACCCTTGCGTTCCGGGCCGGCCTTACGGCCCGGCGAATGCCGGCCGCGGTTCGCCAGCCATGGCGCCGGTCGGCATTTTTGTTTCCTGCCAGATCCCGAGCAGGATGAAGAGCAGCAGCAGCAGGGCGATCGCCGGCAGCAGCCAGCCCGCCCGGCCGGGGGCCAGGCCGCTGCCGCGCCGGTCGGCAAACCGCCGGCAGGCGCCGGCGCCCAGGTAGCGCACCAATTTTTGGCGGGTGGCGGGGCTACGGGGGGCGGCGGGGTGGCGGGCAACCATGGGCGGGACGGTCTCCGGAAGATGCCCACAACGTACCACCGGAAGCGGCCGGCGCAACCACCCGCGCCGCGGAATTCCGGGGCGGTGGGTTGGCAGAATCCCGGCCGCTGTTTATAGTATCTCGTTTGTTTGCCTGCGGCCGTTCCCCGCGCCATGACCTCCAGGCGGAATCCGGGTCCCGGCGGCCGGGGGTGATTTTCTCGACTTTGCAGAACTCCAACCGCTTCAAGAGCAGGCAAGGAAAGGTTGACATGTCGGTCAAGATCAGACTTCGCAGAACCGGAAAGATCAATCAGCCGTGCCATCGCATCGTGGTGACGGACATCCGGTCGCCCCGGGACGGCAGCTTCATTGAGTGCATCGGCTTCTACGATCCCCGCCACAAGGTGGAACAGATCGACCTCGCCCGCGTTGACTACTGGGTCGGCAAAGGGGCCAAGGCCTCCGACACCGTCGGCGCCATTGTCAAGCGCGCCCGCGAAGGCAAGCCGATGACCCCGGAACAGGCCAAGGAAAAGGCCGCGACGCCGGCCGCCACCCCCGCCGCCGGGAACTAACCCACACGGGGCGTTGCCGCCCGGGCCATTCCGGGCCGCGCCCACAACGGGACACGGACCATGTTCGGATTTCTGAAAAAACTGTTTGTCGCCGCCCCCGCCCCAGCCGCGGCCGGCGCTCCGGCGGCCGCCGGTGCCGCTGGCAATGACGCCTTCGTCGAGTTTGTCGTCCGCGCGCTGGTGGACAATCCGGCGGCGGTCAAGATCAACCAGGAGACCCGGGGCGACGGCCGGGACGTCACCCTGCGGATCGCCTGCGACAAGAAGGATGTGGGCAAGATCATTGGCAAGAGCGGCAAGACGATCGCCGCCATCCGCATGCTCGTCAACGGCGCCGCCGGGCGCAGCGGGCAGCGGGTGAATGTCGAAGTGCTCGACTGAGGCGCCTGGGCGCCGGGGAGTCATGCGGATTGATTTCATCACCCTTTTCCCGGCGCTGCTGGCCGGGCCGCTGACCGAATCCATCATCGGCCGGGCTTGCCGGGAAGGACGGGTGAACGTCGGTTGCACCGACTTCCGGGAGTTCACGGCGGACCGCCACCGGTCCGTGGATGACTCGCCCTACGGTGGCGGTGCCGGAATGGTGCTCAAGCCGGAACCGTTGGCCGCCGCGGTGGCCAAGCTGCGGACTCCGCAAAGCCGGGTGATCCTGCTCTCCGCCCAAGGGCGGCCGTTCAACCAGAGGCTGGCGGAAACATTTGCGAAGGAAACACATCTCGTTTTTGTCTGCGGCCATTACGAAGGCGTGGATGAGCGGGTTCGGCAAACCTTGGTTGATGACGAAGTGAGCATTGGCGGATTCGTGCTGACCAACGGCACCTTGGCCGCCATGGTGGTGGCGGATGCCGTGATCCGGCTGCTGCCGGGAGTGCTGGGGTCGGCCGAGTCGGCGGCCCGCGAATCGTTCGGAGAAGAAGGACTGCTGGAATATCCCCAATTCACCAGGCCGGAAACTTGGCGTGGCCACACGGTGCCGCCAATCCTGCGTTCCGGCGACCATGGCGCCATTGGCCGCTGGCGCCGCGAGCAGCAATGGCTGCGCACCCTGGCCACCCGGCCCGATTTGATCGACAACGCTTGGAAGGAGACGAATTCATGAACACGATCCAGAAAATGCAGATGGAAAACCTCAAGGCCGACCTCCCCGCCTTCAATGTCGGCGACACCGTCCGGGTGGACGTGCTGATCAAGGAAGGCGACAAGGAACGCATCCAAGCCTTCACCGGCAACGTCATCGCCAAGAGCGGCCGCGGCATCACCGAGACCTTCACCGTCCGGCGCGTCGCCTTTGGCCAGGGGGTGGAGCGCATCTTCCCGGTCAACTCCCCCCGGGTCGCCAAGATCGACGTCATTCGCCGCGGCAAGGTCCGCCGGGCCAAGCTCTACTACCTGCGCGGCCTCATCGGCAAGGCCTCCCGCATCCAGGAAGCGGCCAAGGAACAGCAGGCCTGACTGGCAACCCCTGCCGCCCACCAATGGCCTGCCGCCGGACAGCCGCCGCCCGTCAGGGCGAAGTAGACCTGCTCGCCTTCGAGCGGGAGGCTGCCGCCGGCGGGTTTGCGCGCATTGCCGGGGTTGACGAAGCCGGCCGCGGCCCCTTGGCCGGGCCGGTGGTGGCCGCCGCCGTCGTCCTGCCCGCCACCGGGCCGCTGCCCCCCGTGTTCGACTCCAAGCAGCTCACCGCCCGCCGGCGCGAAGAGCTGGCCGCGGCTTTGGAAGTGTTGCCGGGCATTGCCTTCGCCATTGCCGCCGTCCCCGCCGCCGAGATCGACCGGCTGAACATCCTCAAGGCCACCCATCTGGCCATGCGCCAGGCGCTGGAACAGCTCGACCCCGCCGCCGAGTTCGCCCTGGTTGACGGCCTGCCGGTGCCCGGCCTGCCCGTGCCCAGCCGCGCCATCGTCAAGGGCGACGCCCGCAGCGCCAGCATCGCCGCCGCCAGCATCCTCGCCAAAGTCTACCGCGACCGCTACATGGCCGCCGCGGACGCGCGCCACCCGGGCTATGGCTTCGGCCAGCACAAGGGCTATGGCACGGCCGCGCACCTGGCGGCGCTGGAGCGCCTCGGCCCCTCGCCCGAACACCGCCTCTCCTTCGCTCCCGTCGCCCTGGCCGCCGGACTTGTGCCGCGCCAGCCTGAACTCCCCTTCGCCCGCCCCGCAGGAAGCTGACATGGTGTTGCAGAGACTGAAATCGGATCCGCCCGTCACGGAAATCATTTCCCGCCTCGCCGGCCACGGCTACGAAGGGTGGATCGTCGGCGGCGCCGTCCGCGACCTGCTCCTCGGCATCCAGCCCAAGGACTACGACATCGCCACCTCCGCCACCCCCGAGGAGGTGAAGAAGGTCTTCGGCCGCCAGTCCCGGATCATCGGCCGCCGCTTCCGCCTCGTCCACGTCATCCTCAACGGCAACACCTACGAAGTCTGCACCTTCCGCCGCGACCCGACTCCGGGGGAGCGTTCCACCCGCGACGGCGACGACGGCGTCATGATCTGGAACGACAACGTCTACGGCACCCGTGTCCAGGACGCCTCCCGGCGCGACTTCACCGTCAACGCCATGTTCTTCAACCCGCTGGGGGAGGGGGAGCTGTACGACCCGCACCGCGGCGAGGCCGACATCCGCAACCGCGTGGTGCGCGCCATCGGCGACCCGGCCGTGCGCCTGGCCGAGGATCCCGTCCGCATCATCCGCGCCCTCAAGCTCGTCGCCCATTTCGATTTCACCTTGGAGCCGGCCTTGGAGCAGGCCATCCACGAGCAGGCGCCCAAGCTCGCCCTCAGCTCCACCGCCCGCCTCTTCGAGGAGCTGCTGAAGGTGCTGGGCAAGCCTTGCGCCCTGAAGATGTTCGAACTTTGCCGGCGCTTCGGCGTGCTGGCCGCCTTCTTCCCGCGGGTGGACGCCTGCTGGGAGACGGCGGATGGCCACCTGCTCCGCCAGCTTCTATCCATCCGCGACCGCCGCCTCGCCGCCGGCGTCTACGCCAAGTCCCAGACCATGGGGCTGGCGACCGTCGCCCTCGCCCCGGTCGCCAGCGCCCTGCGCCAGCTTTCCGGCGCTGCCGCCCCGCTGTGGCTGCCGGCTCCGGAAATGGCCTCCTGTGCCCGCGACACCCTGCGCCGCCTCTTCGAGCCGTACGCCATGCCCCGCTTCCTCCAGGCCCGCGTCCGCGACACCCTCATGCTCCTGCCCGCCTTCCTGGAGCCCGGCCCCGACGACTTCGTCGTGCGCCATCCGCAATACCGCTACGCCCGCGAACTCTTCAGCATGTTCGCCGAGCACCACGGGTGGGATGCCGCCGAGTTGGAGCAGTGGCCGGCCCCGCCGCGCTTCGTCGCCTATACCGGCGAAGCCGCCCGCGGGGGCGGCGGTGGCGACCGTTCGCGCCGGCCGCGCTACCGGGGCGGCCGCAGTGGCGGCCGGGGTGGCCGGCCAACGCCGTCCGCCGCCGGCCCCGGCGGGGCCGGCGCCTAACGCCCCCGGCTTCAGCCGGTGGGCATTATTCGCCAGGCGGAATTCCGCTGCCGGCTCAGCCCCCGTGTCCGGGCTGGCGTGCGGCCGGGGGTGTCGCCTTGGCCGCCGGGGCGGCGGCAGGCGGCTGCTGGTAGCCCCAGTCGAAGAGGCCGGCCACCAGCCGGTCGCGGTTCTTGGCTGTCGAGCAGCCGGTGGCCACCGCGATCAGCCGGCGGCCGTTGCGCAGGCAGGTGGCGGTGACGCAGTTTCCGGCCTTGTTCGTCAGCCCGGTCTTGAGCCCGTCCACGCCGGGGCAGTTCAGCCGGGAAATGAGAGTGTTGTGGTTGAACAGCTCGGTCGGCTTCGGCGTGTCCTTGCGGATCCAGTCCATCTTGATCGCCGAGATCCGCATGAGGTCGGGATACTCCAGCAGCCGCGCCGCCAGCAAGGCCAGTTCGCGGGCGGTGGCCTCGTTCTCCGGCGCGTTCCGTGCCGGCGGCAGCCCGTGGGCGTTGTAGAACTTCATGCCTGGGCAGCCCAGCTCCTGGGCGCGGCGGTTCATGGCGGCGACGAAGGCGGCCGCGTCACCCCCGCCCAGATGCTCCGCCAGCAGGTGCGAGGCGTCGTTGGCGCTCTTGATCATCACGCATTTGAGGAGTTCCTCGGCGGTGAAGATCTCCTTCGGATCCAGCCAGACCTGGCTGCCGCCGATCTTCGCCGCCGTGGGGGTGACCGGGATGCGCGTCGCATAGTCCAGCCGCTTCTCCTTGTGGATCGCCTCCATGGCCAGCAGCGCGGTCATCATCTTGGTCATCGAGGCGATGGCGGCCGGCTGGTCCGGGCTCTTCTGCCAGAGGATCTGGCGGCTGCCCAGGTCGACCAGGATGCCGGTGCGGCAGTCCTGGGCCAAGGGCGCCAGCTTGGCCGGCAAGGGGGCGGCCGGCGCCACGCCGAGCGCGAAACGCGCCATCGTCAGCTCGGGCGGCGGGGGCGGCGGCTGCGCCTGGCTGGCGGCGGCCGCTTCCGGCGCCGGCGCCGGCTCGGCGCCGCGGTTGCGCAGCAGGAACCAGGCAAGCCCGCCCACATGGGCGAGCAGGACGAGGGCGATGATCCATTTTTTCATGGGCTAAAGGGGGCGGCGGCGGCCGGTGGACGGTGGGGTTGATGGGGCGGGGCAATTCCGGATAACATAATGGGCCCCCGGCGGTTTTGCGGGGGATTGTCATCAGTCCCATGGGACTCATGGGACTCATGGGACTCATGGCTCCCACCGGGGCGGCAGCCCCGCCCCCCCGGCCGTCGCCTGGAGCCAGGCGGCGACGCTGCGCCAGCCGTCGAGGGCGCTGGTGACGATGCCACCGGCGTGGCCGGAACCTTCGCCGACCGGCAGCAGCGCCGGCCAGCCCAGCGCCGCGCCGTGCGGAGTCCGCACCACCCGCACCGGGGCGCTGGTGGTGGTCTCGATGCCGAGCAGGACGCCGTGGCGCACCCAGCCGGGGTGTTTGCGTTCCAGGAGCCCCAGCCCTTCGCGCAGGCGTGCCGCCACGGGCGCGGGCAGCAGCGCCTTGAGGTCGGCGGGCACGGTTGGCCGGCGGCAGGAGGTCGCCGGCAGTCGCCGGGAGGGGCGTCCGGCAAGGAAGTCGGCCGCCGTCTGGGCCGGGACGGCATAGGCGCCGCCGCCCAGCTCGAAGCAGCGCCGCTCCAGCGCTTCGCGCCAGCGGAGCATCCCTTCGGCGTCGCCCGGCAGTTCGGCGGCGCCGACGGGGGTGACGATCCCGGCGTTGGTGAAGGGGGAGTCGCGCCGGCTGCTGGACATGCCGTTGACGTTGAGCAGGCCGGCGGCGGCCGCGCCGGCGACCACCTCGCCGCCGGGGCAGCAGCAGAAGCTGTAGACGCTGCCGCCGCCGGCCAGGGCGGCGGTGACGTTGTACTGGACGTGCCCCAGGGCGGCCCGGAGCCGCGGGTCGGGGCCGTGGAAGAGGCGGCTGGCGAACTCCGCGGGATGCTCCAGCCGGCAGCCGATGGCGAGCGGCTTGGGTTCCAGCGGCACGCCGGCGGCGAGCAGGAGGCGGTAAGTGTCGAAGGCGGAATGGCCGCAGGCGAGGATCAGCGGCCGGGCGGCGGTCCAGGCGCCGTCCAGGGCGATTTCCAGGCCGCCGCCGGCGGTGGCGGTGCGGCGGAGGCCGTCGAGGCGGGTGCCGAAGCGGAAGCGGGCGCCCATGGCCTCCAGCCGGGCCCGGAAGCGCGGGAGCAGCCCGAGCAGGCGGTCGGTGCCGATGTGGGGCTTGGCGTCGTAGAGGATTTCCGCGGGCGCGCCCAGCTCCGCCAGGGTCGCCAGGATCTTGCTGGCCAGCGGATCCTTGGAGCGGGTGTTGAGCTTGCCGTCGGAGAAGGTGCCGGCGCCGCCTTCGCCGAAATAGAGGTTGGACTCGGGGTCGAGTTCGCCGGCGGCCCAGAAGCGCTCCACGGTGGCGGCGCGTTCCGGCACCGGCTGGCCGCGGTCGAGGATCAGGGGCGGCAGCCCGGCCTCGCACAGCGCCAGGGCGGCGAAGAGCCCGGCCGGGCCGGCGCCGACGACGACGGGCGTGGCGCCGGGGAGGCGGACGGGGGCCAGGGCCGGCGGTGGTTCCTCCCGCCAGGGCGCGAACGTTGCCGGCGGGCGGGCGTCGGCCGCCAGGCGCACGGCCAGGCGGTAGAGGAACTTGACCTGGCGGTGCTGGCGTGCGTCAATGCTGCGCCGGAGGATGCGGAGTTCGCAAAGCCGGTCCGGCGGCAGCCGCAGGGCGGCGGCGGCGGCGGCGCGCAGGTCCTGGGCGGCGAGCACCGGCAGTTCGAGTTGCGGCAGTTCAAGCCACACGTGCCCGGCCTCCGGCTTGGGGGGAAGGGCGGCCGCCGGCGGCGGGCTCACAGGCGGCCATCGACCATGGCCTTGGGGAGGAGCGACTTGATGTCGAAGATGACCAGGTTGGACTTGGTGAAGCGGCCGAAGTCGAGTTCCTTGAACTGCGCGTGGGCGACGGCGACGATGACGGCGTCGTAGCAGCTCTGTTCCGCGCTGGAGGGCAGGGGGATGAGGTCGAGGCCGTATTCATGCTTGACTTCGCCGGCGTCGGCCCAGGGGTCGGTGACGCTGACGCGGACGCCGAACTCCTGGAGTTCGTGGATCAGGTCGATCACCCGGGAGTTGCGGATGTCGGGGCAGTTCTCCTTGAAGGTGATCCCGAGCACCAGCACCCGGGAGTCGCGGACGGTGTGCCCCTTCGTGATCATCAGCTTGATCAGCCGGTGGGCGACTTCCAGCCCCATGGCGTCGTTGAGCCGGCGGCCGGCGAGGATGATTTCCGCGGTGTAGCCGAGGGCCTGGGCCTTGTGGGTCAGGTAGTAGGGGTCAACGCCGATGCAGTGGCCGCCGACCAGGCCGGGGCGGAAGGGCAGGAAGTTCCATTTGCTGCCGGCGGCCTCCAGCACCTCGGTGGTGTCGATCCCCATGCGGCTGAAGATCATCGAGAGTTCGTTGACGAAGGCGATGTTGATGTCGCGCTGGGAGTTCTCGATGACCTTGGCGGCTTCGGCGACCTTGAGCGAGCTGGCGAGGTGGGTGCCGGCGCTGATCACGGTGCGGTAGAGGGCGTCGACGGCCTGGGCCGCCGCCGGGGTGGAGCCGGAGGTGACCTTCTTGATCTTGGTGACGGTGTGGAGCTTGTCGCCCGGGTTGATCCGCTCCGGGCTGTAGCCGCAGAAGAAGTCCTGGTTGAAGGCCAGCCCGGAATGCCGTTCCAGGACGGGGACGCAGTCCTCCTCGGTGCAGCCGGGGTAGACCGTGCTCTCGTAGATGACGATGCCGCCGGGGCGCAGCGCCTTGCCGACGGTCTCGCTCGCCTTGAGCAGGGGGGTGAGGTCGGGGATCTTGTGGTTGTCCACCGGCGTGGGGACGGTGACGATGAAGATGTCGGCCTGGCGCAGCGCCGCGGCGTCGGCGGTGAAGCTGAGCTTGGTGGCGGCCTGGAGCTGCTCCGCGGTGACCTCCAGGGTGCGGTCGTGGCCGGCGCCCAGCTCGCGGATGCGCCCGGGATTGATGTCGAAGCCGAGGGTCCGGAATTGCTTGCCGAACTCGACGGCCAGGGGGAGGCCGACGTAGCCAAGGCCGATGACGGCAAGGGTGGCGGAGCGGTTTTCGATCTGGTCGAGCATGGCGGGGGCTTTCCTGGATCCACGGACAGGCAAACAAGCACGGCCCGGGGGAGGGAGCCCCCACGGGTGACGGCATCGAGTTTGGAAGTATAATCGGGGAAGGCGATTTTGGAAATCCCGCGCCGCCGGCGTTGCCGCGGATCGTGGCCCGGAGTGGTTGCCCTTTGCCGGCCGCTGCCTATATTCGATTTCCAACCCCGGAAACACTCAGCTTCACCCGATCCTTCGCCGCATGGACTACGCCCTTGCCAGCCAGCCCCAGCTTGACCTTGCCCTCCATGACGGCACGGGGTTCTACCAGTCCGGGCGCAGCCTGTTCACGGAAAGCTACCTCCGCCGGCAGTTGCTGAAATCGCCGGACCTGCTGCCGTCCCCGGAGGTGGCAAGGCCGGTCTACGAGCGGCTCCGGGCGCTTTGGGACAAGAATGCGGTCGCTTTGAAAAGGCGTAGCGAGGCGTTCACCCGTTCCCAGTTCCTGGACGTGGTCTTGCCGGAATTCGGCTGGTCTTTCATTCCCGAAGCGACCTTGCCCGCCACGGCCGCCACGCTGCGCAAGCGCCCCGACTACTGCCTTTTCACCAGCGGCGCGGCGCAACAAAACGCGGCCGCCAGCGACAGCGCCGAGGGGGTGTTCCGCTTCGCCGCCACCGTGCTGGAAGCCAAGAAGGCGGGGCATCCCCTCGACCAGGTGTCCACCACGGAAACGCCCGGCTGGTTCCCCAGCCAGCAGGCCATGCACTATCTCCAAAACGCCAAGGACGCCCAAGGGCGGCGCTTCTTCAACTGGGTCATCCTCACCAACGCCGAACAATGGCGGCTCTATGGCGAGCACACCGCCGTGGGCGACAGCTTCTCCTTCCACCTGGTCAAGAACGGCTTCTTCTGCGACTTCGAGAGCTTCCGCGTTTTCATGGCCCTGTTCCGGGCGCAGGCCTTCGAACAGGACGCTGCCGGCCGCTGCCTGCTCGACCGCCTGCGGGAGGATGCGCTGCTCCACCAGGTCGAAGTCGAAAGGAACCTGCGCGGCCGCGTGTTCGACGTGCTGGAGGAACTGGCGCTCGCCTTCTACCAAAACCCCGCCAACGGCCTGGCGGCGGCGGACTTGCCCCGCCTGTACGACGTCGCCATGATCTTCCTCTACCGCCTGCTCTTCGTGCTCTATGCCGAAAGCCGCGACCTGCTCCCCGTCAAAACCTCCGGCGAAGGCGCCAACAAACTCTACCGCGACAAGTTTTCCCTGACCCGCTTCGTGGACCTCCTGCGGAACCCCGCGGCCTACGACAGCGACGCCTTCGACGAACTCTACGAAGCGCTCCTCAAGCTCTTCCACCTCATCAATGGCGACCGCCCGGAGCAGAGCGCCGCCTGCAAGGTGGCCCGCTACAACGGCGGCCTGTTCAATCCCGCCAGCCATCCGGAGATCGAGTCCTGGCGCGTTGGCGACAAGGCCCTCGCCAACGTCCTCCGCCAACTCATCTTCGCCCAGCCCCCGGCCCGCGAGGGCAGCCGGCAGCCCCGGATTTCCACGGACGAAACCATTGACTACGCCACCATGGAAGTCCGCCAGTTGGGCGACATCTACGAGGGGCTCCTCGGCGGCAGGCTTGTCCCGGACAAAGGCCGTCTCACGCTCAAGGACGAAAACGGCAAGAACCACCGGGCCGGCGTCTTCTACACCCCCGACTGGGTCGTGGAATGGCTCATCCGCGAGGCCCTCCAGCCGCTGCTGGACCGGATCGAGGCCTCCCCCGAAGTCGCCGCCGCCCGCGCCGCCAAAGCCACCGAAAAACGGGAAACCAACGCCTTTGCAATGGCCGTGCTGAAGCTGAACCTGGTTGACCCTGCCATGGGCAGCGGCCATTTCCTCGTCCGCGCCGTGGAATGGCTGGCGAAGGCGATCTTCGACCATCCCACCACCCGGCGGATGACGGAAAAGGTCGTCAGCCGGGGCGACCGCCAGCGCTCCAAGGCGGAAATCCTCCGCGCCGGACGCATCCCCGTCACCGGCGGCAACTCGCAGGAAGAGGCGGAGATCGCCTACTGGCGGCGGCGCGTCGTCGAAGCCTGCATCTACGGCGTGGACATCAACCCGCTCGCCGTCGAACTCGCCAAGCTCGCCCTCTGGCTCACCTGCATTGCCGCCGACGAACCACTCAGCTTCCTCGACCACCATCTGCGGCAGGGCAACTCCCTCCTCTTCGCCCGCCCCGGCGAACTCCGCAACCTGCCCACTTCCACCGGCGCCTCCGCCCTCGAACTCGGTGACCAACTCACCTCCACCCTCCGCGACGTCATCGCCGTGACCGTGGACATCGAGGCCACCGCCAGCACCGAAATGGAACTGGTCAAGAACAAGGAAAAGCGCTGGCGTGAGGTCACCGCCAAAGTCGCACCCTTCCTCGAAACCGCCCATGACTGGGTCGCTGCCACCCTCGGCCTGCCGCTGGACGAGTTCGACTACCGCAACCTCGCCCTGCTCCGCCACGCCCCGGATCAACTCGCGGCTGATGACTTGGAAAAGGCCCGGGAACTCCAACAAAAATTGCTTCCGGAACGGACAAAACTCGTGGCGGAAACCACGCCGTTCCACTGGGAACTCGCCTTCCCCGATGTCTTTTTCCATCCCGATGGCACGCCGCTTCCGGAAGCGGACGCGGGCTTCGATGCCGTCCTGGGCAATCCCCCCTACGTTTCCACCCACACCAGCGCCGGCGACGCCGCCCGCCGCGCCCTCCAGCACCGCTTCGGCTACCTCGACGACCTCTACGTCCACTTCACCGACCTTGGCTTCCGTCTGCTCCGCCCCGGCGGCACTTTCGGCTTCATCGTCGCCGACACCTTCTTCACCCTCGCCAGCAAGCAGCGGCTGCGCGACCTGCTCCAAGCCAACACCTTGCTCCGCCTCGGCCAATGCGACCCGTTCGAGGCCACGGTGGACGCGGCGCTCCTCGTCGCCCGCAAAGCCGCCCCGCCGCCGGAACACCAGCTCCTCTTCGTCCAGGCCCGGCCCCGCCGGCTGCCGGACGGCGGCATGAGCCGCCCGGACGAGGCGTTGCCGCTCCTGCCGCCCGTGGAAAAACTCGAACTTGCGGAATCCGCCGACGGCACCCGCCACGGCGAGTTCCAGTCCCTGCGCCTGCACCAGGTCCCGGCGGCGCTTTTCGCCACGGCGCACAAAGGCGTCTTCTTCGAGCCGCGCCCCGCCACGCTCGAACTGTTCCGCCGCTTCAACGGCCCGGTGAAGCGGCTCGTCGCGGAATGGTGGCCGCGCATCGAGACCTCCGCCAAGTTCGCCGCCAGCCGTGCCGCCATCGCCGCCTATCACCAGACCCTCCAGCCCGGCGACGTCACCCTCGTCGGCCTCATCGCCGAAGGCGGGCAAGGCATGCGCACCGCCAACAACGCCCGCTTCCTCGGCTACCTCGACGGCACGCCCCAGGCCGCTGAACTCCACGCCAAACGCGCGGCATGGACGGAGCGCTGGCTGAAAAACGGAGCCATCGCCCCGCGCTTCCGGGAGCTGCTGGAAAAGGCCGGCGGCAATCCCGCCAAGCCGCTGGCGGACGCCGCCGCCTGGGAGGCCGCCGTCGAGCCGTTGCGCGAAGAGTTCACCGCCCTTGACCTCGGCTTCGGCAAGACCGACCTCTACCGCGTCGTCCCCCCGGAACTGGTCGCCACGGCGGAGGATTTCCAGTTCACTTGGGACGCCCGCCGGGAGGAGCTGTTCGCCGCGTGGAAGACGGAACCCAAGCTGGCCGGATTCTGGAACGAACAGACGCTCTCCGGCACCGGCAAGCCGCCGGGCGAACTCCGCAAGGCGCGGAAAATCGCCGCCGCCGATTTCTGCGCGCTCTGCCCGGGGCTCCAGAACTGGCTGGCCGAAAACAAGCTGCCCGCGGGCCTGCTGGGCTTGCGTTCCGGCGAAACCTACGCCGATCCCGATGACGCCCCGCGCACCGCCGTCATCTACAATGGCTTTTGTGGCCGGCGTCGCTTCGCCCCGTTCCGCAAAGGCGATCCCGAAGGCAACCGCTGGCTCGACAATGAGCCGCTATACATTGACTGGCTGCGGCCGAACGTGGATTTTCTCTCATCATCGCCGCTTGCCCGCTGGCAGGGACACAAGATGTTTTTTACGGAAGGGCTTACCTACAACATTCATGGGCGCGGAGTCTCTCTCAAAGCAAAATACCAGCCCGCCTGCGTGTTTGATGCCAGCGCGTCCCGCCTTTCCTCCGCCTGCCCGCTGATTTCCGCCCAATATCTGCTGGCCATGTTCAACAGTTTTATCGTCTCCCACTACATCAAGAAATTCCAAAACAACACCTGGTACGAGATTAACGACTTGCGCCAACTCCCAATCGTAGTTCCGACTGTAACCGCCGGCAAACGGATCAGGAAGTTGGTGGACACGGCGGTTTCACTCAAGCGCCTCCAGTTCGCCAACCAGGAGCCGGGCAATGAGCTGGCGGTGGCTGTCCGCAGGCTTTCCTCTGAGCTGCTTGCCGGCGCGCCGGCCTATCTGTGGCCCGGGGCGCAGATGCAGTTGCTGGCGACAACGGACGATTGCCTGGCGGTGGTCGAGCTGGCCGTCAACTGGGAGGCCGAGAAACTCTACGGCGTCGAAGGCCTCGGCCCGTTCGCCGAGTTTTGAGCCAATGAACGCCATTGCGTCAGTTTCCAGAATTTCCGGTCCCAGGAAGTGGAAAACCGCTTCCTGAGCCGGCTGCCGGCGCGGGGCGGGGGTCAGCGGGCGGCCAGGTCGAGTTCGCGGGCGGCCCGGGTCTCGTCCAGGCGCGTGATCGGGCGGGTGGCCGGCGCGGCGTGGAGCGCCGCCGGGTTCGCCTTCGCCTCCCGCGCCAGGTCGAGCATGGCCGCGATGAAGGCGTCGAGCGTCTCCTTGCCTTCGGTCTCGGTCGGCTCGACCATCAGCGCCTCATGGACGATCAGCGGGAAGTAGATGGTGGGCGGATGGAAGCCGCGGTCGAGCAGCCCCTTGGCGATGTCGAGGGCGCTGACGCCGCACCGTTCCTTGAGCGTCTCGGCGGAGAGCACGCATTCGTGCATGCAGGCCCGCTGGTAGGGCAGGTCGTAGGCGTCCTGGAGCTTGACCCGCAGGTAGTTGGCGTTGAGCACCGCCGCGTCGGCGACGCGGCGCATCCCCTCGCGCCCGAGGCTGAGCATGTAGGCGTAGGCACGCAGGATGACGCCGAAATTGCCGTAGAACGGCGAGAGGTAGCCGATGCTCTCCGGCAGGTGGTATTCCAGGTGGTAGCTGCCGTCGGCGCGCTTCAGCACCCGCGAGGCTGGCAGGAACGGCACCAGCCGTTTGGCGACGCCGACCGGGCCGCTGCCCGGGCCGCCGCCGCCGTGCGGCGTGGCGAAGGTCTTGTGCAGGTTGATGTGCATCACGTCGAACCCGAGGTCGCCGGGGCGGACGCGGCCGAGGATGGCGTTGAGGTTGGCGCCGTCGCCATACATCAGGCCGCCGGCCTCATGCACCAGCCGGCAGATCTCGCGGACGTTCGGGTCGTAGAGCCCCAGGGTGTTCGGGCAGGTCAGCATCAGCCCGGCGGTGTCCGGGCCGAGCGCGGCCCGGAGCGCGGCGAGGTCAACATTGCCGTCCGCGGCGGTGGGGATGGTCTGGCACTCGAAGCCGGCCATGGCGGCGCTGGCGGGGTTGGTGCCGTGGGCGGAGTCGGGGATGAGCATGACCTTGCGCCCCGGGTCGCCCTGCCTCTTGTGGTAGGCGGCGATCATCATCACTCCGGCCAGTTCGCCGTGGGCGCCGGCCATGGGCTGCATGGTGAAGGCGGCGAAGCCGAGCAGTTCATTGAGGAACTGTTCAGCCGCGAAGAGCACGGCCAGGGCCCCCTGGGTCAGGGCGCCGCCGCGGCGGAGCTGGGGCAGCAGCGGATGGAGCTGGGCGAAGCCCGGCAGGGCGGCGATGCGCTCGTTCATCTTCGGGTTGTACTTCATGGTGCATGAGCCGAGCGGATAGAAGCAGGAATCGACGCTCAGGTTGCGCTGGCTCAGCGCCATGAAATGGCGCACCGCGTCCAGCTCCGTGACCTCCGGCAGTTCCGCCGGCGTGGTCCGGCGCAACCCCGCGGGCAGGGCGTCCCGGGGCGGCACATCCAGCGCCGGCAGCGTCACCCCCCGCCGTCCCGCCACGCTCTTTTCAAAAATCAACTTCATGACAAAACCTTTCAACCGCTGACTGGCGCCAACTTTTCACTCAAGGAAGATAGCCCGACCTTTTTCAACCGCTGACTGGCGCCAACTTTTCGCTAAGGAAGATAGCCCGACTTTTTTCAACCGCTGACTGGCGCCAACTTTTCGCTAACGGGGGAGAGAGTTGACGAAACGTTTCCATTCAAGCTGGTTTGCGTGACCGAAGTTGATCAGTATAGTGAACCCCGGTTCCCGGACAATGCGTTAAGGTAGATTTTCAGGGGGGCAGGACAGGCGGACAGGAGTCAAAATGAGTGGCATCCGGAGACGGTTTGAGCCGGCGTTCAAGGCGCGGGTGGCGCTGGCTGCGGCCAAGGAGCTTAAGACGGTGGCCGAGCTGGCTGGGGAGTTTGTGCTTCAGCCCAGCCAGATTCAGGCGTGGAAGCGGCAATTGCTGGAGGGTGCCGTCGGCGTGTTTCAAGACGGGCACGTCCGCGGCCACGCCGCGGGGCGTGTGGAAATGGAACGCGATGCGCTGTAATCGGAAGATCGGCCGCCATGGTTGGCGAACCGAACCACACCGATCAGGGATCCCAGTTCACCAGCGAGGCATTCACCAGCCGGCCACTGGGAGCCGGTGTGCAAGTCAGCATGGATGGGCGGGGGCGGGCCTACGACAACATCATCGGCGAACGGTTTTGGCGCAACGTGAAGCATGAACACCTTTATCTCCACGCGGCCGGAACGGGCCGGGAGTTGCACCAGGGAATCCATGACTACATGGAGTTCTACAATCACCGGCGGGTGCATGAGTCGTTGGATTATGCCACGCCAGACGAGGTATACCAGAAAGAAATCGTTGCGTAAAACACGGTTCCGCCCCGCGCTCCGTTCAGCCCTTGGCCCTGCGGGCCACCCCTTCGGGGACGGGCTTCACTCCGCACGGGGCGGGGTTCCTCTGGCTTCCCTTGGCCTGGGGTTCCCACCTGACATCAAGGGAAAGGCAAAAGCCCTTCGGGAATCTATCTTAATTTCTTCGTCAAGTTGTACTTGACAAGGGGTTCACTTCAGTAGAAAGGAGCCATGTACGATGACAGCCTTTGATCCAACCAAGTTCACTGCACCGACTGCGAAGCCATTGCCGGTGATTTTCCTTCTCGACGTCAGCGGCAGCATGCACGGGGCAAAAATTCAAAACCTCAATGACGCCGTCAAGGACATGCTGGACACTTTCCGGGACACGGAAAACGGCGAGACTGAAATCCATGTCGCGATCATCACCTTTGGTGCAGAGGTGAAACTGCATCAGGCATTGACCAGTGCCAGCAACATTGCCTGGCATGACTTGTCTGCATCGGGCGGCACGCCCCTCGGCACCGCGTTCAAGATGACGAAAGCGATGATTGAGGACAAGAATGTTGTCCCCTCCCGGGCCTACCGCCCAACGGTGGTTCTGGTGTCGGACGGGCAGCCGACAGACGACTGGAAACAGCCACTGACTGAATTCGTCACGGGCGGTCGCTCATCCAAATGCGACCGCATGGGAATGGCCATCGGAGCAGACGCGGACGAAGGCGTCCTCGGCCAGTTCGTCAAAGGCACTCAAAATCCACTCTTCTACGCTGAAAACGCCAAACAGTTGCGGGACTTCTTCAACTTCGTCACGATGTCCGTCACGATTCGGACGCTATCGCAGAATCCCAATGTGGTACCAGAGCCAGCATCGATGGAAGTCAAGCCTGCCACGATTGAGGCGCGGACGGAGAGACCCGAGAAGCCATCAGCGCCCAAACAAGCCGACGATGCTGCCTCAGGCGAAACATCTGATGAAGGATACTGGTGATGTTTGACCCAAGCAAGTTCACAGTGCCGAAAGCCAAGCCGCTGCCGGTCTTCCTCCTCTTGGATGTAAGTGGGACTTCGAAGATCCAAATCCTGAATGCGGCAGTGAAAGAGATGATTGACTCCTTCGCTGCCGAGGAGAGGATGGAGACCGAGTTCCTGGTTTCGGTTATCGTCTTTGGCGACAGAGCGGTGCAACACCTCTTCCCAACCCCCGCCTCGTCTGTCAACTGGGCGGACATGACGGCTGATGGCTCCACCGCGATGGGGGCAGCCTTTGCGTTTTTGAAAGGCATGATTGAAGACAAGGCTGTTGTGCCGTCCCGCGCCTACAGACCGACTGTGGTTCTGGTGTCGGACGGGCAGCCGACAGACGACTGGACGCGCCCTTTGGATGCTCTGATCAGTGAAGGTCGCTCGTCGAAGTGCTTCTTCATGGCCATGGGTATCGGCGACAATCCCGGAACTCAGGTTCTTGAACGCTTCATTTCCCAGACTCCCATCTTGGCCGAGGTGGGAGGTAATGCAATCCGTAACACAGTTTTCACTGCAACAGATGCGGACAGGATACATGAGTTTTTCCGTAAAGTCACAATGACGGTGACCACGCGCAGCAAGTCGCAGAATCCCAACGCAGTTCCGACATCGTCACAAGTCGATACCCAAGAGGGAGGTTATTGGTAATGCCACAGGCAGTCGGAGATCCTGATGAACTGGAACGTTTCGCGCAGTCTCTCCAACAGTTCATTGATTCGCTCAATGACGCTGTTGGGAATCTCAACGGTGCGTTTTCTGCACTGGGCGATACTTGGCAAGATCAGAAGCGAGCCCAGTTCGAAGAGGAGTATCATGCGCTCGTCCAGCAGTTGAGGCAGTTTGACGCCAACGCGTCGGAGCAGATTCCTTACCTGACCGCGCTGGCAGCACGATTGCGCGACTACCTGCAATCATAGGTCATAACGATGGCGCAAGTCTCAATAGGTCAAGTCGAGAATCTGGAGGAGCTCATACGCGGACTGGAGTCCGTTCGTGAGTCTCTCGAGACTGCCTGCCGTGAGCAGATCGCGGCGGCGGAACGCCAATGCGCCGAGGCCTGGGATGAGATGCAGAACAGCGAGAGCATGCTGGAACAGGCCAGTGAGGCAGAACAAGCGGCGCATCAGGCGTTGGCTGAAGCTCAGCAGGACTTGGGATCAGCGGAGAGCGCGCTCAGCGCAGCGCAATCTGCGCTGTCTGCTTGCGAGGCGCAGTCGCCAGATGAAGATGGTGACGTGCCCGACTGCTCTTCTGAGGAAGCCGACGTTGACGATGTCGAGTCGGCTGTCCGGGAGGCGCAGGCCACCGTCGAGGCGGCGCAGGTGGAGCTGGACAAGGCTGTGGAAAATCGCCAACGGATGGAGCATCGCCTCGATATCTCCAAGCAGGCATTGGCGATGGCGGAGCAGGTCTTCGATCAGACCCAGCACGAATGCGCAGGCCGGATGGGATCGGTGGGCACTTCCATTGATTCAGGTAGGGCACGGCTGGCCGCCGCACAGAGTGCCTTGGATGCCTACCTGGCAAGCAATCCGGCAGCCGCACGCTTCCACGAATGGCTTCACTGGCAACCTACACAGGGGAAGCCCATCACGCCGGATGTCATTCGTGACCGCATGAACATCTCGCGGGAAGAGCAGCGACTATTGCAGGAATACCTCTACGACCGCAATGCCGCATACCGCAACATGGTAGACAAGTATCGCGGCGACTGGTCGGCTGCGAAGGGAGACGTCGAGCGCAACATCGTCAACAGAAACGCCCGCATCCACTTGAGTGGCGAGTATGCAGAGCAACTGGCCCGGCATGCACTCGCTCCCCTGGGCGGCAAGATCGAGACACAGGGGCGAACCCTGGTTGGTGATGAGGGGAGGTACACAAAGACGGACCTGATCGTGACCAACTTGCGGATCCCCGTCGTCCTTGGCCGCGGCGAAGGTATGGGAGCGCCAGTTGACGGGTCGTTGGCGTTTGAGGTGAAATGCGGCAAGGCGGATTACCTTTATGCGCAGAAGGACCACATGCTCTTCCAGGCAGAGGGTCATAAGCAAGCTGACGCTCACTGCACGCTGTGCTCGCGTGACATCCACGACCTGCCGCCCGAGAGGGAGAAGGAACTGCGCGATGCGTTGCGCGCCGCCGGGTCCCCTCTGGTTGGCATGATGCCAGCCAAGAACGACATAGACCATTCATGCCTCGCATTCATACAGCCGAAACAGGAGGGTGATCTGCAATGAGAATACGACTCGCCGTAATCCCGCCTGATGATCTTGCCGACGTAATCCGTCTAACCGGCCACCTGCGCAACGCCGTCAACGCCGGGGACATGGATGTCGTGGAAGCCGCCACCGAGGAACTGCTGGCTATGACGGCCAAGACGCGCTCGGTAGACATCTCCGAGTCCGAATGGCGCAGCTTCCTGGCTGAAGTCAGGAGCAACAACGCAGCGTTCCAGTCCGACTATGTCGTTCCCGGAAATCTGTGCTCCCAGTTCTTTCCTGGTGAAACGACGGACGCAATGATTCTCCAGCTTCCGTTTGCTGAGCGGGAGGGCGATGATGTTTGACGACGTATTTGGAATCGTCGAACAGTGTACCGACACGTTTCGCGGCAGTGTGCGCGACACGTTCGGGGCATCCATCATTGCTGATGTGCTAGACCCTATTCGAGACCAGGTCGGCTTGCTCCGCTCCTTCAACGAGGAGTTTCAACGTCAATCTTTGGCTATTGGGCAGATTTTGCAGGAAGCTCGTTCAATGACCATTAGTGAGGGTTTTCGGCAATGAAGATGGGAAACGAACAGTCCGGAAAGTTCGCCGCTCGATTGGCTGGAGTTGCGGCAGACTATGATGCCGGGATCGCCCTTATTGACCGGGAGTTCGACGAGGCTTGTCGGCAGATTGACCAGTCCATCGGCAACATCCGTTGCGAATCTACCAAGCGCGTGGATCACTCCAAACGCGAGTATTCTCAGGAAACCACACTCCGCCAGCAAGCTGAATCAATTGAGCGAGAGATATCTAAACGTGAGATTGAAATCAGCGCCATCAATCGTGGGATTGCCGAAGTTGATGCATCCATCGGAGCGTTGACACAGCAAAAGAGGAGTCTTGAGCAACAGATACAGAACCGTTGGCTGATCGAGAGACTTGTCTACTTGTTCATAGACGACAGAGACAAGCAGCAATGCGCGACACTGCAAGCTGACCTCGATAAGCAAACAACTGACAAGGCGGCACTCGAAGAGACAAGACGAAAGCTCGAGTCCAAGCGCTCGGCGATGCTAAGCGAAAAGGCCGGTTTACAGACGGAGTTGAACAGCATTCGCCACAGACTGGTCGCATTGAGAGTGTCCGCCGAGAATGCAGATGCCCAAGCGACCCTCCTGGCAGAGAGAGGCAGGGAAGCAGAGGCACGCAGGCAATCGCGCAAAGAGAACCTCCTGAAAAGCATGTCCGCCGCGTGGAAGAGAGCATCGGACGAAATCAGGTTGGAGTCGGAGCGCATTCGGCGACAGCAGCCGCCGTTCGTGTCCTTGCGCGGGGATGACTCATGCATCCCCACGCAACTGCCCCGCAATCTCTTCCTTGGGGATCAGGAGGTGTCATTCAAACACCTCCGCGGTCTGATTCCCCACGACATTCCGTTTCCGTTCGAACGCGCGCTTGTTCTGCCTGAGGACAATCAAGCGCAGCGACGGCTGGCACATCACGTCCTGCTTCGATTGCTGCAGGCCATCCCGCCAGGGCGACTTGAGCTTACACTCATTGATCCACTCAAGCTGGGGCAGTCGTTCGCGCCCTTCTTGCCGCTCCTGAACGTAGAGCAGTTGATGCCGCAATGCCGTGTGCTCACTCGTGCGGACGAGATTGAGCAAATGCTCGGCAAACTGACGGACGAGACGGAAGATTTGATTCAACACAGGTTCAGGGGCAGGATTTCGAATTGGACTGAGTTCAATGAATCAAATGCTGACAACCCACTGCGATACAAGGTAGTGCTTCTCTTCGATGTCCCCGAGCAGCTCTCTGATAAAAGCCTCTGGTATCTTGAACGTTTGGCCGAGAGTGGACCGCGTTGTGGAATCCTGCCCATCATCGCCGTGGACGGTCAGCGCATTGAGGACAGACGGTTCGAGAAACTGCGCGCAGCGCTGAGCCACTCGACCCACCGACTGGATGCGTTTCTCCGTGTCACGGACACCCAGAAGGAAGCGCTGTCGTTCTCGTACCGACCGGAGGAGTGGCCACGGCAGGATGTCTTGGACGAATTCCTGTCGGCGCTGAGCCGGCGCTACGTCGAGGCCGGACGCTTCAGCAAGTCGTTTCCCGACCTGTGGGCCGAATATGCCAAGGGTGCCACAACGGTTGGCGGGTTCGACATCCCCATCGGCTGGACCCCCGCCGGAGAGATCGTGACGCTCACGCTCGGCGCGACGAACTCCGAACATCACGTGCTCTTGGCAGGGAAGACCGGTTCAGGGAAGTCCAACCTCCTCCACGTAATCATTCATTCGCTGTGCGAGAAGTATGCGCCACAGGAGGTCGACCTCTACCTCCTGGATTACAAGGAGTCCACGGAGTTTACGGTTTACGCAGCCCCACCGCTACCCCATGCACGGTTGGTCGCGACAGAAAGCGATCCGGAGTACGGGGTAACGGTTTTGCATCACCTTGTGGGTGAAATCGAGGCCAGGGCAAAGCTCTTCAAGTCCCTGGGAGTGCGTGACTTCGTTGAGTACCGGAACGCCCATCGGCAATCCCTTCCTCGAGTGCTTCTGCTCATCGACGAGTTCCAGGTCTTGTTCACTGAGGGACGGCAAGTGGCAGAATCGGCGGAGAAGCTACTCTCGCAGCTTCTCAAGCAAGGGCGATCCTTCGGCATTCATGTCCTCCTGTCGACGCAGACGCTAAAGGGCATCAATGCGGTGTCGATGGGCTCTCTGATCTCCCAGTTGGGTTGCCGGGTTGCGCTGGCCTGCGGCCAGGAAGACTCCGCCATGATCCTTAGCGGAAACAACTGGGCTGCGGCAGATCTCAGGAGTCCACCCGAAGGCATCATCAATAACTCGAACGGCGCGAAATCTGGGAACATCAAGTTCTTGATCCCGCTTGCGGAACGATCCCTTGGTATGGCTCATCTCCAAGAACTGGCAGACCGAGCCGCGAGGCGCGGCATCGAGAGCAAGGCCCGGGTCTTCGACGGTGCGAACCTGCCCCGCCGACCGGCGTACGGTGATTTCCATTCCAGCTGCGGTCAGGGCGACGCACTTCTCCTGGGCGAACGGCTGACCTTCACCGCCGACCCGCTATTCGTTCCCTTGGTCAATCGTCAGGCTTTCAATGTACTATTCAGCGGCTACGACGATCTGATCCACGATGGACTGCTCGCTTCGTCGCTGGCGAGCGTAGCGGCAGCCAGGGTATTCGATGAGATAGTCTACTTCAACGGGCGAGGCATTGAGCCTGGCAGAGGTTTTGGGGAGATCTCAGCAGTGCTGGGCGAACGGCTAAGTACTTTCAAGGATGCCAGCGATCTGCCGTTGCAGCAGATTGCGGACGCCCTCGGAAGCCGCCGCACGCTACTCATTATTGATGGTTTGGATGCTGAAAAAGCTTTGCATCCTACACAGACTTTCAGAGCACCGAAACCAGGCGAACCATTGACACCCGCCGATATCCTGAAGCGCATTGCCGAGGAAGGATCGCGAAAGGGAACATTCATCTTCGCGTTCATTGAGAACTGGAGAAGGTGCGCTGTTCCGTGCAAGGATCTGCTTAGCCTATTCGAGATGCGCGTCGCTTTCTGTATGAACGAGGACGACGCTGGCGCACTTGTCAGCGGAGGTATCGGCAAGTTCAAGGGCATCGAGAGGCCTAACCGGGCGGTGTTCGTCAACCGGATGACCAATGAGATTCACTGGTTTCGTCCATATGCTGCAACAACGGGGGCGGGAACATGATTCTCCATCTGGGCTGGGACACATCGGGCAGCATGGCGGAATGGGGGAAGACCCTGATCGCGCGAGGCGTGGTGCGAGCGATTGAGCAGTACCTGCGTCTCGGTTACGGGTGTGCGGAGCTGCGCCTGGTCGCTTGGGGAGACGTTGCGACAGTTGTCGAGTGGCAGCCGGACCACGAATTCCCTCCGGAAGTGCTGGTATGCAAAGGAGAGGCAAACGTCGGTGCCCTGATTGCCCATATTGCCAAGCAACCCATCGGCAAGATTGTGTTGCTCACCGATGGATTTTGGGCGCGGTCGGATGCAAGAGCTCTGAAACGTTGGAAGGATGGCTTGCCGGCGGACACAATCCGCCTTATCAGGATTGGTGCTGACTCCAATCCGCAGTTGAAGGGGGATGATGTCTTTCCTGCCGAGGGGTTGTTTGCCGCTCTGGACGGTTGGTTGGGGGGAGGCGCGGTATGATTGTCTGGAGAAGTTTCGGAGCAAGCGTCATCGGGCCAGGGCACATCGCCGCCGGAAGCCCCAATCAGGATGCATGGGTGGGCTTTCACCATTTATGGGGCGATGGTATCGCGGTCTCCGATGGCCTCGGCTCTAAGCCGCTTTCCGATTTTGGCAGTCGCGCCGCCTGCCTTGCTGTGGCTCGCGCTGTACATGCCTGCCGCAACATTGCCCTGTTGAACCAAGCAATCCTGGCTGACAGGATCAGGAGCAAATGGCTTGCCCTAATTGCCCCACTCGATCCGCGTGACTGTGCCGCAACTTGCCTGCTCGCATTTCGCCGCAACGACGGATTAGTCACCATGGGGATGCTTGGCGATGGTCTCGCCGCGGCCGTGAAGGCGGATGGTTCTGTCGTGTCACTCGCAGATGACAAGTCGGAAGGGTTCTCCAACATCACGGTCGCGCTGTCGCCGAATGTGAACTCGAATGACTGGCGATGGCTGTCCATACCGGAAGATGAGTGTCACTCAATTGTCCTCTGTACCGACGGGGTCTCCGATGACTTGTCCGATGTGGATGGCTTTGTCAAGGAGCTCTCTGACGCGCATCGCGACCTCTCGTCGGTCTCGGCTGCGCGACGCGTCCGCGAGGCACTGACGAAGTGGCCGACACCGAAACACAGTGACGACAAGACCATCGCTTGCCTTTTTCGGCAGGAGGTGGCAGATGAGTAAGCATCAGGAGCCCCCGACCGCGAAACCGCTGGTCGATGACTACGGTAATATCCACTATCCCACAGAGGAGCTTGCGCGCGGCGGCCAAGGCGTTGTCTATCGCACGACGGATGCGGACCTGGCGATCAAGCAACCTCTTGACGTTTCGGGAAACCCGGACAAGAACGCCAATTTGCGCGAGCGTTTCCAGAACATCCGCCTCCTGCCGTTGCCACCACGCGTTCAGGTCTCCCTACCGCTCGCCATCCTCCGCGATGAACCGGGCTATGTGATGCGCCTCTTGAACGGCATGCACCCGTTCAGCGTCTTTGATCTGAATGGAAAGACAAAGAGAGCACTTGCTGAAGAGATCGACAATAACCGCCTGGAACTTCCCAAGTGGCTCGCGGCCATTCCCGACAGGGACATGGCGTTGCGCCTGCACCACTATGCCAGAACGGGTTCGACGCGACGCCGTCTTTTCGCGCTCTCGAGATGCGCCTGCATTCTCGCTCGCCTCCATGCTGCGGGCCTGGTCTACGGCGACATCTCACCGAACAACGTGTTTGTCGGCGAGGGGGAGTCGCGCGATGTCTGGCTAATTGATGCAGACAATCTGCGGCTTGAAATGAGTCAAGGCGGAGCTTCCGTCTATACACCCCACTACGGTGCGCCGGAAGTCGTTCAGGGGCACGATCAAGCCCGCCCACGCACGGATTGCTGGGCTTTTGCAGTCTTGGCGTACAGCGCGCTCACGCTGTCCCATCCCTTCATCGGAAAGAAAGTCCTGGAGCCTGAAGATGACGAAGGTGGATGGGATGCCAACCCTGTGGAAGACGGAGCCCCTGCTGACCTGGATGAACAGGCCTATGCGGGCTATCTGCCATTCATTGATGACGAGGAAGACGACAGTAACTCTGCGGTCACCTGCCCGCCGCTACCACGCAACCTCGTGGCAGGTCCGGGGCTCCGACAGCTTTTCCAAGAAACGTTCTCGCCGGGCAGGACACAGCCGCATCGCCGCCCATCAATGGCGTTCTGGGCATTGGAGTTGGCCAAGGCTTTCGACCAATCATTAACTTGCCCCGACTGCGTGATGAGCTATTTCGCCAACGATCACGTCAAATGCCCGTACTGCGATGCGCCGCGCCCCCCGTTCGCCCGCGCAAAGACACCTCGCTGGCAGCTCCTTGTTCCTGCTGATACCAGTGAATTCGCCCTGCCGCACCGTCTCTTCTGCTCATTCTCGCTTGAGCACAATGATGACGCTGAATACGAGGCCACGCTGGATTTCGCCAGAATGTCCGCGCAGCCGGTAAGGGGAACGAAACCATTCCCGCCGGAGCTATCAATCCAATTTGTGGAGGCGGTGAAATGAAGTTTGCAGACATTCCCGCCAACATCCTCACCTTTCGTGTGAAGCAAACGGACGCACACACCGCCGCCCTGAGGGAGCAGCCGGTCTTTTCCGTTGCCCCTTGCCCGAGTCGTCCGGGAGAGTTTGAGATAGGTCTCAAGGACACTATCGCCATCGTGAAGCCAATGCCCGCCGCCAATGCCCGCCGCCTCAGTGACGAGTTATCCAGCGGCAGAGACTTCCTGGCGCAACTGGCCAACCCGGCTGCCGATGGCAGCATCGAAGTGCAGATTGCTCTTTTTTCCGGAGTCTGCCTGGACATGGGCGATGTCGAGGTCGGCATCGATGAGTATGTCGAGCAGGCATACCCCAAGATTGTCCGCCAGAGAGTATCAGGCAAGAGGCTCTATGAGGAACTCGCCACAGAGTGTTGCTACACTCACGGTGATCGACCGTATTTTTTCTTCTTTGCCGGACCCGCGATTGACAAAGCCCTGCGCGACACGGAACGCGCAGAGTTCGGCCATGCCCCGGAGGAAGCCCAGGCAGATGAAAATCAAGATCAGCTGGAAAATAAACCCGAAGATGCCCTGAAAGAACAGTCCTCGAACCGGCCGGAACCCAAGCGCGAGAATTCGTTTTGCATCACAGGCGACGGTCTGCGCTTTGTCGCTACCGAGACCGAACGCCCTGATGGAACGCCCATCTACATCGTCACGCGCATGACGAAGTTCAAGGCGGAACCGGACCGCGCACTGCGTCTCGCTAAAGGTCGGTTGACCTTTGTGGATTGGACAAAGGCCGGTCAGATTCAAACGTCGACCCGGGCACAGATGTCGGCGCTTACGAGGGATGGCGGGAGCTATTTGAAAAAATGGGACGCGTTCGTTGATAAGGAAGGCGAACTTCTGCTCAAACGCGCTCGCGAAGTGGGTGCCATCCAGTATTGCGACATGGAACCCGGCCGCGATGAGAGGAAGGTAACGGTTCGCATCCCTCAAGCAGAAGACTCCGTATACGCCGCGCTTGAGGATAAGGCCAGGGATAAAGAATCGCTTGAGCTAGCTGATGAATTGCCGGAGTACCTGAAGAACCCACAAATGACATTCGCCGAATTCACAAGTACTATCGACAAGGAAATGGAGGACGCGACGCTTGACGGTAAGCGAAAGAGTCGACGACGGGAAAGTCATGAGGATAACGATTCGTTAAAGATCATTGAATACGATGCTGTTGACAAAGAACTAACACTCGAAGCCGATCACCTGCCTCCGTCCGGCATGCTGATACTCTCTTTGCGTGGCCAGATCGCGCAAATCAAGCGGCGTTTGTACGCTCGCAGGGCCATCCTTGAAGGTCGCGACGCGAATGGACAGCTTGGCCCCCTGATCGAAGACAAAGGCGTCACCATGCCAACCCGTGCGCCAAGCACGATCGAGCCGCTAAGCGCGTTCGTGAGCGACAGGGTGTTCAGCAATCCCCCAACCGAGATGCAGCGAAAGGCGATTGAAATCGCATTGAACACCCCGGATATCGCTCTAATTCAAGGTCCGCCCGGCACCGGCAAGACGACCGTCATCGCTGCGATCATCGAGCGCCTCAATGAACTTTCCGACAAACGCGGGAAAACCATCAAAGGCGTGGTGCTGCTGACCGGACTCCAGCACGACGCCGTCGAAAACATGATTGCCCGCCTCTCGCTCAACGGACTGCCTGTTCCCAAGTTTGGCAGACGATCCGGAGCAGATGAGGATGGGTTTACAGAGTTTGAGAAGAAATTGGAAGCGTGGTGCGATGACCGGATTGTGGCGCTTCGAGAAAAGAATCCGAAAATCAAGGAGGTAGAACACGAGGAAGGAGTCAAGAATCTTTGCCTTCAATATCGCGATACGCCGACAAGGGCTCTGGCTGCTAGGTTGGCGCAACACATAGCAGAACTTGGCGTTCGGATTCTCGGCGAGGAGTGTGCTCGTCGTGCCTCACAACTCGCACGGAAACTGACGCGTGAGGAACAGTTCAACGCGAAGTCTGATCCGTTACTGGATGTCGTTCGACGCTTACGCCACCGCCCCGAAGCGTTCACCGACGATGGCCCGGACCGCGCGTCCGAAGTGCTTGACAACGAGGATTTGAAAGATATTCTCGATGCAGAGCAACGAGCATTACTTGAGACGGCAAGCCTGTGGAGTACTGGCGACGGCATCCCGCCATTCCTGAACGAAATGATTCAATTGAAGAAGAGCCTGCTATCTCGCTTGACCACACCGCCCGTTTTCCGTGTGGAAAAGCAGAACGATGAGATCGTCGCACTGGTAGACGAGGCGCTTAAGAGAATCCGGGAAACAGGTGTTTCTGCCAAAGATGCCAGATCCGCCGCGCTGGCGGAATTCCTGGCTGAGCTTGAAAGCAATCCATATGGGATGATGGACGCGGTATCGGATTACGCTTATGCCTTTGCAGCCACCTGTCAGCAGAGCGTCAACACCCAGATGCAAAGGCAAAAAGGAATCAGAAAAGTCGAGTCTCCAGAGCAGTTTCAGAAGCTTGAGTACGAGTACGTAATCGTGGACGAGGCCGCCCGTGTTACGCCCCCGGATCTGATGGTGGCGATGGCGCAGGGGAAGAAGATCATTCTGGTTGGTGATCACCGTCAGTTGCCGCACATCGTTGACGAGAATGTGATCAAGGAGTTGACCGAAGGCGAGGAGGAAGATCTGCTTTCCCAGGAGGCAGGCTTCGAGCGCGATGAAGCTGGCTGGTCGAAGATCAGTCTGTTCGAGCACATGTTTGTCAACCGGTTACCTATGCTGGAAAAACAAGATGGGGTTCGCCGCCGTGTCACGCTTGACAAACAATACCGCATGCACACGCTTCTGGGAGATTTCGTCAGTCGCAATTTCTATGAGCGGTTCGACAAGCCGGGGGCGAAATCGGAACGGTTTGACTCGGGAAGACCGGAAAGCGACTTCGTTCATAGCTTGCCGGACACAGATGGCACACCCGCTATCTGGCTGGATGTCCCCAAGGGCAGGCAAAGCAAAGTCGGCACCAGTTGGGTCCGGCGCGTCGAAGCCAAGGTCATAGCCCAGCGGTTGCAGGCGTGGATGAACTGCGATGCAGGAAAGGACCTGTCCTTCGGAGTCATCTCCTTCTACAAGGCCCAGGCAGAGCTCATCGAAAAGCAACTGGGTAAACTGACCGGTGACGGCAAGCGACTACGCATCGGCACGGTAGATTCGTTCCAGGGCATGGAGTTCGATGTTGTCTTTTTGTCTATGGTCCGAACCATGCCGGATAACTGGAAGCCACGATCCGATGACGAGGATAAACAAGCTCGCGGACTGTTTGGCCACCTTTGCCTGTACAACCGTTTGAACGTTGCCATGAGCCGTCAGAAGAAACTTCTGGTTGTGGTCGGCGATTCCGGATTGCTGCAAGGAAAACTGTCGGCTGAGTATATTCCGGGGCTGGTTGACTTCTACGACTTGTGCCGGACGCACGGGAGGGTTTTGCCATGCCTCTGAAACTTCTTGATTACGGCAATCCCAATCCCTTTGGAGAGACCATCGGAAACAGGAGGGATCTCGCATGGCCGGTCAACGTCTATCGCGTTACGCTGCCTTCGGAATCGGATGATGGAGAAGGCGTGAATGCCTTCGATCGCGTCATCCTGAAGCTTATTGACGCAGGCGGCTACCGCGAAGCCAAGATGCTGGCGGAGGAAACCTGCATGCCGGAATCCCTCGTGCAATGCGTGCTGTCGCGTCTTCAAGACCGGGGATTTGTTGACCGATATAATCAGATCGTCAAGCAGCAACGGAACAAATGGGCGAATGACGAGGATCGTCAGCGGGTCTTCGTCACGGTGCTTATGTTTCGAGAACTTGCCACGGGCAAGATTCTGCCGTTTCTGCATTTTCTGAGCCAAGACACGCCGCTGAAAAAGAAAGATGAGAAAGAAGAGCGAACCTACAAAGAGAAACGGTATCATAGAATTCACGATGACCGTGCATTGGCGGCAGAAGCTCCGACACCTGCTGATGTGATTATTGCGCTTCGGGCGATGAAAAAGCGATCACGGGCCTTTAGAGACAATCCTCGTCTTCCGCCGGTTCGGCAGATCACCATTGTCCCAGATCCGGAGCCATACGACCTCGATTGCCCCATTGCGATTCAGAAGAGCGACAAAGAGTATCGAATCGCCGACCCGTTCGGATCGGGGTTTTCCTTGGTGCTTGAAAATGCATTCCGGAGATTGCTTGAAAGGGATGCTGAACTGTCTCAATGGTTCCTCAAATGGAAAACATCATTGCAGAACCCGCGACCTGAGAGGCCGGACAAACCAAATCAGAGCCCCAAAGAGCCTTTTGAGAACGACTCCAGTTATCAACTGTTCCCATATCTTCTGGCGCAGCTGCGCCATAACTATGACCGTGATGGCCGAAGATTACCTCGTTCCATCATGAACATTCATGCGTCAATCGAGTGGGCGCTTTTCTACTGTAGTGCCAGACGCCCCTATGATTCAGCGGTTCAACTGCTCAAGCTCACAGAGCAATCCAAACACGGGCAACTCCTGCAAAAAGCTGCCGAAGCAACCTCGTTAGACATTCCGCAAGGTGGTTTGTACCCAATTACACCGAAACAGCTTGATGATTTTCGTTCGGGCAAGGCGGTTCTGGGAACTGTTCTAAGTATCGCGCTATTAATGGCAGAAGGTGATGCGTCTCACCCATTGCGACGGATTGCGGGTGCGCATAAGGATTTCATTCTGCGCTTGCTCAAGATAAAAAAGCAGCGAGATGAGTTGCGCCACGGAGCTGGCAAGCTGCGTTTAAGAGGCAATGAGCTGCCGGAGGATGCCTTCATGCGGGAGGTTGTGACCACGCTGCTCCCGACTATCCGATTCTCGGATATTTCCATTCTCGCTGAGGGTGGAGAAATTGATACAGACGATCTGCTGGATGCCCGCACCAGCATTCAGAACGAATTTACTTTCGCATTCTACAACCGCTTGGGCATCAACCTGCAGGATCGGTTGATAGCCGCCGAACGGTTCTGGCTGTCATGCAATGACGGCGACGATGCGCTTGTCTTTGCCAACGACCTTTACGCCGTCCTGCAAGCTGCATTCCGCAGGTCTCTAACGGGTGTGGTGCCGCTAGAGGTCCAGGAGTCCGAGTATATTTCTACTGCGACGATGAAGGCAACGGCGAGCGGATTCGGAGATCTGCCGCAATGTCTGCTCACCCCGAAGCGGAGCGCAATTAGAGAGACCCTCCTTGGTAATGACATATCCCTTGGTGCCTGTGCAGTTGCATTTCTTCTGGTCTCTGATGCCGACACCACCTTGAAAGCGATTGCAGAGGCCAATCCTTCCTTCTTTACCGATGTGGCGCTCATCACTGACTTGAGTGCTCACGGCGGCATACCGCTGCCTTTATCCAAAGAGCAAATGCTCGAGCTACGGAAAGCGGCTTACTCATCGATCAAAACACTACTGGAGGTCTGACATGGGGTTCTTTGGAAAGAGCGAAGCCGAACTCAAGAAAATCGCCGAAGACTTGGACAAACGCCAGACCGAGCTGAACAACCGCGAAAGCGCGTTGGATGCAACACAGTCGAATGCTCGGCATGAGAGGGCGCTGCTGGATCAGGCAAGGACCAGCTTCGAGTCCGAAAGAGAGTCCTTCCGTGCAGAGGTCAAGAAGCAACGCGATGAAATCGCGTCGGAGAATTCCACCATCGAGGAGCGACGCCTCGAAATGGCGAAGCAGGAAGCCGCTGCCAAAGCAAACTTTGTGGAAAGGCAGCGGGAGGCGTTCAAGGAGGTCATCGAGAAACGAATGACCCAACTGGACGCCAGACAAGGAGATTTGGACGAGGCAGAGATGCACCTGGCAGACCGACTTGCAGAATTGCACAAACATGAAGCTGACATTGCCAAACGGGAACTTGCCGTTACCGAGCGCGAACAGAAGGCTGACGCCGGGTTCGCCGACAAGGCCAAGGCGTTGGCCGACGAAGCCACGCGCCAGCACCAGGCAAACCAGGAAGAGGCGAAGCGATTGGGCAAACAAGCGGATGCACTTGCCGAAGAGCGCCAGCGATTGGAGATCGCAAAGGCTGAATTGGTCAAGCGGGAGCAAGGCATAGTCGTTGGCGAGCAGAGGCGCGATGCAGGGTTTGCCGATGAGCGCTCCGCCCTGGATGCCGAAATGCGGGAGAGGCGCGCCAGGGTGGAGTCTGAGATCGCTGAACTTCTAAAGAACCAGCTGTCCGCCCTGGAAGAGCAATTTGCCAAGTTCAAAGCGAAACGCCTTGAGGATGTTGGACAGGCGGAACAGGCGGAACGCGACCGAATCCGTGCAGTGATCGCAAGCGAGATGACGGCGTGGACACGGCAACAGGAGGACACGCGCAAAGGTTTTGATGCCGAACGCACCGAGCTGGAGAAGCAGAAGGGAGCCGTTTCCGCCCTGCAGAGCGAACTTGAGGGTCTTCGAGCTGAACTTGAGCGCAATGAAAAGGCGCTGGAAGTCAAGGAGTCACGTCTGGAGCGACAGTGGCAGAAGCGAAATGATGGGATGGACGATGTAATAGCTGACCGACTGGAAGAAGAGCGTCAGTCGATGGAGACCATGAAGCGGGAACTGAAGGCAGAGAATGACCGCTTGCGCGAGAGCCTTCGCATCCAGAGCGATCTTGTCGGTGCGTTCGACCAACTGAAGCGGCAACTGGGCGACCGCGACCCGGCTGAAATCCTTCGCGAACTCAACAGTAAGACAGACGAGTTGAAACGGCTACGCGATGAACTTGCCACGCGTCCGACCGAGGAGGTGCGCGCGCGGTATCAAGAGATGGCGGCCGAAGCGGAGCGACAGAGCGCGCGCGTCGCGGAGCTCGAGAAGCAGTGCAATGACAGTGCCGCACTCGTTTCCGAAGCCGCTGACCTTCGGCGCAAGAACACCGAACTGGACGCAGACAAAAAGATGCTTTCACAGAAGGCGTCGATGTTTGAGGGAGCCGCTAACGAGGCGCAAGCGGAACTTGAACGTCTACGTGCAGCCTATGAACGCCCCGCCGAGGGCGCCGCCCGCCGCAAGGAGATCGAACTCCCGCACATCAAGGCGGAGAAGATCAGGCAACCCAAGAAAGACGATACGATTGACGAGCTTACGTGGCTCACGGGCGTGGGGAACGCTTGCGACAGCTATGGGCTCCATTTCCATCCACGTATCCTGCGGGCGTTCCACACCGCGCTGAAGACCGCAGAATGGTCACCAGTGACAATCCTCGCAGGGGTCTCCGGCACCGGCAAGTCCGAGCTGCCCCGCCTCTATTCGCACTTTGGTGGGTTGATGTTCGAGCCGCTCTCTGTCCAACCGAACTGGGATTCGCAGGAATCGATGCTCGGCTTTTTCAACTCGATTGACAACAAGTTTGACGCTCAACCGGTACTGCGATTCCTGGCTCAAAGCCAGAAGGCCTGGACCGACGGAACAAACGGCGATGATGGCTACCCAGGCTTGCAGAACGCCGTATGCCTCGTCCTGCTCGACGAGATGAACCTCGCACACCCGGAACTCTACTTCGCGGAGTTCCTCAGCAAGCTTGAGCTCAGGCGAGGCATGAAGGGATCGGATGTGCCCTTTCTGCCGGTAAAAATCGGTGCGGGATTGCCTCCCTACCAGCTCCCGCTTGGTCGCAATGTTCTGTGGACGGGTACGATGAACCAGGACGAGACAACAAAGTCACTTTCCGACAAGGTTCTGGATCGTTCGATCATCATCCATTTCCCGCGTCCCACTGAACTCAAGCGACGCCTGACACTCGCACCGTTGGATGAGAAGAACCGAGGTCCACTCCTCCATAAACTGCAATGGCAATCCTGGTTGGCGCAAGGCACGTCGTTCTCGGATGAAGACGTAAAACCATTCAAGGACTTCATTCAAGAGATGAACACGTCGTTGGCGGTTGCCGGACGCGCTATCGGGCACCGTGTGTGGCAATCGGTTGAATACTACATGGCGAACTATCCCGATGTTCGTGCCGCGCAAGCGGACTTCATCGAAACACTAGCCAGGGCTCGCAAAGACCAAGGCGACAGTGAGAAGAACCATGCTTCACAGCCTGTTGAATACTACATGGATAAATACCCGGAGGTGCGAGCCGCACACGAGAAGATCGATACAGACCGGCTTGCCAAGGCGCTTCATACCGCCTTTGAGGATCAGCTCGTTCAGAAGGTCATGCCGAAGCTTCGTGGCATTGACACACGTGGAAAAAGCATGACCGAATGCCTTGACAAGATACGCGGCCAGATCATTGAAGGCATCGGCGGCAATCCTTTCGGCCTTGCGAAGGACTTCAGTCTCGCTTGTGAGCTTGGCTACGGGCAGTTCATCTGGCAATCGGCAAACTACCTGGGGGACGCATCCCCCGCTGCGCTTTCATCGGAAGCGTCTACGAAGACCGTCCCTCAGGTGACCGGAGCCGTCGATGGCCCTGATTCTGCCAGGGACGCTCAGTCGCAGCAGGATTCCCCGCCGGGCTCGGGCACGGATGCGGACATCTCGGCACCGCCAGCCAGTTTCATGCCTGACGACCCTGATCGCGAAGCAAAATGGCTCGCGATGACGCTCAAGCAGAAGCGCATGTTTGCCGGAACTGGCACGCCAAAGCGGACGAAGACCAAACCATGACAACCAGGGTCATGCACGCGTTTGAGACCGAGTTGATGGAGACGGAGAATTCGCGCTTGCCAACGACCAATACTCGAGATGGCAGATGACTTTGATTGAACTATACCAGTTGCTACGCAGGAATGGGGCGAGAAGCGAGGCGGCCCTGCTGATCAGGCAAGCCCACTGGTTTGCGGCGAACGCGGAGTTCGACCCCAAGACCGGGGAGGCACTTCCGCAGGCGTTGTCAGCATTTCTGGCCAAAGTTGCAGAGCCGAACCCGAACGGCAGAACGCAAGACCGTCTCTATCGGATCACGGAGCATGCCCGCCTGTCTGTGGAGAGGCTCTTTCGCACGTTGAACGAAAGTCCCCGCCGCGAACACGCGCTGCTGCCTGTTCGTGCCGTGCGCGAGTTGGACGCTGCCTGCTTTGTAAAGCTGAGCACGCGTCCCGGACGGAACATCCGAGAGAAGCTCGCAGGCAAACCCTATTTACAGGCCGTTCGGCGTTTCCAGTCCATCGACATCCCGGAAAACCGGCTGCTGAAAGCCTATGTCTCCCGGCTGGCGGAGTTGCTTGAGCTGCGTAAGGAATGTCTGCATGAATCTGAGGATGAGCTGCTTCCCAAGATCCAATCATGGCTTTTCACCGACGAATCACGCGCGATCGGTCGTTGGGACAACCTGCCGCCAAACAACACGCTTCTCTCCCACCGCGACTATCGCCGTGTGTGGGACGCTTGGCGATGGCTGCAAGCATTGGATGACGACATCGCCCGGGACTTCTCGCAAATCGAGGCCCGGAAAGAGACGATGCGCCGATGGAATGAATACGGCCGAATGTACCGGACTGGGTCACACTATGTCGCGGAAATGCCGGTTCTGTTCGACTACGAGAGGTTCACAATCCGAACATGGAGTCCCGAGCCGTTTGTTACGAAGGCGTTGCGCAAACTCCAGCGATCCTTCGCTGTGAAATCGGTCACAGAGCCAGCCTGCATCGATCTTTCTAGGATGCACCCGTGCTACTCAGACACTGCAAGCAGCTCTCATGTCCTGAGTGAGAACTATCTCTGGCAGCAGTGGCGAAACGATGCGGGAAGCGTTGACATCGCTCTCTTCAACTCTGACGCGGCATGCCTTCACCCGGACGCACAATTAGTGGCGTCTCCAGACCTGTTCTTTGCCAGTGATATGTCTCCCGATCACCTTGATCGCGCCGCCCGCGCCTTCGCAAGCAGATTGAGAGAGGTCTTTGGCAGCGACACGCTCATATGGCTCGTCCCCGATTTCCTCAATGACTTTGACTTGGAAATCGTCCGTCGCAACGTGAACGCTCGCTTCCCATGCGCTGAACCACTCCCTCGCAGTGTAGCGGCCGTGTTTGAGCAGGTTGACTATGCCAAAATCAAGGGCAAGGATTTCGCTGTAGTGGTCGCTGATACCATCGGCGGGAAGACGTCCATCACGAAGCTTATCGCCTGGTTCGACCGCGAGCTCCAGAGGCTCCTCCCCGAAACCAAGGGATATTACTGGAAACGTTGCCCGCCGGTCCTTCTCTCGTCCCGAGATTCAGCGCGGACCGCTGAAAGAGATCAACGTTATGGCATGGCTACGGTGACCCCCGATGGGCAGTGGTTTGAGGAGGCCCGACCGGAGCGACAGGGGTATATCGACGCCAGCGCTTTGAAGCGCGATCCGCGCATCGAGCAGTTCGCGTTTTGCATAAATGTGACCAACAGCCCTGTCCGTGGCGGCATGCGCCTGCATGCGTTACAACAACGCGCAGGCAACATTCCCCTCTGGCGTGATCAGATTCCCGAGCTTTCCATCAAGGTGATGAAAGACGGGCGCTACCAACGCTTCTACCTCGTTTCGCGGGGAAGAACCGTCAGACCTTTCCGCGGTCACTCTGTTCCGATCCCAGTAGATGAGAAATTTACGCTTCCGGCCGGAAAGGCATTCTACCAGTTCCCGCTTTTCCAGGGCGAAAGCGCAAGGGAGCTTGGGTTTTCGGCGCGGCTCGACTCGCCCGCTTTTCCCCTTAAGTCGGACACGGCATGCGATCTCATCCTGACCTTTCAGTACGGCGACGACGAGCCCTACTCACTGGTCTTCGAACCCCTAGACAGGTCTTTCCCGCCCGTCCGCGCCACCTGGCAGCGCACGGTCGAAGAGATTGTAACCGACGCACCTGGACCGGAATATCCAAACCCGATATCGTGGGACGACTTGCGTCGCTGGCGCGATGCTGAGGGGAAGGAGATCGACTTACCCGCATGGCTTATTGGCTCGTTGACACGCCTTATTGAGCTCATTCCCTGTCGCCGACGGATATCGATATCTTCATCTTGGAGTTCTAAAGCGGATGATAGTGGAAGCACGTACTGGTTTGCGTTTGCGGCTACCGAGAATGGCGAAAAGTGCTACTGCAACTCAAGGAACTTCGACGCACCTCAGGACGGAGATCTCAATGCTCTGTTCCCTCGCGGAACGGTTCTCTATGGTAACATCAGAAAAACACACGGGGGATTGGCCGCTTTCGATATCTCGACAGAAGATGTCATGCACTACTCTGCAGAGGTAAAGCGACGGCTGATTTCGTTCCGCGAACGCAGCCTGCAGAACCGAATGTCGACGATCTGGGCTGATGGTCGGTCGGTGGAAGATGACGAATGCTCCATGGAGTTCCGAAGCAAGTTTGATGCGTTGATTGCTACGCTGATGGAAGCCCTGCCCGCAGAACTCATAGACCGCAAGATGATGTTTTTGCTCGCTTGCCTTCACAGGAATACACTGGACCAATGCGTCCAATGGGTCACCAACCAAATTGGAGGCGGTCGTATTCGTGATCCCAGTGCTGTTGGTTTCGCGCTCGGCGATGTCTCCCAGAAGTGGCAGCAATATGTTTTTGACCAGCTCGCATGCAATCCAGGAAACGACGCCATCAGCGTGTTCGCCTATGCAGTCTGGCGCGAACAACAGTTCGTCAATCTCTTCTCGCTTGGTGAGTTAAGGGCGCTGCTCGATGCACTGTTTCGGCGCCTGGCGAGTATTCGCCCCGTGGCGATAGGGAATGGCAGAGAGGGAGAGAGGCGGGCCATACGGAACTGGGTTCGAGCGACTGCCGAGCCGCTGGAACTTCTGTTGGGGCTATTGCGCACCCGAGCTTCAAACGATCCTGAAATCAGAATGCTTCTCCAACCTCATCAGAAGATCACAAAGCAGTTTGCTGAACAGATTGATCGGGTAGAGAAGATTGTCGCGGAATCGAACATCACCTTGTTCTCCCGCGTCCAGATTAACATTCAGAAGCCGGAGGGCGTCCGTAGTCCTGACTTGCTCTACGCATTGCGGTTGTACCTCACGGGCGACGACGGCGCAAACGCCATTCATATCACCAGCATTTCAGATAGTGCTGACGACTGAACGGAAGGAACGAGTCCATGAAACACTATTTACTCACTTGGTACGGCATAACCGATCTCCGCGCTGCGCTCGGGCTCGAGCCGACCGATGGCCCGATTCTCAGCGCCATCAAGACCGGAAAGTACACCGATACTGTCATCCTGGCTTACACCAACCCCAGCAAATCGGCAGGCGGCTTCACGGATGATATCCGAGCGAAATGGGAGAGATGGAGGAGCTCGGACTTGGAAACTCGTCTTCAGTTTCCTCGCGACAAGGCACAGCAATTCGTGGATGCTCTGAGCAATACGCAGTCGGGGCACGTCCTTTTCACGGACTGGCTGAAGATGGAGCTGGCTTCCAACAATATCGCCTGCAACATCGAGGTCATCCCGCAGGAACTGAAACACTTGAACGATGCCCAGGCAATTTTCGACGCCGCCGCATCTGCGGTAAGCCTCGCCCTGGCAGATCCGTCCGAAAAGACGATCACGACGTATGTCAGCCCTGGGACACCGGTCATGGCCTATACCTGGGCGCTGATCGCGCGGGCGCATCCTCAGCACAGAATTGCTGTAATCGCCAGCTCGGATCCGCGGAAGCCGCCGGAGACCATTGATCTGCCCAAGGATCTGCTGATGCCTCTGGTCACTGGTCCGCAGACGGCCAAGCCCAGCGAGTACGACGTTATCATTCATTTGCTCGGACGGGAACGGATGCCGATCTATTTCGGCATGCTGCAGTTCAAGGCGTCGCTGCATGTCTTTTTGACCACGCAGGATTATCAGCATGCCGGGCAGATACTTTCGCGTTGCCTTCCCCCCACCTGCCAGAGCAAAACCGTAACCATACAAGACCCGTTCAAACCCGCCGACACGCGGAGAGCCATTGAAAGCCAGGTATCGAAGCTACCGTCGGCATCGACCGTTGCCATCAACTTGACCGGTGGCACGAAACTCATGTTTGCGGGTGCGTTGGCCGCCTGCTGGGAGCGTGGCATCGAACCGTTCTACTTTGAGATCAACGACCATAACATCATTTTCATTCGAGACGGTGTTACCGTTCCATTCGTCGGCGCAAAGTCCGTCACCGAGTTTTTTGGTGTCAACGGATTCGATGTCATCACGCCAGGCTACTGGGACGACAGTCCTGCCCGCGCGGCACGGCTGGATATCACCAAGGAAATCTGGGATGCGCGAAGGACGCTTGGTGCCCTCTACCAGACCGCCGATTTTCGGGGGTACAGGGTCCATTGGGGAAGGCCTCGGAATCCGGCCTTTGATTGGAGGTGGGGGAGTTCTCGTGCTTCCTTCAGTGACAAGGGAGAGGCGACTCTCGTCCTGAATGGCAAGGCGATGTTTGTCCCTGAATGTGAGGATTATGGCCAGTATCTGGGCGGGGGGTGGCTTGAGGAATACGTCTGGACGTTGCTGCGTGTGCTTGAGGCAGAGGGCGTGATCCACGATCTGCGGATCGGGATAGAAGTGGACTACACGGGCAAGAGCCACCACCCGAAGGGTCCGCCGAACGGCGAGTTTGACTGCGCTTTTACGGACGGAAAGCGTCTGTGGCTCGTGGAGTGCAAGGCGGGGAACGTCAAGCAGGATCACATTCAGAAGCTTGAGAACAACCTCAAGACCTATGGCGGCATCGCCGCAAAAGGGATTCTGGTTTCGTCGTTCCCGATTGTACCGACGCTCGTGAATCGGGTGCGGTCATCAACAGCGATTCACGCCGTTCAGGCTGGCGAAGTAAACACCGATACGCTCCGGAGAATTATCGGAGTGTGACAGCGCTACCACTTATGCCAACTGGGACAAATGCGCCTCCGGCCACACCCCGCCACGGGGGCGTTCGCCCTGGCGGATCCGCGCCATGTGGTAGACCCAGGCGGCTGAAGTGAACCCCTTGTCAAGTACAACTTGACAAGGGGTTCACTTCAGACGGCACCCTCCAGCAATTGCCGCTTCCACGCCTGAATCTGGCTGGGCTGAAGCACAAACTCCCCAGCCAGCTCGGCCACCGTCTTAAGCTCCTTGGCCGCAGCCAGCGCCACCCGCGCCTTGAACGCCGGCTCAAACCGTCTCCGGATGCCACTCATTTTGACTCCTGTCCGCCTGTCCTGCCCCCCTGAAAATCGACCTTACCGCATTGTCCGGGAAACGGGGTTCGCTATAGATAGCCCGACCTTTTTCAACCGCTGACTGGCGCTAACTTTTCGCTAACGGGGGAGAGAGTTGACGAAACGTTTCCATTCAAGCTGGTTTGCGTGACCAAAATTGATCAGATAACCGACCTTTTTGCGGGTTGCCTTCAGGTAGTTGAGCCGTTGCGCTTCATGTTCCGGAACCAGTTGCTGGACAGCCTTGAGTTCCACCACGATTTCATTCATTGCCAACAGGTCTGGTTTGAAATGCTTCGCCAGTTTTTCGCCTTTGTAGTAAACCGGGACGTGAACTTGCGACTCAAATGAAATCCCGCGGGCGTTCAATTCTTTCTCAAGGCATTCCTGGTAGATGTCCTCGCCAAAGCCCGCACCGATTTGATCATAGACCTCAAACGCGGCCGCAATCAGCGCATATCCTTCTTGTTTGAACAACCCAGCCTCATTCATCACCCGGCCCCCACATGAAACCAGAACGGCATCTCGCCAGTCTTCGTTAGCGTTCCGTTAGCGGAAGTCAGCGGTTTATATCACGCCGGACGGTCGCAGTCGGCAAGGACGGCTTCGAGGGCGGCGGCGAGGCCGCGGATTTCCTCGCGGGTGCGCTTTTCCGTCACGGCGACCAGCAGCTCGGTGCGGCGCGCCGGGAAGTAGCGGCCCAGGGGGAAGCCGGGGGCGTAGCCCTTCTCGATCATCCGCCCCACGACTTCGGCGGCGTCGTAGGGCAGCTTGACCACGAACTCGTTGAAGAACGGGGCGGCATCCGCCTCGACGCCGGGGATCGCCAGGAGCTGTTCCCGGGCGAACACCGCCTTGGCGGCGCAGAGCTTGGCGACTTCGGCCAGCCCCTGCTTGCCGACCACGGTCAGGTAGGCCAGGGCGCGCAGGGCGCAGAGCCCTTCGTTCGAGCAGATGTTGGAGGTCGCCTTCTCGCGGCGGATGTGCTGTTCGCGCGCCTGGAGGGTGAGGACGAAGCCTTGCCGCCCCTGGGTGTCCACCGTGCGGCCGACGATCCGCCCGGGCATCTTGCGCAGGTGGCCGCGGGTGGTGGCCATGAACCCCAGGTACGGCCCGCCGAAGGAGAGGGGGATGCCGAGGGACTGCCCTTCGCCGGTGACGATCTCGAAGCCGAGGTCGCCGGGGGGCGTCAGCAGCGCCAGCGCCAGGGGATAGGCCGAGCAGGCCGGGATGACGCCCTTGGCCTTGGCGGCGGCGGCCAGCGGCCGCCAGTCGGCGATGCTGCCGAACACGTCCGGGTACTGCACCAGGACGCAGGCGGTGCGGTCGTCGAGGTGGGCGCTGAGCGCCGCGGGGTCGGAGGATTCCCCGGGCCGGACGATCTCCAGCTCCACCGCCAGGTTGCGGGAATAGCACTTGAGCATTTCCTGGTAGATGGGGGAGACGGCGCCGCTGAGCACGGCCCGGCGGCGGCCGGTGATCCGCACCGCCATCATCATCGCCTCGAACAGCGCGGTGCCGCCGTCGTAGAGCGAGGCGTTGGCCACCTCCAGGCCGGTCAGCCGGCAGATCAGCGACTGGTATTCGTAGATCGCCTGGAGCGTGCCCTGCGACGCCTCCGGCTGGTAGGGGGTGTAGGCGGTGTAGAACTCGCCGCGGCCGGTCATTTCCTCCACCGCCGCCGGGATGAAATGGTCGTAGAAGCCGCTGCCGAGGAAGCAGGTCAGGTCCGTGGCGTTGCGCGCGGCCAGCCCGGCCAGGTAGCGGGTCACTTCCAGCTCCGCGGCGCCGCGGGGGAGCGCCTTCAGGTCCGGCGCCGGCTCCTCGCCGATCGCCTGGCGCCACAATTCGTCCATGGAGGCGACGCCGATGGCTTGGAGCATCTCGGCGCGTTCCGTCTCGGTCAGGGGGATGTAGGGCATGGCAAGCGCGCCTCCGGAATGGTTCGGAAACCGGGAAAAAGCCGCGGGTTTCGCCCACGGCTATTCAGGTCATTGGCATGGATTCGTGTTTCCAGGCCCCGTCATTTCGCGGTGAACTTGGCGTAGTCCTCGGCGGTCATCAGGGCGTTGAAATCGGCCGGGCTGGCGCCCTTGAGCTTGCAGAACCAGCCCTTGCCCTCGGGCTCCTGGTTGACCAGGCCGGGCTCGCCGTCCAGCTCCTGGTTGACGGCGGCGACCGTGCCGCCGACCGGGCAGTAGACGTCGCTGGCGGCCTTGACGGACTCGACCACGCAGAGCACTTCGTTGGTTTTGACCTGCTTGCCCAGCGCCGGCAGTTCGACGTAGGTGATGTCCCCCAGCTCCTCGGCGGCGAAGGCCGTGATCCCCATGGTCGCCACGTCGCCCTCCAGCTCGACCCACTCGTGCTCCTTCGAATAGCGCTTCATCCTTCTTCCTCCTGGTTGGTTGGTGGGCGGTTCCCCGCCCGGCCGTTGTCGCATGCGTCTTGAAGTTGTTGTTGGGTGGAACCCGGAACTCAGCTTTGGGCGCGGGCCGTGCCCTGGCGCCAGAACGGCAGTTCGACGACCGTCGCCGGCAGCGGCGCGGCGCCCTCGCCGAGCAGGAAGATGCTTCCCGGCGCCGGCGCTTCCCCGCCGTGGACGTAGCCTAGGGCGACGGCGCGGCCCAGGCTCGGGCTGAAGGCGCCGGAGGTGACGATGCCGCACGGCTCGCCGGTTTGCGGATTCCGCACCGGCGCCCCGGCGCGGGCGGCGCGGCGCCCCTCCAGCCGGAAGCCGGCCAGCCGCTTTTGCGGAGTCCGCAGCGTGGCGGCGCGGGCCGGCTCCAGCAGCGTGGCGAAGCCGGCCTCGACGGGGGTGGTCTCCGGGTCGAGTTCATGGCCGTAGAGGGGGTAGCCCATCTCCAGGCGGAGCGTGTCACGGGCGCCGAGGCCGACGGGCTTCACCTGGGGCTGGGCGAGGAGCCGTTCCCAGCATTCCGCCACGCGCTGGCGCGGGAGGTAGAGTTCGACGCCGCGCTCGCCGGTGTAGCCGGTCCGGCTGAGCAGGACCTCCATGCCGAAGAGCGGCAGCAGCGTCCAGTGGAAATAGGGGGGGATGGCGGTTTCGGGGACGCCGCACGCCGCCAGGACGCGGAAGCTTTCCGGCCCCTGCAAGTCCAGCTTGCCCAGCTCGTTGCGGAGATCGCGGAACTCGACCCCGGCCGGCAGCCGTTCGCGGAGGAACGCCGCGTCGGCGTCGGCGGTGCCGGCGTTGACCACCAGCATGAACTCCTCCGCCGCCAGGCGGTAGACCACCAGGTCGTCCAGGGTGCCGCCACGGCTGTCGAGCAGGAAATTGTAGCGGCAGGCGCCGGGTTTCTGGGTGGAGGCCCGGCGCGGGAGCAGGGCGTCGAGCGCCGCGGCCGCCCCCGGCCCGCGCACCTGGAATTCGCCCATGTGGCAGATGTCGAAAAGGGCGGCAAGTTCGCGGCAGTGCCGGTGTTCGGCGAGGATGCCGGCCGGGTACTGGATCGGCATCAGCCAGCCGGCGAACTCCGCCAGTTTCGCGCCGAGCTGGCGGTGGTGGTCATGGAGCGGGGTGGTGCGCATGGCGGGGGGCTCCCCAACGGCTGGCGGCCGCGGTGCGGGCAAGGTGCGGGCAAGGACAAATTGGGGGGTAATGTAGCCTGTCCCCCGGCGGAGGGTGCAGCGTTTCGTGCGGCGGCCCGCAAGACCAGCGGCAACCGGGATGCCAGCGGGCAAGAGGTGGTGGGGCAACTGATTGCCTGTCCCCGCCAAAAAATGCGCTAAAAAACGCGGTGGGGTGCTGGGATGGCGGGTGCCGGCGGTTGCAAGCGGCACTGCCCTGGCTATAATGTCTCATTATTGATACGCTGGGGCGGATGGGAGGCACGGCCGCCCCGCGCCCGCCGCCGCCGGGCACCCTTTCCTGAGCTTGGACACGCCGTTCCGCCATGACCATTCCCCCTTTGCGAAACCAAGAGAGTCCCGAGCCCGCAGCCAGCGAGGCGCCGCCCCTGGAGGGGACAACCCGGCCCCGGCCGGGGCCGTGGAGCGCGGCGGAGTACGACGACTTGTTCCGGGGGGTGTTTGCCGGCAGTCCCGAGGCCATTTTGCTGGCCGATCCAGACACGGGCGTCATTTTGGACGCGAACCCGGCCGCGGAACGGTTGCTGGGGCGGCCGTGGGCGGCACTCGTTGGGCTGCACCAGTCAGCCCTGCATGCCCCTGCCGCCGCCGACTCCAGCCGCCGGCTTTTCCGGGAGCAGGCGGCGGTCTTGGCCAGCGGTGGCAGTGTGCCGCCGGTGGAGACGGTGGTCGTCCGGGCGGACGGCACGGTTGTGCCGGTGGAAATCCTGGGCAGCGTTTTTGCCATCGGCCGGCGGAAGGTCATGCAGGGGGTGTTCCGCGACCTCACGGCGCGGAAACGGGCGGCGGCGGAGATTTGCCGGCTCAACGGCGAATTGGAGCGGCGCATCCAGGCGCGCACCGCCGAGCTGGCGGCGGCGAACCAGGAGCTGGAGAGCTTTGCCTACTCCGTTTCCCATGACCTGCGGGCGCCCTTGCGGGGGATTGCCGGCTGGTGCCAGGCCCTGGCGGAAGACTGTGGGGGGCGGCTGGACGATGCTGGCCGGGAACATCTGGCCTGCCTCCGCGCGGAGATTCTGAGGATGTCCCAACTCATTGCGGCGCTGCTTGATCTGTCGCGGGTGATGAGGGGTGGAGAGCTGCGGCGGGAACGGCTGGACTTGAGCCAGTTGGCGCGGGAGGTCGTGGCCGGGATCCGCCGCCACGAGCCGGAACGGCGGGCCGAGTTCCGGATTGCCGACGGGCTGGCCGCCGAGGGGGATCCGGCGCTGGTCCGCAACCTGCTGGCCAATTTGCTGGGCAACGCCTGGAAGTTCACCGCGAAGCGCGCCTGCGCCCGGATCGAGGTCGGTGGCGTGGCGGGGGCCGAGGGGGCGCCGCCGGTGTTCTTCGTCCGCGACAACGGGGCCGGGTTCGACATGGCTTATGCCCACAAGCTGTTCCGGCCGTTCCAACGGCTGCATTCCGCCACGGACTACGAGGGCACCGGCGTTGGGCTGGCGACCGTTTGGCGGATTGTGGCGCGCCATGGTGGCCGGATTTGGGCGGAAGGGGAAGTGGGGAGGGGGGCCACATTCCATTTCACTTTGGCGGCGGCGCCGGCCGGGCCGTCATCCGTCCACGAGTGAGGGTGGAACCACGCCCGCGGTGGCCGGGGGACGGCCTCACCTTGTGGTCGGTGGAAACCGGCAAGCCGCTCCGGCCCTGGGAAATGCTCTGCGCCCGGAAATGACGAAGCCCGCCGGGGGAGGGCGGGCTGGCACGGCCGGCGGCACCCCGCCTGGGCGGGGAGGCTGCCGCGGGCGCAGGTCAGAGCATCTTCAGGGCGTTGAGCAGCACGCCCGCGGCCACGGCGGAGCCGATCACGCCGGCGACGTTGGGGCCCATGGCATGCATGAGCAGGAAGTTGTGCGGATCCGCCTCCTGCCCGACCTTGTTGACCACGCGCGCCGCCATTGGCACGGCGGAGACGCCGGCCGCGCCGATCAGCGGATTGATCTTGCCGCCGGAGAGCTTGCACATGATCTTGCCCAGGAGCACGCCGCCGGCGGTGGACACCGAGAAGGCGACCAGCCCCAGCAGCAGGATGCCCAGGGTCTGGGCGTTGAGGAACTGGTCCGCCGCCAGCTTGGCGCCGACCGAGAGGCCGAGGAAGATGGTGACGATGTTGATCAGCGCATGCTGGGCGGTGGAGCTGAGGCGCTCGACCACGCCGCATTCCCGGAAGAAGTTGCCGATCATCAACATGCCGACCAGCGGCGCCGCGTCGGGCAGGATCAGGGTGCAGAGCATGATGATGGCCAGCGGGAAGACCAGCTTCTCGGTCTTGGAGACCTGCCGCATCTGGGTCATGCGCACCTTGCGTTCCTTCTGGGTGGTCAGGAGCTTCATGATCGGCGGCTGGATGATCGGCACCAGGGCCATGTAGGAGTAGGCCGCCACCGCAATGGCGCCGAGCAGGTTGGGGGAGAGCTTGGAGGTCAGGTAGATCGCCGTCGGGCCGTCGGCGCCGCCAATGATGCCGATGGAGGCGGCGTCCTTCAGGGAGAAACTGATGGCGGGGAAGGCCCAGGAGAGCAGCAGGGCGCCGAGCAGCGCGCCGAAGATGCCGAGCTGGGCGGCCGCGGCGAGCAGGGCGGTGATCGGGTTGGCGATCATCGGCCCGAAGTCGGTCATGGCGCCGATGCCGAGGAAGATCAGCAGCGGGAAGACGCCGGACTCGATGCCGACGGAGTAGACCAGGCCGAGCAGGCCGTCGGGGCCGGAAATGCCGGCCAGCGGGATGTTGGCCATGATCCCGCCAAAGCCAATCGGGATCAGCAGCAGCGGCTCGAAGCCCTTGGAGACCGCCAGCCAGAGCAGCGCCATGCCGACCGCGATCATGATGAGGCGGCCAGCCCCCAGCTCCCAGTTGTTCTGGGTCTGCGCGACCAGTTCGTAGAGGCCGGTGCTCTTCCAGAGGTTGCCGAAGAGGCCCTCGGTCTTCAGCCGCTTCTTGGTGCCGGCGACCACCGAGTCGTGGCTGAAGGCGACCTTGCGCAGGATCAGGATCGGCGTCTCCGCCGACGCCACCAGGGTCTGCCCCAGGCTGAGGTTGACTTGTTCGGGCAGGTAGCTCTCACCCGCCTTGAACTTGGCCTTGCTCCGCCCCGCGATCTTGAGGATGCAGAGCTGGCGGCCCGGCTTGACCACCTTGTCCGGCTCGACCGACACCTCGTAGACCGTCGCCGGCTGGTTCCAGATGTAGTAGACATGGATCAGGGGCGCGACCAGCTTCTTGTCCTGCCCCTGGGTCTGCATCTCCGCCAGGCGCCCAGGCTCGATCTCCTCCTGCTCGACCATCCTGAAGACGTTGTCCTCGTAAATGATCTTGCCGGTGCCGGCGGCGGCGGCGCCGCCGAGCCCGCCGAGGCCGGCGGCCAACAGCAGCGCCGCGACAAACATCAGGGAACGCAATTTCATCGTCGTTGACTCCAGATTCGGTTCCGGTGCGGGGAAAGGGGGCATCCGCCGGCGCCGTCTCCCGGACGCCGGTGGGCGGCAAAGGCTAGTTCAGCCGAGGACGGCCATCACCTGGTCGGGCTGGACGGTGGCGCCTTGGGCGACATGGACGGCGCTGACCGTGCCGCCGACGGCGGCCTTGACCTCGATCTCCATCTTCATGGCTTCGAGGACGACGATGGTGTCGCCGCCCTTGACGCTGTCGCCGGCCTTGACCATGACTTTGAGGATGGTGCCCGGCATCGGTGCCTTGATGCTTTCGCCGGCGCCCGCGGCGGGGGCCGGCGCCGCGGCGGCCGCCGGGGCGGCAACCGGTGCGGCCGGGGCGGCAACCGGTGCGGCCGGGGCGGCGGCACCGGCCTGGACATTCACCCGGTAGCTGCGGCCATCAACCACCAGGGTCTCGCCCTGCGCCGTGACGTGATAGCTCTTGCCGTCCACCGCGACCGTGTATTCGCCGGCCTCGGCGGCGGCCGTGGGGGCGGCGGCGCCGGCGGGGGCGCCGTACTTCTTGGAAAGCGCCGCGAGCTGCCTCTTCTCGTCGTCTTCCTTGTAGTAGATCCCGTTGGGGCGGATGCCCTTGAGGAAGTCGAGCCCCTTGTCGGTCTTGCCTTCGCTGCAGCAGGCGACGATGAAGATGTTCTCGTCGGTCAGCGGCAGGCCGGCGGCCTCCAGCTTCCGGGTGGCGGCCTTGATCCCCAGGCTTTCGTTGCGGTCGTTGAGCAGCCGCGGCTCCTCGGTGGTCGGCGCCAGCTTGAGCTGGTCGGCGGCGATCTTGACGATCTCCGGATCCGGCTGGGCCGGGGTCTTGCCAAAGTGGCCGAGCACCATCTTGCCGTAGCCGTCGGCGATCTTCTTCCAGGGGCCGAGCATGACGTTGTTGAAGGCCTGCTGGAAGTAGAACTGGGAAACCGGGGTGACGGAGGTGCCGAAGCCGCCGCGCTCGACCACTTCGCGCATCGCCTTGATGACCTCGGGGAACTTGTGGAGGCAGTTGTTGTCGCGCATCATCTGGGTGTTGGCCGTGAGCGCGCCGCCGGGCATCGGCGAGAGGGTGATGGTCGGGTTGGTCTCCTTCGCCTCGGGCGGCAGGAGATACTTGGACATGCACTCCTCGAACACTTCCTCGGCAACCAGGTACTTCTCATAGTCGATGTCGAGGGTGTAGGCGGTGCCCTTGAGCGCGTGCCAGACGGTGAGGATGTCCGGCGCGCCGGTGCCGCCGCTCATCGGCGACATTCCCACGTCGATGATGTCGGCGCCACCCTCGATGGCCGCCATCAGGCAGCTCATGCCAAGGTCGGCGGTGCAGTGGGTGTGGAACTCGATTTCCTTGTCCTTGTGCCCTTCCGCGTCGAGGATTTGCCGGGCGCGCTTGACGGTTTCATGGATGATCGCCGGCGGGCAGGTGCCGGAGGCGTCCTTGAAGCAGACGCTGTGGAAGGGGAGGCCGGCGGCGAGGATGCCCTTCAGCGTCGCCATGTAGAATTCGGCGGTGTGCGCCGTGGTGTCCATGTTGGGCGGCAGCCCCATCAGGGTGATCGCCACCTGGTGGTGCAGCCCGGCATTGGCGATGCAGCGGCCGGAGAAGTCGAGGTTGCGCACGTCGTTGAGCGCGTCAAAGTTGCGGATCGTGCTGACCCCGTGCTTCTTGAACAGCTTGGCGTGGAGATCAATGATCTCGCTGGGCTGGGACATCAGGCCGACGACGTTGATGCCGCGGGCCAGGGTCTGGAGGTTGATCTCCGGGCCGACCACCGCGCGGCAGCGGTCCATCATCTCGAAGGCGTCTTCCTGGCAATAGAAATAGGGGCTCTGGAAGCGGGCGCCGCCGCCGATCTCGAAGCTGGTGGTGCCGGCGGCGACCGCGGCCTGGAGGGCGGGGAGGAAGTCGGCGGTCTTCACCCGTGCGCCGAGCACGGACTGGAAGCCGTCCCGGAAAGAAACATCCATGAACTTGATTTTTTTCATCGTGCGGTTCTCCGAGGGGTGGGGTAGGGGAAGGCCACGGGGGCGGCGCGGGTCACTTGCCGGCCTGGAACCGCTTGATGGCGGCGGCGATGGCGGCCACGGGGGTGGTGTCCGCCGGCTGGGCGGCGGGGGCGGCCGGAGCCTTGGCGGCCGGCTCTCCCGGCTTCAGGAAGGCATTGATCCACTTGGCGTTGAAGAGGACAAGCAAGACCATCGAGCCGAGGAAGGCGAACACGGCGAGTTGTCCGAGCACGAGCAGGACGAGGCCGTCTTGAACCAGATCCATGGGTGGAACCTCCGGTGGCGGGGCTTGGTGAAAAATTTCACTTACTATAGCCGCGCTTCGCCCCGGCGCTACCCTGGGCGCCTTGCCCTAGTACACTGTAAAACTAAAACTTTCACGAAGCCACGAAGGACGCGAAGTCAAAGCGAAAATGACCATCGGACAACAACCGGGCGTTGCCCCAGGCCATGATGACTCCGCGCCTTCAGCGCTCCGATCCACCGACCTGGAATTATTCCGGCTCGGGTTCTCTCAGGGGTTCGGCACCGGGCCAGTCCCTTCGTGGGTGTCCCAGAAGTCGCGGATGTAGCCCCACGCCTCCGCCGCCGTCTCGCAAAAGCGGATGATCTCCAGGTCGTGGGGGCTGATGAGGCCGTCGTCGACAAATTTCTGCCAGTTGATCAGCCCCTCCCAGAAGTGGCGGCCGAAGAGCACCACCGGCATGGCCGGCATCTTCCGGGTCTGGATCAGGGTCAGGCATTCGAACAGTTCGTCCATGGTGCCGTAGCCGCCGGGGAAGCAGCACAACGCCTTGGCGCGCAAGAGGAAATGCATCTTGCGGATGCTGAAGTAGTGGAAGTGGAAGAGCAGCTCGGGGGGGATGTAGGGGTTCGGCTTCTGCTCGAACGGCAGGCTGATGTTGAGCCCCACCGACTTGGCGCCGACGTCGAAGGCGCCGCGGTTGGCTGCCGCCATGATGCCGCCGCCGCCGCCGGTCATGATCACGTAGTCGCAACCGCGGTCGTCCTGGCTGCATTCGCTGACCAGGGCGCCGAAGGCGCGGGCGACGTCATAGTATCTGCTGATTTCCAAATGGTTGCGGGCCCGGCATAGGGCCGTCTGGTGCGCCGCGGAGCCGGGGTTCGCCGCGGCGTCGGCCTCCGCCGCCTGAAGCTGGCTGCAGGCGGTCTCGGGGTCGGGGATCCGGGCGCTGCCGAAGACGACGATGGTCGACTTGATCTTGTGCGCCTGCATGTAGGAATCCGGCCGGAGGAATTCCAGTTGCAACCGCACCGCCCGGCAGGCGTCAGTCTTGAGGAACGGCACATCCTCGTAGGCCTTCAATTGGTTGTAGACGCGGTAGGGGGGCGCACCGGCCTTGTCTCTGGATGTCATGGGAAACCGCTCCTTGCCGCGGCCGCAGGTGAACTGGGGAAACGCATACCATACCGACATTTGGCCGGCCGGCAATCGTCGGCGCCTGCCCATCCGTCCGTGCCGGCCGCTAACCCTGTAAAACTAAAACCTTCACCACGAAGTCACGAAGGACGCGAAGTTAAAGCGAAGTTTTTTCCGCAACCATCCCACAGGGGATGGAAACACGGGTTGGAGTTCACGCTTCAGCGTGGGCTGTTTGGCTCGGGTTGGAGTTCACGCTTCAGCGTGGGCTGTTTTGGGGGCAGGCGGCGTTTCCTCTGGACGGCCCACTTTCCGCCCTGCGAGGGATCGCCTGGACGGCAGGTCCCACACTGAAGTGTGAACTCCAGCGGGGGCGGCTCGGGCAGCCAGTCGGCGCGGAACCCCGCGGGGCTGGCGTCCGGGCGGCAGAGGAGGAGGCGGCACTCCGGATCCCGGGCCCGCAGCCGCGCCGCCACCGCCGGGCCGGCGACGAAGATGGCGGTGGAGTAGACGTCGGAGTCGAGGCCGCGGCGGGTGATGACGGTGACGGCGAGGCGGTCGGCGGCCGGCCGGCCGGTCCGGGGATCCATGATGTGGCCGATGCTTTTGCCTTCCAGGATGATGCGCCGTTCGTAGTCGCCGCTGGTGGCGATGCAGGCGTCGCGCAGTTCCACCTGGGCCAGCACTTCGCTGGGGCGGAGCGGGTGGCGGATGCCGATGCGGTAGGCGTTGCGGCCGGCGGGGGCGTCGGGCAGGCAGGCGATGTTGCCGCCGAGGTCGATTAGCCCTTGGCGGAGGCCGCCGGCGAGGGCCGTGGCCCGGGCCAGGTCCAGGGCATAGCCCTTGGCGAGGCCGCCGAAGTCCAGTTCCATGCCGGGGCGGGGGAAGCGCACGGTGCGGGCGGCGTCGTCGAACTGGAGCTTGTCCAGTCCGACCAGTGCCTGGGCTTCGGCGATCTCGGCGTCCGTGGGGAGGGTTCGGCGCTGGCGGTGGAGCCCCCAGAGCTGCATCAGGGGGCCGACGCTGACGTCGAAGGCGCCGTTGGTTTCGCGGTGGGCCTCGCGGGCGGCCTGGAGGACGGCCCACAGTTCGGGGCTGCAGGCGAAGGGGGCGGTGGCGGCGGTGCGGTTGAGGCGGGCGAGTTCGCTGGCCGGGTCGAACTTGTTGAGGCGGTTGTGCAGGGCCTGGAGCTGTTCGAGGATCTGGTCGGCGACCGGCGCCGCCTGGGCCGCTGGCGCGTGGAACTGGAGCCGGCCGAAGGTGCCGAAGACGGTGAACTCGCGGAGATAGGGTGGCGGGGGTGGCGGCGGCGGGGTGGGGCGCTGCCGGCGCCAGAGGTGGGCGGCCAAGGCCCCCAGCAGCAGGAGGGCGGCGAGGAGCAGGGTGGGCAGGCGGCGCTTCATGGTGCGGTGGCGTGGAGGAAGAGGGTGGTGGTGGTCCAGGGCACTTCCCGGCCGGCGACGGCGGCCGTGAGGGCGGCTCGGAATTGGCGGAGGTCGTCGGCGTCGAGGCCGGCGGCCAGGAGGCGGCGGGCGTAGCTGCCGGGGGTGTCGGCGAACCAGCGGTCGAGCTGGGCGGGGGGGATGCGCCGGGGGTGGGTGGCGAGGGCGCGGTCGCTGCGGACTTCGCAAAAGCCGGCGGCCGCCAGTTCGGTGGCGAGCGTGGCCTCGTCCCAGTTCACCAGCGGATCGGCGGGGTCGGTGTAAATGAACTCTTCCGCGGCCGCCCAGCGGGAAACTGGCATCCCTGAAGGTAGCACAGACATTCCTGTCTGTGAAAAACGTGGCGCAGACATTTTTGTCTGCGCGAAAGCGTCATAAAGCGCATACCTGCCAGCCGCCAGCTTTGCCTTGCCGGGATTCCCGCGAATGTACGCCCGATAGTGCTCGTACTGCGCCTCGCTGCGCACAATATGGTCATGCGACTCGTCTTGCCAGAAGGCCCCTGTTCTGCCGAGGCGGGCATTGATGAGTTTGGCGCTGGCCCCCTTGATGCCTTTCAGGAGCGTCGCCAGGGTGTCGCCGGCGGTCGGTTCGATCAGGAGATGGACGTGGTTGGGCATGACCACATAGGCATGGAGGTGGTGGCGTTCGCCATCGAACCGGTGCAGGCACGTCATCAATTCGGCACGGATCTCCTCGGCAGCCAGTTGGCAGCCGCCGATTCCTTGGTCGAGCCACCTTTCCATGGGTTCGGTGAACTGGCGGTGATACTCTTCCCAGGCGGCATCGTCCCAGGGCTCGGGATGGAGGGCGAGCCAGGCATCGCGCCGCCGGCGCCAGCCGTCAAGTTTTTCTTGGGGCAGCGAATCCGCCAGGCGGAAGGTGACAAAATAGACGCTGTTCGCCCGCTGCCAATGGGGCAGCTTGCGCCGGGTCTTGAGGATTGTGTCTTGCGGGGAGATGGGGTTGCAGGCAGGAATGCCGGCTTCAGGTTTCGCACAGGCAGGAATGTCTGTGCCACGTTCCTCACAGGCAGGAATGCCTGTGCTACGCTCTTTACAGGCAGGAATGCCTGTGCCACGCTCTTCACAGGCAGGAATGCCTGTGCCACGTTCCTCACAGGCAGGAATGCCTGTGCCACGCTCTTCACAGGCAGGAATGCCTGTGCCACGCTCTTCACAGGCAGGAATGCCTGTGCCACGCTCTTCACAGGCAGGAATGCCTGTGCCACGCTCTTCACAGGCATGAATGCCTGTGCTACGCTCTTTACAGGCAGGAATGCCTGTGCCACGTTCCTCACAGGCAGGAATGCCTGTGCCACGCTCTTCACAGGCAGGAATGCCTGTGCCACGTTCCAAGAGGGCGGTGAGGCGCTGGCCGTGGCGGGGGAGGTTTTCCGCGAGGCTGAGGGTGCCGCCGGGGGCGAGGAGGGCGCGGAGTTCGCGCAGCAGCGCCGGGCGGTCGGCGGCGCGCGCCAGCAGGTTGCGGCCGACGGCGAGGTCGAAGCGGACGTCGCCGTCGCCCCGCGCCGCCAGGAGGTTGCGGAGTCCGCAGGGGGTGCCCACCAGGATTTGCGGCTGCCGCGGTTCGGGCAGGGTCTGGGCCTGGTCGGCCAGGGCGCGGGCGGCTTCCGGAGTGCTGGCCAGTGCCCAGACGCCGCCTTCGGGCGCGCGGCGGAGCGCCTCCCAGGTGAAGAGGGCGGTGTCGCCGCTGAGGTCGAGGATGAGTTCGTGCCGTTGCGGAGTCCGCACGGCGAAGACGCGTTCGCGGAGGGTTGCGAACTCCGCACCCAGGCCGTTGAGGGTGCGGGCGAGCCAGCGGTCGGTGGCCTTGTCGGTGGGGGAGAAGGTGAGGATTTCCGGCGGTGCCAGGCGTCCCTCGCTTTCGCGGAGGGCGGCGAGCTGGAGTTCCCGGCGCTGGCGCACGGTTTCCGCCAGAGCCTGTTCGTGGCCGAGGCGGCCGGGGGTGTAGAAGAGCTTGCCTTGCAAGGAGTCGGGCAGGTATTGCTGGGCGACCCAGTGGTCGCGGTAGGCGTGGGGGTACTGGTAGCCGGCGCCGTGGCCGAACCCCTCCTTGTCGCGGCTGGCGTCGCGCAGGTGGCAGGGCACTTCCCCCTCCTTTTCCTTCTCGACGATGGCGAGGGCGTCGAAGAAGCCCATGACGGAGTTGGACTTGGGGGCGGTGGCGAGGTAGAGGCAGCAGAGGGCGAGGGGGTAGTTGCCTTCGGGCAGGCCGACGCGGTCGAAGGCTTCGGCGGCGGCGTTGGCGATGACCAGGGCGTTGGGGTCGGCCAGGCCGATGTCCTCCCCGGCGAAGATGAGCATCCGGCGGAAGATGAAGCGCGGATCCTCGCCGGCATAGACCATTTTGGCGAGCCAGTAGAGGGCGGCGTCGGGGTCGGAGCCGCGCAGCGACTTGATGAAGGCGCTGATGGTGTCGAAGTGGTAGTCGCCTTCCTTGTCGTAGAGCACGGCCCGGCGCTGGATCGACTCTTCGGCGACGGCCATGTCGATGGCGATGGTGCCGGCGGCGTCGGGCGGGGTGGTTTCGACGGCGAGTTCGAGGGCGTTGAGGGCGGCGCGGGCATCGCCGTTGGCGACGTCGGCCAGGTGCGCCAGGGCGTCGGGGTGGAGTTCGACCCGGAGCTTGCCGTAGCCGCGCTCCGGGTCGCGCAGCGCCTGGCGCAGCACGGCCTGGAGATGCGCCGTGGTCAGCGGCTTGAGCTGGAAGATGCGGCTGCGGCTGACCAGGGCGCGGTTGACGGTGAAGTAGGGGTTCTCGGTGGTGGCGCCGATGAGGATGACGGTGCCGTTTTCGACCCAGGGCAGGAGGGCGTCCTGCTGCGCCTTGTTCCAGCGGTGGACCTCGTCAATGAAGAGGATGGTGCGCCGCCCCTGCTGGCCGCGCCGGTCCTGGGCCTCCTGGGTGATCCGGCGCAGGTCCTGGACGCCGGCGAGCACCGCGTTGAGGGTGACGAAGTGGCTCTTGGTCGTGTTGGCGATGACGCTGGCGAGGGTGGTCTTGCCGGTGCCGGGCGGGCCGTAGAAGAGGAGCGACGAGAGCTGGTCCGCCTGGATGGCGCGGCGCAGGAGCCGTCCTGGCGCGAGGATGTGTTCCTGGCCGATGAACTCGTCCAAGGTGCGTGGCCGCAGCCGCGCCGCCAGCGGCTGCTCCTTGCGGATCTGCCGTTCCCGGTTGTAGTCGAACAAGTCCATGCCCCGCAATGTAACCCGGATTTCCGATTGCCGATTTTCGCTTTTCGCTTGTCCGCCGCCAATTTTCTTCAGCAAGCTTCACGGATCGGCACAAATTCCCGGATGGGGAGGCGGGGTTGGGATTCAGGGATCGAGGGGGAGGAAGCGGCCGGGTGCGGTGAAGAGCAGGGCGGTGTGGATGGCGGCGGGCGGCAGCCCGAGGAGCGCGGCCAGGGCGCCGCGGTAGAGCCGGAGCTGGGGCGCGTAGGTGGCGGCGGCGGCGGCCAGGGCGGTTGCGGAGTCCGCAACGCGGTCCGACTTGAAGTCGAGCAGGGTGGCGTGTTGGGGGCGGCCGGTGGCGTCGGTCTCGATGACGGCGCGGTCGAAGGTGCCGGTGACCCAGGCGCCGTCGAGGATGAGGTCGAAGCTGCGTTCGCGCCAGAGGGTGACGCCGGGGGCGGCGGGGCGGGCGAGGGCGGCGCGGATGGCGGGGTCGGCGAGGTTCTGGCGGAACTGGGCGGCGCCGGCGGCGGCAATTTCCGGGGGGATGGCCGGCTGGCGGGCGCGCCAGCGGGCGATGACCGCCTCGGCCGGTTCGGTTTCGGGCCATTCCAGTTCCTGGAAGAGTTGGTGCAGGGCCGAGCCGAAGAGCTTGCCGCCGGCGGCGGCGGGGGCGGCGGGCCTGAAGAGGAGGGCGGCGTCCAGTTCCCGCGCCTCGGCGGCGGAGGGGAGGCGGCGGGGATGGCGTGGCCGGGGCGGCGCGAGGGTTGGCGGCGGGGGCGGTGGCGGTTCCGGGGCGGCGGCGGCCGGGGCGGCGGCGCGCTCGAACCAGGCGGCGGCGCCGGTGAAGTGGCGGCAGGTGAAGTTGGCGGGGAGCGCCAGTCCGGGTGGCGGGGCTGGCGTGGCCCCGTCGGCCGGCGTGGCGGGCAAGGCGTTGCGCACCAGGGTGGCGAGGCGGACGGCCTGGCTATTCTGGGGTGGCCGGTCGAGGATGATGGCCAGTTCCTGTTTGGCGCGGGTGAGGGCGACGTAGAGGGTGCAGAGCGCCTCGAAGCTCTTGGCGGCCTGGGCTTCGTGGAGGGCGGCCTGGAGCGGCCCGGCGTCTTCCAGGTCGGCGAGGAAGCCGGGGTTCCGGAGGAGCCAGGCGACCTCGGGGCCGGCGGCGCCGATGGTTTCGCCGATGAGCAGCTCGTCCTGGAGGGTGGCGATGCCCTTCTCGGTTTCCTCCAGGGGCAGGAGGACGAGGTCGAAGCCGAGCCCTTTGCTGTGGTGGATGGTCATCACCTGGACGCGGTTGGCCGGCGCCAGCTCCTTGCCGCTGTAGGACTCGATGAAATCGGTGAACTCCCGGCCGCCGCGGCCGCCGTTGGCGTCGAATTCGCCGGCGGCGGCGAGGAGGGTCTGGAGTTCGGGGGCGTCGGCCTCCTCTGGGCGGATGGCGGCGTTGGCGGCCAGTTCCCGCAGCCAGTGGCGGAGGGCGGCGGCGAAGCCGTCGGTGTGGAGCCGGCGCAGCCCGGCGCGGAGGGCGGCGGCGTCATCCGTGCCCAGCAGATGGCGGAGCGGCGACATGCGGAGGTGTTCAAGGGCGAGGCGGTCGCCGGGATGCTCCAGCCAGCGGCACCAGGCCAGCAGCGCGGCGACCAGCGGCTGGTCGGCAATCGCCTTTTCACCTTCCCAGACCACGGGGATGCCGGCTTCGTGCAGGGCGGCGGTCAGTTGCCCGCCCTTGGCGTTGCTCCGCACCAGGACGGCGGCGGTGAGGCCGCGTTCCCAGGGGCGGACGCGCCGCAGCTCGGCGATGACCGCGTCCGCCTTGCCGTTCGCCGCCTCGTCGCTGGCGGCCTCCCTGGCGGCCAAGGTGGATTCGAGGACGAAGGCGCAGCCGGGCAGATCCGGTTTCCTGGATTCGTGGGGTGCCCAAAGTTGCCGCCAGCGGTCGCGGGCCGCCGCGGCCAGCCCCGGGGTTTCGGCGAAGCGGCCGCAGATGGCGTTGACCAGCGCCAGGACGGGCGGGCCGGAGCGCCAGGATTCGTCCAGCGGCTGGGTTTTGAGGGCGTAGCGGGCGATGATTTCCGGCATCAGGCGGGAATCGCCGCTGCGCCAGCCGTAGATGGCCTGCTTGATGTCGCCGACCATGAAGAAGCTGCGGCTGCCCGGGTCCTGGAGCAGTTCGTCGGCGAGCCCGGCGATGGCGTGCCATTGGGGGCGGGAGGTGTCCTGGAACTCGTCCAGCGCCCAATGGTCGAAGCGGCCGTCGAGGCGGTATTCGACGTCGAGCTTGCCGTTGCCGGCGGCCTGGGGGTTTTGGGTGAGGGCGGGGGCCTGGTCGCGGGTGAGGAGCAGCGTCAGGTCGGCGAAGGTCAATTTGCCGGCCTGGCGGACGCGCCGCTCGTAGGCCGCCTCGTAGTGGGCGAGCAGTTCGTGGAGGCCGCGGGTGTTCTCCAGGGCGGCCTGGAGCAGGCAGGCGAGGCCGTGGCGGGTGAGGGTGGCCATGGCCTGTTGCGTGGGTGGGGGGAAGGCGACCTTCTTGAAGTTGGCGATGGTCGCGTCGCCGCATTCCAGGGCCGGCAGGGCGGCGGCGCAGTCCTTCAGGACGTCACGGACGTCGCCGGCCAGTTGCCCCGCCGGCTGGAGTTCGCCCAGGGCCGTGGCCCACTCCGCCAGTTTCTGCCGCTGGTGGGGGGTGGCCGTGAGGGAATCCAGGCTGGCCAGGAACTGGGCGCTGGCCTGGCTCAGCGCCGCCGGCGGTTCCAGCGTCCAGGGGGGGCGGCCGCCAAAGATGGCGGTGGGGTCGCCCCAGCGGCGGGGGGCCGGCGTTTGCAGGTGGCGGGCATGGAATTCCAGGATCACCTCGTCGAGCAAGTCATGGCAGCGCTTCGACTCCCGGCCGAAGGTGGCGCGCTTGAAGGCTTCGAGGAAGGCCCGCCGCTCCGCCGGCTTGGCGTCGCCGCCGAGGAGCTGGCGCAGGATTGCCTGCCGTTCCGCGGCCTGGGCGTGGTCGGTGAGCAGGGTGAAATCGGGGGAGATGCCGAGTTCGAGGGGGAAGCTCTGGACGATGCTGGCGAAGAAGCTGTCGAGGGTGCCGATGGCCGAGCGGTGCATGGTTTCCAGGCAGCGGCGGAGGATGGTTGCGAACTCCGCACGGCTATGGGGGGGCAGCCCCGGCATGGCCGTTGCCAGGCGGCGGTTCTCCTGGGTGGCGCCGGTGTCGGTGGCGGCGGCCGCGGCGAGGCGTTCGACCAGGGCGTCGAAGATTTCGCCGGCGGCGGCGCGGGTGAAGGTCAGCGCCAGGAGCCGTTCCAGCGGCACGCCGGCGCCGAGGAGGGCGACGAGGCGGGTGACCAGGGTGAAGGTCTTGCCGGCGCCGGCGGAGGCCTTGATGGCGAGGTTGGGCAGGGGTGGCGGCATGGTTGGAGATCCGGGGGGAGTGGACGCAAGTGCCTGTTGCTGGAGCCGGGCTTACCCGCGCCCCGCCGGGGCGCAGAATGATGTTGGGTGTCGGTTGTCCCCCGGTTGAAACCGGGGGCTTTACAATTCCGCCCCGCTGGGGCGGGGGCGGTGGCCCCGGCGGGGCCAGGGTGTGTAGCCCCGGGCTTCCAGCCCGGGGGTTCGGGGATTTTTCCCTTTCTGTTGCGCCCCAGCGGGGCGCGGTTATCCCCAGATGTATCGCTCGTCATAGGAAATGCCGTGCTTTTTCAAAAATGCCACAAACTCTTCCTGGAAGCTGCAAACCTTATGGTGCTCTTGCTGGTTTTCGATGTACGTCTTCACGTTTGCCGTCGCCGACTCACTGACGGAGAACGCTCCGTAACCGGCTTGCCATGCAAAGTGGCCGATGACCCGCTTTTCCTCGTTGATCCATGTCGAAGACCCGCCTTTGATATGGCGAACCATTTCGGCCACCGCCATGGCCGGCGGAAGTTTCGCCAGCAAATGGACATGGTCGAACATGCCGCCCGCCGCGAGGAGGATTCCGTTTTCAGCCCGGATGATGCCGCCGATGTAGGCAAAGAGTTCAGGACGAAACTCCGGCGCGATGACGGGTTCACGGTTTTTCGTGGAGAAAATGATGTGAAACAGGAGATTGGTGAATGTGTTCGCCATAGCCGGGGTTTCTAATACCAGCGCCCCGCTGGGGCGCAGAATGATGTTGGGTGTCGGTTGTCCCCCCGGTTGAAACCGGGGGCTTTACAATTCCGCCCCGCTGGGGCGCAGAATGATGTTGGGTGTCGGTTGTCCCCCCGGTTGAAACCGGGGGCTTTACAATTCCGCCCCGCTGGGGCGCAGAATGATGTTGGGTGTCGGTTGTCCCCCGGTTGAAACCGGGGGCTTTACAATTCCGCCCCGCTGGGGCGCAGAATGATGTTGGGTGTCGGTTGTCCCCCGGTTGAAACCGGGGGCTTTACAATTCCGCCCCGCTGGGGCGCAGAATGATGTTGGGTGTCGGTTGTCCCCCGGTTGAAACCGGGGGCTTTACAATTCCGCCCCGCTGGGGCGGGGGGGCGGTGGCCCCGGCGGGGCCAGGGTGTGTAGCCCCGGGCTTCCAGCCCGGGGGTTCGGGGATTTTTCCCTTTCTGTTGCGCCCCAGCGGGGCGCGGGAGGGGGTTACGAACCATCGGCATTCAGCCAGCCATCGGGTGGGGCGAAGCGGTCGTGCCATTCCCCGGCGGGGCAGAGGCGCTCGAAGCTTTCATGGGCGACTTTGGCCGCCGGTGGCCAGAAGGTGCCGGCCTGGAGGGCGGCGGCGACGCCGCGGGCGCAGGCCAGGGCGGACTCCAGCGCGGCTTCGTCCAGTTCCGGGAAGGGGGCGACGCCGGTTCCCAGGACGGCCTTGGGCAGGTTGAAATGGGCCGCCGCGACCACGGCGTCCGCCCCGAGCCGGTCGCGCAGGAGCCAGAGGTAGAGGGGGAGCTGGAGGTCGGTCCAACGCCGTTGTCCGCCGCGGGTGCCGGCGATTGGGCATTGGGCGTAGGCGGGGGTGTCGTCCCGGCGGGTTCCGGTGTGGGTTTCGGCGGGGCGCTTGGGGGTGTCGGCGGTCTTGAAGTCGAGCACCCGGTAGTGGCCGGTCTGGTCGTGGCGCTCGACGCGGTCGGGCCGGCCGCGGACGGTCATGCCGGGGATCAGCTCCTTCTCCAGGGGCTGTTCGGTGAATTCGGGGAGGATCCGCCAGCCGGCCTGGCGCTGCTGGGCCTGGACGCGGGCGGCGTGGCGCAGCCGCTGGAGGAGCTGCTCCTTCTGCACCAGCAGGGCGGCAGTGGCGTCGGGGGCAAACTGGCGCTGGAACCACTCCTCCGCGTGGGCGCCGAGGCAGCGGGCGATGAGGTCGGGGTCGGTGGAATCGCGCAGTTCGCCGCGGGCGAAGCTTTCGAGGGCGTGGTGGGCGGCGCTGCCGAAGCCGAGGGGATCCAGCTCCAGTTGCTGGTCATGGAGTTCCGCCATGCGCAGGACATGCTTGAGATAGAAGCGGAAGGGGCATTCGAGGTAGTCGCGGAACTGGGTGGTGGAGAGGCGCGCGGGCGGCGTGGCGCGGCGCGGGGTGAGCCGCCAGGCGGGTGCCGTTGCGGCGGCGGGGGCGGCCTCGGCCGGGGGGCGGCCGAAGAGGCGGCGGGCGCGGGCGGGCAGGAGCGGCTCCGGGCAGCGGAAGAGCAGGCGGGAGGGCTTGAGCGCGTCGCCGTCGCTGGAGCTTTTGCCGAGCAGGACGGTCACGGTGCCGGCGGCGCGGCGGGATTGGATGAGGGTGGTGAAGAGGTAGAGGTCGCGGGCAAAGCGTTGTTCGGCGTCGGGGATGCCCAGAGCGTGGCGGGCGGCGTCGGGCAGGAAGAGGTGGCGAGTGACGACGGCGGGGAGGAACTCTTCGTTGCCGCCGGTGAGCAGGAGGTGGGGCGCGTCGTTCCAGGGCAGGTCGAGCCAGCCGTCGAAGACGACCGCCGGCGTGTCCGCCTCCGGCAGGAGGGGCAGCGTTTCCAGGCCTTGGCGGAAGCCGGCGCGCAGGGCGGCGGCATCGGCGATCTGGCCGTGGATGATGGGGGCGCGCAATTCCGCCAGCAGCCCGGTGAGGCGGGTGGCGGCTTCGGCGAAGGCGTGGTCTTCGGGGCGGCGCGGGTCGAGTTTGCGTTCTTGGTAGAGCTGGCCGAGCACGCCCGGCAATTGCTCGGGCCAGTCCTCGCCGCGGAGGGGTTCGAGGAGTTCGTCGAGGCGGGCGATGGCGAGGCGGACGGCTTTGGCGCCGGGGTCGGCTTCGGCGCGGCGGCGGAGGTCGTCGAGGGTTGCGCAGAGATGGGCGTTCTGCAGCTCGTCGGCAGTGGTCAGGAGTGGGCGGGGGTCGGCGCTGCCGGCGCGGCGGCGGAGGTCGTCGAGGAAGTCCGGGTGGCGCAGGAGTCGGCTGAAGCTTTCGAAGCGGCCGGTGGCGGCCAGTTCCAGCAGGTCGGTGGCGAGGCTGGCGAGCGGCTGGCGGGCCAGCGGCTGTTCCACGGGGTTGAGCACGGGGATGCCGCGCTGGCCGAGGCGGTGTTCCAGGTGCGGCGCGACTTCCGGGTCGAGCACGCCGAGGGCGAGGAGGCCGGCGGCGTTGGCGGGGGTGAGGTCTGGGGGGAGGGCGGCCAGGGCCGCCGCCGCCTGGTGTTCCGGCTTCATGGCCAGGCGGATCTGGTTGTCGGGCAGTTCCAGTTGCCAGTCGCGCCATTGGTCCGGGCGGGGGCGGCCCCAGTCATCGAACCGTTCCGCTTCCGTCGCCGGGGCATGGATCCAGGCTTCCACTGCCAGGCCGGCGGCGGCCAGCCGTTCCAACGCCTGGAGCGCCAGCGGCGTCGGATCGGGCACGGCCGCGAGCAGCACGCGGTTGACGCCCGCCGGTGGCCGCGGCGTCCGGGCCTGGGCGAGCTGGGCGGCGATGCGGTCTTCGCCGCCCGCGTCGTGGACGGCGGCGAGGTAGAGCGTTTCCAGGCGCGCCAGTTCCTGCCAGCGCTCCGGTTCGGGCTCCGTCAGCGTTGCCGCGGCGTCCGCCAGGGTGAGGCCGGCGTCGCTCAGCAGCCGTCGCAGCTTGAACCAGTGGGCGGCGGTGCCGAGGCGCCAGTTCCAGTCGTGGGCTGGCGCGGATGGGAAGAGATGCGTGAACTCCGCCGGCGGCAACCGGCCGAGCAGCGCCGCGGCGAACAGCAGCGCCTGGGTTTCGGAGAGGAGGTTTGCGGACTCCGCGGGCTGGAAGAGGATTTCCGGGGTCGCCACGCGGGGGGAGAAGAGGCCGCCGGGCGCCGTGGCCGCCAGCCGTTCCCGCAGCCGCCGCCCGGCCTGGCGGGTGGGGACGAGCACGAGCCAGCCGCCCAGGTCTGGCGGCAACCCGGCGCCGGCCTGGGCTCCGGCGGCATCGGCCAGCAGCCGTTCCGCCACGGCTTCCACCACTGGCCGCGACCAATCGAGAAAAATGCGCACGGGGCTCATGGGGCGTCGGGGCTCCTCAGCGGGTGGAGAGGACGACCAGCAGGCTGCCGCCGGCGGGGTGGGGGATGCCGCCGAGGATGACCGGCTTGCCGGGGCGGAGGCGGACGCGGGTGGTGAGGATCGCCTTCTGCTGGCGTTCCAGGATCACCGAGCAGAGGCCGTCCGGCGTGGCCTCGGTGAAGGTCAGGACCAGGCCGGAGCCGAGGGCGACGCGCTGGCCGGCGGTGGGGGTCACGTCGCGGGCGGCGAGGAGGCGGAAGGCGTCCGCCTTCAGGTTGGCGCGGAGCACGGGGAGGAGGTCGGCGAGTTCGGCATGGTCGCCGGGGGCGTCGCCGCCGGTGGTGGCGTGGAGGAGGCGGACGCGGATTTCCGCGGCGGCCCGGTCTTGGGCGTGGAGGCTGGGGGCGGTGGCGGGCAGGAGGAGGAGGAGCCAGGCGGCGGCGAGGAGGAGGCGGCGGAGGGGCGGTTTCAGCATGGCGCGGGTTCCTTTCTATTCCAGCCCGGCGAGGAGCACGAGGGTGGCGCGGCCGGCCGGATCCTCGACGATGATGACGCCGGTGCAGTCGTCGCCGAGGGCAAGCAGTTCCACGGCGGGGCCGGTGGCGGCGGCGGCGGCGGCGTGGGCGGCCGGCCGTTCCGTGGCTTCGAAATGGAGGATGACCGCGGCGGCGAAGATGGCGCCGGCGAGGACAATGGCGGCCAGGGCGAAGCGCAGGCCGGTGGCGGTGGCGGGGGCGAAGGCGGGCGGCTGCCGTTCCAGGCGGTGGTGGAGGCGCTCGCGCCAGCCGGGTTCGGCGGGGCGGTGCGGGATGGCGTGGCGGGCGCGCAAGGCGGTGCGGATGTCATTCCAGGCCGGTTTCATGGTGCTGCTCCAGGAGGATCCATTTGCGCAGGTTGCGCCGGGCGTGGAAGAGGCGGGACATGACGGTGCCGATGGCGACGCCGGTGGCGGCGGCGATTTCGCGGTAGCTCAGGCCGTCCACTTCCCGCAGCAGCAGGGCGGCGCGGTGCTCGGCGGAGAGGCGGGCGAGGCCGCGGTCGAGGCATTCCCCGAGTTCGCGCTGGCAGACTTGCTCCTCGGGGGTGGGGATGCTGCGGTCGGGGAGGCGTTCCAGGTGGGTGGGTTCATGGCTGTCGGGGCGGCTGCCGGCGCTGACCGGTTCGAAAAGGGAGACTTCATGGAGTTGCCGGCGCTGGCGTTGGCGGAGGAGGTCGAGGGTGGCGTTGCGGGCGATGGTGCACCACCAGCGGCCGAGGGCGGCGGCGCCGGTGAAGCGGGGGAGGGCGCGCCAGCCTTTGAGGCAGGTGTCGAGCACGGCTTCGTCGCACAGTTCTTGGCCGGCGAGCCGGCAGGCGACCCGGATGACCAGGGGCCGGTAGGGCTCGAACAGCTCCGCGAACGCCTCCCGGTCGCCTTCGCGGGAACGGCGCAACAGCTCGGAAATGCGGTGCCGGTCGGGCTCCATGCGGCTTCCTGCTTGCAGTGAAGGGGAACGGCCGGCGGCGGCGGTTTATTCAGTGTCCCGCCCGGCCACCCGGCTACTGTGGCCGGACCGGGGCGGAATGCAAACGCGGCTCCACCGATTATCGTACCCCCGTTCCGCGCCCTTCATGGTGAAGGGCCGCCGAGCCCTGGAGACGGAGCGCGAATGATCCATCCCACCGCCATCGTCATGCCTGGCGCCGTGCTGGGCGCGGACGTGGAGATCGGGCCGTATGCCGTGGTTGACGGCGAGGTGACTCTCGGCGACCGGGTGCGGGTCGGGCCGCATGTGCATCTCACCGGCCGCACCGTCATCGGCGCCGGCACGCGCATCCACGCCAGCGCCGTGCTCGGCGGCGAGCCGCAGGACTACCATTACCAGGGCTGGCCCACGCAGACGCGCATCGGCGCCAACTGCATCATCCGCGAGTTCGTCACCGTCCACCGCAGCGCCGTGGAAGGCGGTTCGACCGTGGTGGGCGACGGCTGCATGTTGATGGCCACGGCGCATGTGGCGCACGATTGCCAGGTCGGCAACCAGGTGGTCATCGCCAACTCCGCACTGCTGGCGGGGCACATCACGGTGGGCGACAAGGCGTTCATCAGCGGCAACGTCTCCATCCACCAGTTCTGCCGGATCGGGACGCTGGCGATGATTGGCGGCGGCTCCGGCGTCGGCAAGGACGTGCCGCCCTACTGCCTCTACCAGTACGGCGCGGTCCGCGGCCTGAACGCGGTCGGCCTGCGCCGCGGCGGTTTCGACGCCGCCACGCGGCTGGCCCTGAAGCGGGCCTGGAAGCTGTTCTTCCTCTCCGGGCTCAGCCGCCCCAACGCCCTGGAGGCGCTGCGTGAGGAGGCCGCCGCCAACCCCGCCGTCGCCCTTTTCCGCGACTTCCTGGTGACGACCAAGCGCGGCATTGCCCCCGGCCCGCGCGACGCGCTCGACGCCGCCGAGGAGTGAGCCCCGCCGCCTGTCCCCAGGCTGCCATGACGCAGTGACGCAGTGACGCAGTGGGCGGTTTGGCACAGGCAGGAATGCCTGTGCTACGCTCTTCACAGGCAGGAATGCCTGTGCCTGGACATTGGCAAAAGTCCCTTGACCGGCGGGTCGGGCCGGCGGCCCTTCCCGCCGGACGGATCGACGCTATTTTCTAAAATGTGTAACTTTTATTGAATTGCACTTTTATTCTGATATGGTA
>JBAZOO010000003.1:0-165236 GCA_041648735.1 Lentisphaeria bacterium
TGCGCGAGGCCAAGCTCGCCTGCCGGATCAAGCACGCCAATGTCATTGCCGTGATGGACGCGGAGCGCGACGGGAAGAGCGGGCTCTACTACATCGTCCAGGAGTTCGTGGACGGCGGCACCGTGCGTGACCTGATGCGGAAGGGGCCGCTCACCGAGGCCCAGGCGCTGGACATCGCCATCGGCGTCACCGAAGCCCTGGCCGCCGCCGCCGAGTTCGGCATCGTCCACCGCGACATCAAGCCGGAGAACATCATGCTCACCCGCAAAGGGGTGGTCAAGCTTGCCGACCTCGGCATCGCCAAGGAGCAGTCGGAAACGGACACCGGTTTGACGCTGTCGCAGGTGATGATGGGCACGCCGGCCTACATGGCCCCCGAGCAGGCGCATGACGCCAAGAACGTCGATGCCCGGGCCGACCTCTACAGCCTCGGCGCCAGCCTCTACCACATGCTCTGCGGCGCCCCGCCCTACACCGGCGACACCGCCTACGCCGTGCTCACCAAGCTGGCCACCGAACCGCCGCCCGACCCGCGCGCCAAACGCCCGGACCTCTCCGAGCCCGTCGGCCGGCTGATCCAGCGGCTGATGGCGAAGAAGAAGGAGGAGCGGCCGGCGAGCGCCCAGGAGCTGCTCACGGAACTGAAGGCGCTGCGGAATCCGCAGACCGCCGCGGGCGACTTGCAGAAGCTGGCCCAGGAACTGATCACCGAAATGCGCGCCGTCCGCGCCGCCACGGCGACCGGCGCCGCGCCAGGCGCCACCGTCGTCGCCACCCGGCAGCCCGGCCAGGCCGCTTCCCGCCGGTTGCGTCCCGCCTGGTGGGGCGCCGCCGCCGCCGCCGGCCTCCTGCTCGCCACCGGCCTCCTGCTGATGCTGAAAAAACCGGCGGCGCCGCCGGGCACGGCCGGCCCCGCCGCCCTGCCGCCGCCCGCCGCCGCCCCGGGCATCACCCCGCCGCCGGCGGCAACGCCCGCCCCCGCGGCACCCCCCCTCGCCACGGTCACCTCGCCCGCGCCGCCGCCCGCGCCCGACCTGGCCAAGCTGCGCCAAACCGTGGACGGAATGCTGCGCAAGGCGCTGGCCGAGCAGGAGCTGGCTGATCCGCGGGTGACGAACATGCTGGACAACCCGGCGCGCTTCGTCAGCCAGAAGCTGAACGCCGTCGATCCCGTCCTGGTCACCCGCGAACTGGTCGAAAAGCGCGTGCCGATCCAGGACGTCTTCGCCCTGCTCGGCAAGCCCCGCGTCGGGGTCGAGATCGCCGAAACCGTAGTCGGCAAGGATGGCCTCGCCTCGCGTGACTCCAAGATTGACCGTTTCCGCACGGCGCTGAAGAAGGGCGTGGAGGAGAAGTACGGCCTCTTCATCGTCGATGTCACCGGTGAACGCGCCGCGCAGAAGCAGCAGTGCGACATCCTGATCACCGGCAACGTCGAGACCGCCTACTTCAACGAGGCGGTGCCGCCGGCGCTCGCCGAGCTGGGGGGCACCACCGCCCTGATCAGCTACAACACCGCCATCAAGGTCCGCTTCCTCAACGCCGTGACCAACCAGGACTTGGATTCGAGCGTGTACGACTTCGAGCCCAAGGGGGCGGAAAAGTACACCGGCAAATCCCAGGGCGACGCCATCCGGAACTCGATCCAAGGCGCCATTGACCAGGTCCTGCCCCAGTGGATGGAGAAGCTCGAATCCGGCTGGGTCAAGCTCCGGATCAAGGAGGAGGCGCCGCCCGGGCTGTAGCGCCGCCCCCCGATTCCACCTTCAATCCGCATGAAACTGAAACTCTTCTTCGCCTTCCTCGCCCTTCTGCTGGCGGCAGCCCCGGCCGTTGCGGACTCCGCGGCGGCGCCAGCGGCGGCGCCCAAAGTCCTCCTGGTCGCCAGCGGCGAACTCCCGGGCACCGAGTTCAGCGCCGCCGACCGGGAAGCGGCCCGGCAGCACCTGGAGACGCTGCTCGGCCGGCAGCTCGCCGAGCAGTTCGGCTTGCGCCTGACCGACCCGGAGACGGTGGCCAAGGCCCGGGCCGACGCCGAGAAATGGGCCGTGCTCACCGGCGGCGACCTCGCCAGCCTCCGCCAGGCGCTCGCGGAATACCAGCCCGACTTTTTCATCCGCGCCAGCTTCCGCACCTCCGAACCGCGCCAGGAAAGCTTTGGCGACGCGGCGACCGGCATCTCCACCTTCTGGTCCTGCACCGCCGACGTCACCTTGGAAATCCTGCCGCGGGGGGCCGCCGCCGCCTTCACCGTCGCCGCGCCCCCCATGACCACCCCCAAGAAGCGGCTGAAGCCGCTGGAGACGGCGCTGGTGGCGCTGGAGGAGGCCGCCGCCGGCCTGCCCGGCCGGTTGCGCGCCCGGCAGATCTTCGCGGCCCCGGAGACCGCGCCCAAGGCGGCGGCGACGCTGACGGGGAAAAAGGTCATCTTTGTCGTCAGCGGCACGCTCGACGGCACCGGGCTGCCGGACACGGCCAAGGCCCGGGCCGCGGCCCAAGTCGAAGCCGACCTCGCCGCCCGCCTCGCCCGCGCCTACGCGATCCAGCATTTCGAGGAGGAGGCCCTCGCCAAGGCACGGAAGAACGCCGAACAGTGGGCCGTGCTCACCGGCGGCGACGTGGACGCCGTCCGCGCCGCCCTGGAACCGTATGCGCTCGACTTCTGCCTGCGGGTGAAGTTCCACGCGCCGGCGCCGCTGGTCCGGGAGACGGCCGCGGGCCGCGTCTTCAGCGGCACGGCCCTGGTCTCCCTGGAGGTCATCAACCTGCGTGCCGCCCGCGGCACCAAGGCGCTGGTGGTGGAAAGCCCGCCCATGGGCACCAACGAGCACCCGGCCATCCTCGCCCTGGAACCGGCCAGTGCCGCCACCGCCGCCCTCGCCGATTGCGCCGACCGCATCCTCGACCGCCTCACCAGCGGCGGGGCACCGGCGACCGTCGCCGCCGCCGTGCCGCCCGTTGCGAAGTCCGCACGCCCCACGGTCGCCGTGCTCTGGGTCAGGCCGGAGTTCAAGGGATGGACGGTGCCGCGCAGCCGCCAGCCGGGGCTGGGCGCCAGGCACCAGCGGCAGGTCAATGAGTTCGTGCGCCAGGCCAAGGCCAGCGGCGAGATCGGCTTGCAGGTCAACGACTGGCTGGTGGAGGCGCTCGCCGCCGGCGGCGGCTTCGTGCCAGTGGAACGCTCCGGCCGGACGGCGGCGGAGATCGCCGGCCTCCGCAACAAGCTGCTCGAATGGCGCATGGCCGGCTGGGTCGGGGAAAAGCTCGGCTACAGCGACCCGGTGGCGGCGGCCCGCGCCGTGGCGGCGGAGTGGGGCGCCACGGCCCGGATCACCAAGATCGCCGAACCCCAGCCCGCCGCCGCCGCCGGCCCCTTCGCCAACGTCAGCCGGGCCGAACTCAAGGCCTGGGCGGAGGTGACCGTGACCGAGGCGCGGACTGGCCGCACCCTGACCGCCACCGGCGAAGGCACCGCCGCCCGCGAAGGCTGGGGCACCGGCGTGAGCTATGTGGCAGGGCTGAAGCTGGACCAAACCCTGCTGGGGCTGGCCATCCGCCAGGCGCTGCAGGAGGCCGCCGGCCGGCTCCAGCCCTGACCCGGGATGAATTGTTTTTTTCTTTCGCAACTTGGGAAACAGCTTCTATAGTACACGACAGTTGTGACGGTCGGCGCGCCGTTCCCGGAACTTCTTCCGGAGCCGGCAGCCGCCTTAAACGAGGAGATGGAGGCCCCATGCTGAACAAGAAGTCCCGCCTGCTGAAGGCCCTGCCGGTTGCCGGGCTGCTGCTCGCACCCGCCGCGTTCGCCCAGTTGCCCCCGGAAGAGTATTATCACTCGGGCAGCTCCGGCGTGGGCAGCCTGGTCGACACCACCCAGATGGCCGGCGCCATCTCCCAGAGCGTGCTCACTCCCTTCTTCATGCCACAATTCCGGCGCGACGAGGAGCAGCCCACTACCCTGCTCTCCAGCGACTTCACCTTCAACAGCCTCCTCCGCTATGAACGCCGCGACTTCAAGAAGCTCGACGACGTCTACTATGACCGCTACGGCCTGACCCTCCATGGCTCGTTCGAGGCGGCCGAAAAGCTGCCCATCGACATCCTGATCCCAATCGACAACATCAACTATTCCGGCCCCGACGGCCTCCGCCCCTCCGACTACACCCGCCTCGGCCTGGCGGTCACCCCCCGCTACATGCTGATGAACCAGGCCGACCACGGCATTGACCTCGGCCTCGGCCTCGGCGGCCTCTACTACCATGACTTCGTCGAACATGGCGACGACCAGGACCGGGTCGGCCTCGCCCCGCTGGTCAGCCTGCGCAAGGACTTCGAGAGCTTCGCCGTGGCCGGCGGCGCCATGTTCCAGCGCGACTGGAACCTCTCGGGCGACGAGCACCCCAACGGCGAGTCCTACCTGGACACCGCCAAGGTCGGCTTCAACGTCGGCATCCCGCTCGGCGACCGGGTCGTGCTCAACACCCACTGCACCTACAACTACCTCCTCGACATGCCCTCGGAAATTGACCCCGACTTCTTCACCGTCGGCGCCGGCCTGACCTGGCTGCTGCAGGACAATTGGACGCTCGACCTCAACGTCCAGACCGACTTGGACAGCAACGAGTACCGGAACTGGGAAGCCATGACCGGCCTCATCTGGAGCTTCTGACCCCGGCTGGGACGCCCACCCGTTCCGACGCGCCGCGGCGGCCGCTCCGCCCGGCGCGTCGTTTGCTTCCACCCCAACCGCAGGGAGATGATCCATGCCAAACCTCCTCCTGGCACCCCTTGCCGCCAGCTTCCTGGCGCTCCTGACCGTCGCCGGCGGCTGTACCTGCCCCCGAAGCCAGCCACCCAGCCCGGAAGGGCAGAAACTGCTGCGCGGCGCCGGCGAGCAACGGCTCCACGAAGAGCTGCTCCGCCCCGCCGAGCCGCCCCCGCGCGCCCCGTGACCGGAACGAACCCGCCCCGCCAGCCATTCCCGGATCCGGATTCCGCCACCATGAACCGAACCACCGCCCGCCTGCCGCTCCTGGCGTTGCCCGTGCTGCTGCTCCTGGCCGGCTGCATGGGCGGCGAGCGCATCACCGGCGGCCCCGCTCCGATCCCGGCCCGGCCGGCGCTCACCGTCGCCGCGCCGCTGAGGGTCATGGTCATGCCGCTGGCCGTGGCGGCGCCCGCCGCCGCCGACGACGCCGACCCCGGACTCGGCCAGTGGCTCACCGCCGAACTCGCCGCCGCCGTGGACGCCCGCCCCGCCCTCTTCCGCCGCGTCCCCCTCCCCACCGGCCCCGAAGCCGACGAGGTCGTGCGCCAGACCGCCCGCCACGCCGCCGGCCTGCTGCCACCCGCGGCGTTTGCCCGCCTCCGCGGCTTCGGCGACGCCGACCGCTTCCTCTACGGCCAGGCCCGCGTGGAACCCCGGACCACCCGCCGCCCCGGCAAGGCCGACCTCCACCAACACGCCGCCACCGTCACCCTCCGCCTGGTTGACGGCCAAACCCTCACCTACACCCCCCTCACCGGCGAAGCGGCCGCCGCCGACCCGCGCCAGGCCCTGCGCCTCGCCCTCGCCGCCGCCCTCGCCCGCCTCGCCCCCACCCCCTGATCTTTCCGCAACCACTTCCAACCCTGAACCTTGCGCCATGAACCCCTCCCTCCTCGGCCTCGACGGCAAGACCGTCGCCATCATCGGCGTCGCCAACCGCCGCAGCGTCGCCTTCGCCATCCACAAGCTGCTCGCCGCCGCTGGCGCCCGCGTCGTCCACATCGTCCGGGACGCAGCGGTGGCCGCCACCGTCCGCCCGCTGCTGGACGATGCCCCCCTTTACACCTGCGACGTCGAAAAGGAGGAGGAGATCACCGCCCTCGCCGCCGACCTCGCCCGCGACGGGCACCGGCTCGACGGCTTCGTCCACTCCATCGCCTTCGCCAACTACCGCGACGGCCTGAAGCCGTTCCACGAAACCGGCCGCGCCGACTTCCTCCAGGCCATGGCCATCTCCTGTTACTCCCTCATCGCCCTCGCCCGCGAACTGAAGCCGCTCTTCAACCCCGACGCCGCCATCGTCACGATGTCCATCTCCACGACGCGCATGGCCGCCGAGAGCTACGGCTACATGGGGCCAGTCAAGGCCGCGCTCGACTCCAGCGTCGTCTTCCTCGCCAAAAGCCTCAGCGCCGACAGCCGCATCCGGGTCAACGCCGTCGGCGCCGGCCTGCTCAAGACTTCCGCCTCCGCCGGCATTCCCGGCTACATTGACGCCTATCTCTTCGCGGAGAAGGCCATTCCGCGCAAGCAGCCCCTGCGCACCGAGGAAGCCGCCGCCGCCGCCCTCTTCCTCCTCAGCCCCCTCGCCTCCGGCATCAACGCCCAGACCGTGGTGGTTGATGCCGGCATGGGCATCAACTACTTCGACCGCGAGATCGTCCGCAAGGTCGCCGCCCCATGATCCTCGGCACCGGCATCGACATCATCGAGGTGGCGCGGATCCGCCAGGCGCTGGAGCGGCACGGGGAGGCCTTTGTGCGGCGGGTCTTCACGCCGGCGGAAATCGCCCTCGCCCCCGCCGCCCCCGCCGCGGCGGCGGCCTTCTACGCCGGCCGCTGGGCCGCCAAGGAGGCGGTGGCGAAAACGCTCGGCACGGGGATCGGCGCCGCCTGCGCCTGGACCGACCTCCAAGTCCTGCGCCAACCCTCCGGCGCGCCGCGGCTGGAGCTGGCCGGCGCCGCGGCGGCGACCGCCCAGCGGCTCGCCATCGCCCGCATCCACCTCAGCATCAGCCATTTGAAGGAGACCGCCTGCGCCGTCGCCGTCGCCGAAGGTGCCACCGCCACCTCGTGAGCCCCCCGGCCACCGCCGCGCATTCACGGGCCCGCCGGCCAGCGCGCAATGGCCGCGAGGAGATCCTGCCGTTGGAGCGGCTTGGTGAGATAGTCGTCCATCCCAGCCGCCAAGCAGAGTTCCATGTCGCTTTTCATGGCGCTGGCGGTCAGGGCGACGATCGGGATGTGCCCGCCGGCCGCCCGCTCCTCTTCCCGGATGCGCTGGGTGGCCGTCACGCCGTCCATCTCCGGCATCTGCACATCCATGAGAATGAGGTCGAACGCCTCGCCACCCGGCGTGGCCAGGGCGGCCAGCACCTCCTTGCCATTGTTGGCCACCACGACCGCGTGCCCCACTTTCTCCAGCATGGCCACGACGATCTTCTGGCTGACGGGATTGTCCTCGGCCAGAAGGACGCGGCGCGGACGCGCCGCCGCCCCCGGCTCCGCCGCCGCCGCCGGTGGCCCGACCGGCACCGCCGCCGCCAGCCCCCAGGCCTCCTGGAGCGCCCTGAACAACGCCGCCTGCCGGATCGGCTTGGCCACGTGGCCCGCGATCCCCAGCTCCTGGCACCGGGCGGCTTCCACCTGCTGGCGGGCGGGAGAGGCGAACATCATCAGGATTGGCCCGCCGCCAAGCTCCGGGTTCCGCCGCAGCTCCGCCACCACCGCGAAGCCGTCCATTTCCGGCATGTTGGCATCAACGAGCGACAGGTCGAACTGGCTTCCAGCCTGCCTGGCCTGGGCCAGCTCGCGCAGCGCCGCCGGGCCACTTTCCGCCAGGACCGGCCGCAACTGCCAGCGCCGCAGCAGGTCGTCGAGGATGCGGCGGCTGGTCGCGTTGTCGTCCACAACCAGCACGGCGCGCCCCTGGAGCGCGACCGCCGCTTCCGGCACCACCCCCGCAGCCAGCCCCAGGCGCACGGTGAAGTGGAAGGTGCTGCCCTTGCCCAGCGTGCTCTCCACCCAGATCCGGCCGCCCATCAGCGCCACGAACCGGGATGAAATGGCCAGCCCCAGGCCGGTGCCGCCATGGCGGCGGGCGGGGGTCGCGTCACCCTGGTAGAAGGCCTGGAAAACCTGCCGCTGCTTCTCCGGCGGGATGCCGGCCCCGCTGTCGGCCACGGCAAAATGGAGTTCCACCGTCCCGGCCGCCGCCGCCGCCGTGGTTTCGGGCCAGACGGAGAGCAGCACCTCCCCGTGGTCGGTGAACTTGAGGGCATTCCCCACCAGATTCACGAGGATCTGGCGCAGCCGCCCCTGATCCCCCACCACGGCCGTGGGGACCGTGGGCGCCAGATGGCAGGCCAGCTCCAGCCCCTTCTCCGCGGCGGCGGCCGCGAACAGCTCCAGGACAGCGTCGAGGGTGACGGCCAGGTCAAAAGGGGCCGCGGCCAGCAGGATCTTCCCCTCCTCGACCTTGGAAAAGTCGAGGATGTCATCAATCACGGCCAACAGCGATTCAGCGGAGGACTTCACTGCCAGGGCATACTCCCGCTGCTCCGGCGTCATCCCGGTCGTCAGCAGCAGTTCCGCCATCCCCAGCACCCCATGCATGGGGGTGCGGATTTCGTGGCTCATGTTGGCGAGGAAGACGCTTTTCTGCCGGTTGGCATCCTCCGCCGCCGCCTTTGCCTTGCGCAACGCCACCGCCGCCCGCTTCTGGTCGCTGATGTCAACAAAGGCCGCCAGCAGGTGTTGGCGCCCCCCAAGGTTGACCTTGGTGACCGTCTTCAGGATGGGCCGCCGCCCCCCGTCCGCGGCCAGCAGCACCCCCTCGCCGTCCGCCAGCGCCCGCCCCAAGGCGGTGGCCGGACACCGCCCCGGCTCGGCGGCAGCGAGAAAGCGGTGGCAAGGCGCGCCCACGACCTGGCCGCGGGCGGCGCCCAGAAGTTGGCAGGCCATGGGATTGGCATCGGCGATCAGCCGGCTCTCCGGATCAATGACCAGCAGCCCCGTCGGCATGGCGTCCATGATCGTCCGCGGCCGCCCTTCGCTCTCGCGCAAGGCTTCCTCCATCCGCTTGCGTTCGCTGATGTCGCGGAAGAATCCCACCAGGCATTCCTCGCCCCCCAAGGAAATGGGGAAGGAATTGATGTCGGCATAGAAGACGCTGCCGTCCTTCCGCTTGACCGGAATCTCCTTCGCCAAGGCGAACTCGCCCCGGGCCAGCCTTTCAAACGTCTCCACCACGGCCGGCAGCTCCGCTTCCGGATGGATCGCCGTGACTTCAAGGGAGAGCAGCTCCGCCTCCCCATACCCCAGCATCTGGCAAATCTTGGGGTTGCACAGGCGGAAGCGCTTTCCCTTCTGGCTCGCGACCAGGATCCCGTCCGCCGCATTGGCAAAAACGGACTCCAGCTTTCCCTCGGATTCCCGGAGGGCCAGCTCGGCCTGCTGGAGCGCGACGACCTTGGCGGCCAGCTCCGCGGCCCGCCGCCCCAGGCTGAGCAGATAGCCGGCCGTGAGCAAGGTCACCCCCACCCCGCCGGCGAGCAGCAGCCAGGCGCCCCGCACCCCGTTCGCTTCCAGGAAGGCGGGCGCCGGCGTGAACCGCAGCGTCCACGGGCGGCCGGGCAGCGCCAAAGTCTGGAAGGAGCAGTACGGTTGGATCGCGCGCCCGGGAGCCTCTGCCGGGGCCGCCGCCGGGCGCGTCCGCGAGCGATGGAAATGGAGGGTGCCGTCCCCGGCGGCGGCCTGGGCGTCCGTCACCAGGATGTCCAGCCCCAGCGGCGGCAGCCGGGCCAGGGTGCGCTCGACCATGTCCCCGGCCCGGAACACCGCCAACCCGAAGCCGGCCAGGTGGACGCGCCGCTCCTCGGGCGTGCCGGCCGGCAGTCCCGGGCTGTAGACCGGCCGGAAGATGAGGAAGCCGGCCTGCCGTTCCCGCTCCTGGACCAGGGTGATCGGGGGAGTGGCCACCAGCTCCCCGCTGTCGCGGGCCAGCTCCAGGGCTTGCCGCCGCAGCGGCTCCGAGCCCAGGTCAAACCCGACCGCCGCCTCGTTGCCGGCCAGCGGCTCGACAAAATAGGCCGGATAGTACTCCGCCCGCGCCGCGGCCTGCCGCCGCCCCCCTTGCTCATCCCGCTCGTTGAACAGGAAGCCGGCCAGGCCGTCCCGCCAGGCCGCGGCCTCCCACTCCTCCCGCTCAGCCAAAGGCACCCGGGGAATCCATTCCAGCGCCTGGACTTCCGGGTTCTTCGCCAAATGGTCGGCCGCGAACTGCTGGAACTGGCTGCGGCTGATCCCGTCGGAAACGGCCTGGAGCGCCCCAAAGGCCTCCAGGAAGGCCACATGGTGGTCCACCGTCATCTGCAACGCCGCGGCGACCCGGGCGGCCTCCACCTCCAGGCGCCCCTGGCAGCGGTTCAGCTCCCAATGCCGCACCCAGAAAAACAGCCCCAAGCTGGCCAGCAGGCCGAAGCCCAAGGCGGCCAGCGCGGCGACCGGCCAGCGGCCGGGCCGGAACCAGCCCCGAAAGTGGAGACCCTGGAAATGGCCCCTCATTTTCCGCTTTCTCCTCCGCACGCCGGCCGGGCCGCGGCGGCTGGATCACGCCCCTCGCCAACTGGTGGCATGAACCTCGCCATAATGTAGCACAAAAAACGCAAGTTATGCAGTCCACTGGGGTGCCGGCGGCCACCACGCCTTGAGCGGGCCGGCCGCGGGCGAATCCGCCGAGGCCATCCCTCCCCGCCAGCCCGGATCGCCCTCTCCCGCACCCGATTCTGCCGCCGCACTCCAAGGCCGGCACGCCAGCCAGCAACCGAGAGGCGTCAGGCCAACCGCGGTTGACTTTGGAATTGTCGCGGCGAGAGCCCATGTTGCCGCGTGAACCAGCGGGAGAAGTGCCCGGGGGTGGAGAAACCCAACGCGATCGCCACCTGCTTGACCTGCGTGCCGGGCAGGGAGAGGCACCGCCGGGCGTATTCACCGCGCCGCCGTTCGTGGTAGCGCAGCACGCTCTGCCCCAGGTGCTGCACGGCCAGGCGGTTCAAATGCGCGGGGCTGATCCCGGCAGCCCGGGCCACTTGCGCGAGGGTAAGCGCCAGATTTTGCGGTTGGCGCTCGATGAACTCCAAGGCCAGGGCCAGCCGCGGATCGAGGTGACCGGGCGGGCGGGCACCGACCCCCACGCTCTCCAGGGCCGCCGCAAACGCCTTCAGGAACTTCAGAAATAGCTGCTGCACATCAAGATACGACTGAATGGACATTTCCTGCCGGTACATTCCGTAGCCATGGCACCGCAGGATCGCTCCGAGCAGCTCCTCCACCGCCAACGCCTCGCGCTCCATCTCCGGATGGCGGCACGAGTCCAGCACGACGGCACGACTGGGGTTGAACGCCACCTCCCCGGTGGGCCAATGGGCAAAAAAATTGAGCGACAAGAAATCGATGTCCGGGCTGAAACGCTGCACCCGGAAGATCGGTTGGGGTATGAGCCACTGCCCCGCGCGGGCCACAGTGGAAACGTTCGCATGGACGACTTCCGCCTGGCCGCGATAGACCAGCCATGCCGTCAGCCCCGGCGGCAAAAATTGGAAGCACAAGTTTCCCGGCCGCCCCCGATAACATGAGATCAGGGCGGTTCGCAGCGGCAGCCACTCTCCATAATGGGGTGCGTTCATGTGTTCGGCCTGCGTCCGGGGGAAAGCGGGCGGAAAACCCGCTCCTGGAGTACAGCATAATGCCGGGAAGCGCAGAACCAACTCCAGCGGCGGAATTGCGGCGCTCGGCAGGCTGCCGGACCGCCTTTCCCGCCCCGCCCCAGCCACGGATTCGGGTTCCATTATGCCTTGGCATGAGCATTTGGGGTAACTCAAAGCTCGCAAAGTGGTATGCCTTTGAGCTGGCTTTTCCCAAACGCCGGAGCTAAGTTGTCAATGTTCGGTTGCAACCGTGCGAGACCGTTGTGGCATCGCCGGTGCGGCCGAAAACCCAACGCCGGCAAAAAAAAGGTTCCAACCTTGAAAAGCAAAGCGAAAAACCGCAACCTGTGCTCCCGTTTCCCCGGCAGCGCCTTCCTGGCCGCCGGGATGCTCGCATCCTCGGCCCAAGCGGCGCTTCTGGTCGAATACAACTTCGGCGAAGGTTCCGGCACCGCGGTCGCCAACACCGGCACGCTGGGCGCGGCGGCCAATGGGACGTTGACGGGCAGTTGGTCAACCAGCACGCCTTCCGGGACAGGACATTCCGTGAGCTTTACCGGAAGCAACGCAGCCGAGGGTGTCAGCACCGGCAGCGCGGTGGCCGGGCTGAACGGCCTGAACCAGGTCACGGGGGTGCTTTGGCTGAATCTTCGGGCGGCTCCGGCGAAATATGACCGCTTGGTGAGCAATTCCTCATCGGGCAATGGATTCGATTTTGCTGTTTCCGGAGTCTCAGGAGGAAATTTCACGGTGCTGTTGAATCTTGACAGCGTCGTTGGCACTGCTTCCGACAGCATCAGCCAGAACCTGAACAATTGGACGTTCTTAGCCTTCACGTATGATGGAACTGTCACCACCGAAAATCTGAAGTTCTATACAGCCACCATCGCCAACAGCGTGGCGCAACTGGGGGGAACCAAAACTGCCAACGCAGGCGCGCTGGGGACAAGCACCAATCCTTTTGAAGTGGCCAACACCGCTTTGACAGGCGAGGATCGCACACCGCCTGCGCTGTTCGACAATGTCCGCATCTACGACACGGTTTTGAGTTCGGCGGAGTTGGAGGCCATTCGTGTTGCCACGGTGCCCGAGCCGGCGGCGCTGGCGCTGCTCGGACTCGGCAGCGTCGCCCTCCTCCGCCGCCGCCGTGCGGCGTGATGGAACCGGGGCGCGCCGAGCCCCAGCTCGGCGTGCCCTCAACGTCCTCAGACCCACCAGCCCCGACGTAACGGTGTGAGGACGGAAAGGAAGCACCGTCCAGAACAGCCACACGCTGAAGCGTGGGACCTGCCGTCCAGGCGATCCCTCGCAGGGCGGAAAGTGGGCCGTCCAGAGGAAACACCGCCGCCCAGAACAGCCGCACGCTGAAGCGTGGGCTTTGGTTGTGGCACCGGGGACGGTGCCACCGACTTTGCCGCTGCCGTCATGGGTCTCATGAGTCCCATGGGACCGATAACCGATCTGACCGATCCCAAGGGCCGCCTTTGCGGCCCCGTGGGGAAAAAAGTCGTGGAAATTCGTGCAATTGATGGATAGCATGCCCCGGCGTTCCCCCTTCACCCTGATCGAGCTGCTGGTGGTGATTGCGATCATCGCGGTGCTGGCCGCCCTGCTGCTGCCGGCCTTGCAGCGGGCGAAGGACGCCGCCAAGCAGGCCGTCTGCCTCAGCAACCAGCGGCAGTGCCACATCGCCCTGCAAACCTATGCCAGCGACTGGGACGGGGTGATCCTGGCCGAAACGGTGGCGGGCGGTCACATTGACCTCTGGGGCCAATTCCTGGCGGCCAACAACTCTTCCTATGCCAAGAACTATGAACCGTACATCAGCCAGGCCGGGGTCTTTGTCTGCCCCGCCAACCGCTTCCACGCCAAGCTCGCCAGCATTAATCCCAGGACCGTTGACAACGCCACCTACGCGCTCTGCCGAAGCTATGGCAGCGACCATCCGGGCTGGGACTTCATCCAGACGGTGAATATCATGCCGGACACCTATCCCTGGACCGCCCCCATCCCGGCCAAGATGGTGATCGAATGGCTGGCCAAAGTCCCCAATCCGGGCGCAACCGTCATGCTGGCGGACAGCCTCACCACGCATCCTTCCTCCGCGTTTGGCGGCGGGGCGCCGATGGGGAATTTCGCCACCCATCAAGCGAGCAATTGGCCGCCCAGCGGCATCCACCTGATCCACAACGGCCGGGCCAACCACATCTACTACGACGGCCATGGCGCCAGCGGCACCATGCGGGAGCTGCGCTACCAGACGGAATCCCAGTGCAAGTACTTCCTCGACCAGAACGGCATTGTCTGCACGCTGCCCTGACCGTTTGGCCGCGAAGAAGTTTAGCCCACGAAACACCCGAAACAGCACGAAAACCCGAACCGTTTTTTCCCACGAATCTACACAAATCCACACGAATTAAAACTTTCGGTCGAACCCTCCGCGAACTCCGCGCCTCCGCGGTGAGGATTTGAAACTTTCGTGTGGTTTCGTGTGTTTCGTGGGCGAAAGGAGGCTAAAGGATTTGTTTCGCGGACGGAACCCGGAACGAAAGATCAAACCAGTGAATCAGGAGACTGCCATGAAGACTCGCCTTCCCTGCCTTGCCCTGGCCTGCGCCCTGGCTTCCGGCGCCCTTTTCGCCCAGGCGCCGGCCACGCCGGCCGCCGCCGCCACCCCGGAGTACCCCGACTTCTACACCGGCGAGAGCGGGAAGGCGCCCAAGGGGATTGATTTCGTCCAGGCGATCAAGGTCAGCGCGCCGGCCTACTGTTCGGAGATCCAGGGCGACACCACCGTGACCTTCCAGGCGCCGGGCATGACCCAGGCCAAGGCATTCTGCTGGCAGCAGCCGCCGCCGGCCAAGCCCAGCCCGCCGGAAGGCCTCTGGCGGCGGGTGAAGCGCGCCCTGTTCGGTGGGGAGCCACCCACCCCGCCGGCCAAGCCCAGCCCGTGGGGGCATGATGCGGCGGTGGCCGACCTCAAGCTCGACGCCGCGGGCAGCGGCAGCTTCGTCTTCCCCGCCGACCAGTTCCCCAACGGCCCGATCACCATCCGCATCCACGCCAAGGACGAGGGCAAGAAGCAGGACATCTGCGAGCTGCAGCTCTTCAACCGGGGCGGCGTAGTGTGGAACCAGGGCATCCCCAAGGCCGACCCGCCGGCCGCCACGGGAATGACGCTGCTCTTCGCCGACGACTTCGCCGGCCCGCTCTCCATCTCCCCCGACGGGAAAAATGCCCGCTATCCCGCACATAAAACCGGCGGCGGCGACTTCAGCGGCTGGATCTTCTCCGACCCGGCCGGCGGAAACGACCCCTTCGGCCAGGCCGGGACCTGGCTGCGCATCCACGCGTCCAAGAAGCCCGGCACCAAGGGCCGCAGCGGCATCCTCTCCTCCATCCGCGGCGACGGCAGCGGCGTTTCCGCCACCCCGCCCTGCTATTTTGAATGCCGCTTCGTCGCCCAGTCGGCGCCCGGCACCTGGCCGGCCTTCTGGACCCTCACCAAAGGGACGATTGGCATGGACAAGGCCGCGCCGGAGTACGAGGCCGTGAAAAAGGCGGGCTGCGACGAGCTGGACATCATTGAGGCCTATGGCGGCTACGGGCCGAAGAACCCGAATTCGGGCGGCAATTACTGCATTGTCAGCCATTTCTGGAGTCAGCCCAAGCCCGCCTGGCATGAGCCGAAGGGTGCCGACGGCAAGCCGAATCCGCTGTACAAGCCGCACAGCGCGGTGGTGGACACCCTGGCCTTGGGCGGCAAGTCCTCCTGGTCCTGGACCTTCCACACCTACGGACTGCTGATCACGGAGACCGACACCGTCTACTACTTCGACGGCAGCGAAGTCCTGCGCCATCCCACCGGGCCGGTCTCCAAGACCCAGCCCACCTGGTTCCTGGTCAACTACGCCATCGGCGGCATCAGCGGCTGGCAGATTGACCTGGAGCGCTACGGCAACCAGAGCGACATGTGGGTGGACTACATCCGCGTCTACCAGGGGGAGAGGAAGTAGCCGCCCATTTTCCGGGCGCCGCCCCGCGGCGGCACTGGCGGCGGGGGCGCCCGCCAACCCTTGCAAAACACGGTGGCCGTGCCATAGTATGCCTCCGCTTGCGCACCCCTGCGCGGCCTTTTCCTGAATGGTGGGTGTAGCTCAGTTGGTTAGAGCGCCAGGTTGTGGCCCTGGAGGTCGCGGGTTCGAGCCCCGTTACTCACCCCATTTTTCCGCCCCCCTGCCCGCGGGGCGGCCGCTGAAGGAAGGCCAAAGGAAGACACTCCGGGCTGAACGCCCCCCCGGACGCTTCGTTTGGCCTTTTGTTTGTCCCCCCACCCGGACACCCGGCTTCCCCCTCCCTTCCCATGCCCCCGGTTCCCCGCGAGTTCGATGTGATCGTGGTCGGCGGCGGCCACGCCGGCTGCGAGGCGGCCTTGGCCGCGGCCCGGCTCGGCGCCCGCACCCTGCTGCTGACGGCCAACCTCGACCACATCGCCCAGATGTCCTGCAACCCCTGCATCGGCGGCGTCGCCAAGGGGCACGTGGTGCGGGAGATCGATGCCCTCGGCGGCGAAATGGCCCTGGCCACCGACGCCACCGCCATCCAGACCCGGATGCTCAACCGCTCCCGCGGCCCGGCCGTGCATTCGCCCCGGGCCCAGTGCGACAAAGTGCTCTATTCCAAGCGGCTGAAGCTGGCGCTCGAACGCCGCCCGGGGCTCAGCCTCCACCAGGCCGAAACCGTCCGCGTCCTCGCCGCCCCCGCTGGCGACCGCGTTTGCGGAGTCCGCACCGCCTTTGGCGAGGAGTTCCACGGCCGCGCCCTCGTGCTGGCCACCGGCACCGCCCTCAACGGCAAGCTCCACTACGGCCTGACCCATTTCGCCGGCGGCCGGGCCGGCGACCCCGCCAGCTCCGCCCTGGCCGAGTCGCTCCGCACCGACCTCCAGCTCGACCTCGGCCGGCTCAAGACCGGCACGCCGCCGCGCCTCCTCGGCCGCGGCATCGCCTTCCACGCCCTGGAACGGCAGGACTCCGACCCCGAACCGGTGCCGTTCTCCTTCCGCGAGCCGCCCCCCGACCTGCCCTGCCTCGGCGGCGCCCGCCCGCCGCCCCAGCCCTGCTGGCTCGCCCAGACCACCCACCGCACCGCCGAAATCGTCCGCCAGAACCTGGACCGCTCCCCCCTCTACACCGGCCGCATCTCGGGGATCGGCACCCGCTACTGCCCCTCCTTCGAGGACAAGGTGGTGCGCTTCCCGCACCACGAGCTGCACCATCTCTTCCTCGAGCCCGAGGGCGCCTACACCGACGAATACTACCTCAACGGCATCTCCACCAGCCTGCCGGTGGATGTCCAGGCCGAGCTGGTCCGCTCCGTGCCGGGGCTGGAGCACGCCGAGATCACCCGCTACGCCTACGCCATCGAATATGATTTCGTCTTCCCCCGCCAACTCACCCCCGACCTGGCGCTGCGCCGCTGGCCAAACATCTTCCTCGCCGGCCAGATCAACGGCACCAGCGGCTACGAGGAGGCCGCTGGCCAGGGGCTCGTCGCCGGCCTCAACGCCGCCCGCCGCGCCGCCGCCCGCCCCACCGTCACCCTCCGCCGCGACCAGGCCTTCATCGGCGTCATGATTGACGACCTGGTGACCAAGGAGATCATCGAGCCCTACCGCCTCTTCACCAGCCGCTCGGAATACCGCCTCTCCCTGCGCCAGGACAACGCCGACCGCCGGCTCATGCCGCTGGCCTACGACCTCGGGCTGCTCCCCGCCGCCGACTTCCGCCGCCTCCAGGAGCTGGAGGCCGCCCTCGCCGCCTGGCGGGAGACGCTCCAAGCCCGCCACCACCAGGGGCACAGCCTCTGGGAACTGCTGCGCCGGCCGGAAAGCCGCTTCGCCGACCTCCCTGGCCAGGACGGCGCCGGCCCCGCCCCCCGCGTCCGCGAACAGCTCGAAATCGAGGCCAAGTACGAAGGCTACATCCGCCGCGAACTCGCCCTCGCCGCCGACATGCGCGCCCTCGACCGGATCGCCATCCCCCCCGGGTTCGACTACGCCGCCCACCGCGCCCTCGGCAACGAGGCGCGCCAGAAGCTGGACCAGGCCCGCCCCCAGACCCTCGGCCAGGCGGCGCGCCTCGACGGCATCACCCCCGCCGACCTCGCCCTGCTCCAGGTCCTGCTCAAGCGCGACGGCTGACGACGGAAATGGCGCGCCCGGAGTTGCGGATTCCGCAACCGCGGCTATAGTCCCTACCGTTTTTCGCCACCCTGGTGGGATACCGAAGTGGCCAAACGGGGCAGACTGTAAATCTGCTGGCTTATGCCTTCAGTGGTTCGAATCCACTTCCCACCACCATCCTTTTCTGCCCAGCCCAGGCCACGGCCCGCCAGCGTCGCCTTTTGCGTTGGGCAAAATAAATGGCACCCCCCCGCCCGCCAGTGCTCAGGTTGTGCGCCGGATGCGGCTACAAACCCTGGCCGCGCCGTGGCCCAAGCCAGAAGCGTGCAACCGGAATTCGGATCGGAGGTTTTGCCCCAGGCGGCGGCAAAGTCACCCCGCCCGCCACCCTCGCGGCCAGGGGTCAGCCCCAACAGGCACGATTGCCCTGCCCCCCCTCCCCCGCCACCGGTTGACTTCGCGGAAAATGGGCGGTATCGCATGTGCAGAGATGGTTGATGGCGCTTCCGGGGTTTGTGTGGGTTGAAATCATGGGGTTGATGGATATAGGTCGAGACCGCCACAATGGAAAAGGATGGCGGTGCGGAACTTCTCTTTGCCGCGGAAGCCAAAGGCATCGCGCTTGATCTTCTCGATCTTGCTGTTGAGGCCTTCGGTGCAGGCGTTGGTGATTTTCGCCGTGATGGCGTTGGCAATGCCCCGCCAGTGGTTCTTGGGGGTGTGCGCGGCCCTGCGCATCGGCGCCAGCCGGGAATGGGTGGCCCACCAGTACCATTTCTTGAAGAAGGCGGCCGCCGCTTCCGCGGTTGGGCAGCGCCAGATCTCCCGGAAGTCCTCCTTGATGGCCCAGGCCCGGTCGGTCTTGACGGCGGCCTCCTTGAGCTGCTGGAACTGCGCGGCGCGGTGGTCCGGGACGTTCTCTTCGTTGTAGAGGAACCACATCCCGCACCTGCCCCTCCTTCAGGTCGGCGATGATGGTGAAATACTGGTGACGCGCAAACACGCTTTTCTCGTCAATGCCCAGCGCTTCAGGACGTTCCGGGCTGCGGCGCGCCATCCCGCGCTCGCCGGCCCGGGCCATGACGGTGTCCATCTCGTCCCAACTCAGCCCCGTCAGCGAAGCGGCGCCCTCGCGGCTGCACTCGGCGAGCGTGTCAATGCAGCGGCGCGGCGCTCCATGGCGCACGTCAAGGATGAACGCCCGTCCGCCAGCGGCGGCTTCACCTGGACAGTCCCATGTTCCGCGCAGGACACCCGCGGCAGCGCGGCGTGCAGCCACGTCTCGTAGTCGCAGGTGTCCAGGTGCCGCCAGGAGCGCTCCCGCGTATGGTCGTACACCGGAAGCGCGCCGGCACACGCCGGACAGGCAAACAAGGCGCCGGAGCCATGCTCCAGCCAGGCATCGCCGCGCCGGATCTCCGGATGCACCTCCACCCGGCAGACCTTCCATGGCGGCGGCGGCTTGACCATCATCTGGTAGAATGGAACGAGATCCATGTCGGCACCCTTTCTTCGGGAAAGTTATCCATGGGCGGCGGCCCGGCGAGAATGGGCAGCCGCAGGCGGGACAAGCTCGTCGGAGCCGGGCCGCCGCCTGTGGGTAACTTCCCCCGCCCCGGCCGCGAAAAACCGGAGCTAATATCATCCTGGGGACAAGCATGTTGCAAACGCCCGTGCGGGAAAACCGCGGACATTAGCCTGGGAAAACCGCCCCGCATCGGCTACGTCACGCCCAGATTCGTGCTCACGCCGACCCACACAAACCCCGGAAGAGCCAAAAAATTTATCGCAACCGCAAAGATGCAACCACCTCAAGCACCGGAAGGGTCCAGGCGAAAGGGACGGATGGCAGCCTCCATGATGTTGATGGCGTCAATGCCGACGGCTCGGGGGTTGTGACGAAACAGAGCTTGCATGACTCCTTGGACGGGATTGTGAAATGGGGGGATGCCACCACCCGCTTGGATCTGCCCATTGCCGTCGCCAGGGATGAAGACGGCAACAAGATGAGCCCAATCGAACTAATCCAACCGGTCACTGCAAATGACACGCCAGAGATCAAAGCCGAACGACTTGCGGATAAGGCGGCCATTACCATTACCCGCACCGGCGCGGCCATTGAAATCACAACCAAGAAAAGCAATGGACATGTCACCGTAGTTCCGAACACCTACACAACGGGAAAAGGTAAAAACAAGGTCACCCATTATCCAGTTACGACTGGCTCATCTTTTACCGACAACCGCGAAGGCAAAGTCATTTCCCCAATCGACATCAATGTTGGCGAGTTGCTCGCGCATCCCGATTTATCTGGCCTGTTTGCGGACGGGATCGTTGTTTATGTGAACAACGTCAACAATCGGACGGGGACGGCGAAAAATCAAGCCGTCCGATTGCTCAACGGAACCAATTTGCCGGACACCGGCTTGACTTTTGCGACACCCGATCCCATGTATGTGAAAGGGGACTACAATACAACTACGCGTTCGGATGGAACGTATTCGCCATCCATGTTGGCCGCCGACGCGATCACGATGCAATCCAACAACTGGAATGACAGCAATAGCACGAAAGACATAAGCAAGCGGATACCGTCGGAGACAACCCTAAACTCGGTTCTCCTCTTGGGAAATGTGCCGACGACCGAGGATTTGATGACCTATAGCGGCGGATTGGAAAATTTGATTCGCTTCATGGAACAATGGACGGGAAGTGGCCACGATTACAAATTCAAGTTCAATGGATCGTTCATTTGCCTTTGGGATAGCTTGGTCGGAAGGGGCCCTTGGGGTAGGAGCAATGTCTATGTGCCGCCAGTCCGCGAATGGGGATATGATGAAATGTACCGGAAGGCGGCCAATGCGCCTCCGGGAGTGCCGAGCTTCTGTGGGATGGAAAAGCTGGGATGGGATTGGACGAATCTGGCGGACTTCGCTGATGAAACCCTGATCACAATCACCGAATGAATGGGAGAGTGAGCGGAGGGGAGGTGTTTTCATTGCCCCGTGACGAAAGTTGGGAAATCGGGCGGTGTCCAAGCGCCAACGCCATTGGCCGCCGATGGCCACCTGCTCTCCCCCGGCAAAAATCCCCCATCCCGCGGATGCCAGGATGTCATCAGGGAAAAAATGGTCTTTTGCGCCCAAGCCAGGAGGGCCGCGCCATGCTATAGTAGCAGGGCCGAAGCCCCGGCCCGTCCCCAGGCCGGAGCCGGCGGATGATCCCTTGCGCCATGCCCCCTTCGCCCGACAACTCCGCCGCCGCCGCGCCCGATCCGCACTGGCTGCGGATGAAGGACTGCGCCGACCGCACCGGCTGGCACCGGCACCTTTCCCACCGGGAACACCAGCGCCTGGCGACAGTGGGCGACTGGTTCGGCAGCCTCGCCACCGCGGAAATCCTCCAACGCCAGCCGCCAGCCCGCGCCGCGGCGGAAGTGGTCGAAGGCGCCCTCGCCCGGCTCAAGCCCGCCTTCCCCGCCCCCCTGCTCCTCATCCAGGGGCAATGGGCAACCCTGGTCGGGCCGGAAGTGGCGCGGCAGACGCGGCCGGCGGCGTTCCGCGACGGGCAACTCTTCGTCGAAGTGGCCAACGCCACCTGGCTCTACGTCCTCGAAACCATGCACAAGCCATTGATCCTGAAGCGATTGCAGGCCGCCAGCGACGGCGCCATCCGCGACCTGCGCTTCCTCGCCGGCGACCGCCCGGCACCCAGCCGCCCCGCCGCCCCCCGCTCCGGAAAGAAACCCACGCCATGATCCCCCCCTTCTGCATCGGCCGCGGCGCCCCCGCCACGGCCATCGCCGCCAGCGAACAGGAAGCCCTGCTCCAGGAGCTGCTGCGGCGCGCCGGCCGCCCCCTGCGCCGCGTCCTGCTGCTGCCGCCCGACTTCACCCGCTTCAACTCCGGCGCCGGCGCGCTCTGCCGCATCCTCCACCGCCTGCTCAGCCCCACGGCCCAGGTTGACATCATGCCCGCCCTCGGCACCCACGCGCCCATGACCGAGGCCGAGCTGCGCACCATGTTCGGCCCGGAAATCCCCCTCGCCAGCTTCAAGGTCCACGACTGGCGCCACGAGATCCGCCATCTGGGCGACGTCCCCGGCGAGCTGCTCCGCGACTGGTCCGAGGGACGGGTGGACTACAGCGTCCGCATCGAGGTCAACAAGATCCTCTTCGCCGGCTATGACCTGATCCTTTCCCTGGGGCAGATCGTGCCGCACGAGGTGGTCGGCATGGCCAACTACACGAAGAACCTGATGGTCGGCGTCGGCGGCGCCGACATCATCAACAAGTCCCACTTCCTCGGCGCCAGCTATGGGATGGAACGGATCATGGGGCGGGCCGACACCCCCGTGCGCCGGCTGTTCGACCACGCCGCCGCCACCTTCCTCGGCGAGCTGCCGATCCTCTTCGTCCAGACGGTGATGCAGAAGGACAAGGGCAGCGGCGGCATGGCCATGCGCGGCCTCTTCCTCGGCGCCGGCGCCGAACCGTTCCAGCGCGGCGCCCGCCTCAGCCAGCAGGTCAACCTCGACCTGCTCGCCCGGCCGCTGCGCAAGGTGGTGGTCTACCTCGACCCCGCCGAGTTCAAGAGCACCTGGCTCGGCAACAAGGCGATCTACCGCACCCGCATGGCGATGGCCGACCAGGGCGAGCTGGTCATCCTGGCGCCGGCCCTCAAGGAATTCGGCGAGGATCCGGAGATCAACCGGCTCATCCAGAAATACGGCTACCACGGCACCCCCGCCACCCTCGCCGCCGTGCGCGACCACGCGGAGCTGCGCCACAACCTCAGCGCCGCCGCCCACCTCATCCACGGCTCCAGCGAAGGCCGCTTCACCATCACCTACTGCCCCGGCCCCCACATCAGCCGCGCCGCCGTCGAAGCGGTCGGCTTCCAGACCGCCGACCTCGACGCCATGCTCCGCCGCTACGACCCCGCCAAGCTCCAGGACGGCCCCAACACCCTGCCCGACGGCGAGGAGATCTTCTTCATCAGCAACCCGGCCCTCGGCCTCTGGGCGCTGAAGAAGGACTTCGCCTGACCCCGCGGGCCGCCGGCCTTGCCGCCCCCCCCGATCTCCCACCCCGAGAAGAAAACGACCCCATGACCTCCACCCGCCCCCAATCCCGCCTCCCCCGTTGGCGCCAACTGCTGCTGGCCCTGCTCTTCCTGCTCTGCGGCCCGGGGCTGGCTTCCTGCAACGCCGCCGAACCCACCGCGGCGGCGGCGACGACGGAACCGGCGAAAACCCCAGCCGCCGGCTGGCAGCAGCCCACCCCCACCGCCCTGGAGGCGACCGTCGCCCGCGTCGTCGCCCAGATGCTGCCGCGGCTGCATTACGAACGGCTGAGCCCGGACGAGACCCTCTCCGAACGCCTCTTCACCGCCTATTTCGAGCGGCTCGACCCGGAACGCAGCTACTTCCTCGCCAGCGACCTCGCCGAGTTCGCGGGCCGCCGCCAGGAGCTGTGCGAGCTGCTGCTCAAGGGGCGCCTCGAGTTCGGCTTCCAGGTCTATGACCGCTTCGTCCAGCGGGTGCGCGAACGCGTCGAGTTCGTCCGCGAAGCCGTGAAGACGCCGCCGGACTTCACCGTGAAGGAAGAGCTGCTCCTCGACCGCGCCAAGGCGCCATGGTGCGCCTCCCGCGCGGAGCTGGACGAGCTGTGGCGGAAGAAGGTCAAGAACCAGATCCTCGTCTACACCCTGATGGCGGAGGAATCCAAGCGCAAGGCCGCGGAGAAGAAGGGGAACGGCGGCGCGGGCGAGGCCGGCTTCATCCCGCCGCCGCCGGCCGAGCGGGTCCTGCGCTTCCACCAGTCCCTGCTCGCCACCTTGGAGGAGAACGAGAGCCTCAACCTCACCGAACTCTACCTCACCACCTTTGCCCAGCTCTACGACCCGCACTCCGCCTACATGGCCCCCACCAGCGAGGAGGACTTCAACATCCAGATGCGCCTCTCCCTCCAGGGCATCGGCGCCGTCCTCACCAGCGAGGACGGCTACGTCAAGATCGTGGAGGTCATGCCCGGCGGCCCGGCGGCCCTCGACGGCCGGCTCCAGGCCGGCGACCGGATCATCGCCGTCGCCCAGAATGGCAAGGAGCCGGTCGAGGTGATCAACATGAACCTCAACAAGGTCGTGCGCATGATCCGCGGCCCCAAGGGCACCAAGGTCGCCCTCACCATCCTCAGCGCCGCCAAGGGCGTGCATGGCCTCCCGGCCACCATCACCCTCACCCGCGACGAGGTGAAGCTCACCGAGCAGGAGGCCAAGCTCAGCCAGCAGCCGCTGCCCACCGCCCCCGGCCGCCACGTCGCCATCCTCGAACTCCCCTCCTTCTACGCCGACTTCGACGGCCGCCGCAACGGCGACAAGGAGTTCAAATCCGCCTCGCGCGACCTGGAACGGCTCCTCCGCGACGCCACCGCCGGCGGCGCCGCCGGCGTCATCCTCGACCTCCGCTCCGACGGCGGCGGCAGCCTCGACGAAGCCATCGCCATCGCCGGCCTCTTCCTCCCCCGCGGCCCCGTCGTCCAGGTGCGCGACAGCGAACGGCGGCTGGACATCCAGAAGTCCACCCGCCCGCAACCGCTCTACACCGGCCCGCTCGTCGTCCTCACCAACCGCCTCAGCGCCTCCGCCTCCGAAATCGTCGCCGCCGCCCTCCAGGACTACGGCCGCGCCGTGGTCATCGGCGAAGGCTCGACCCACGGCAAGGGCACCGTCCAAAGCGTCATCAACCTCGACCAGGCCATCCGCCTGCCCTTCCAGGCCCAGCTCCGCCGCGACCCCGGCTCGCTCAAGCTGACCCTCGCCAAGTTCTACCGCGTCAACGGCGGCTCCACCCAGCGCAAGGGCGTCACCCCCGACATCGCCTTCCCCTCCTTCACCGACTTCATGGAACTCGGCGAAAGCAACCTCCCCGCCGCCCTGCCGTGGGACGAGATCGCCCCCCTCCCCCTGCCCGCCATCGCCGGCGACGTCCGCCCCTTCCTGCCCGCCCTCAAGCAACGCTCCGCCGCCCGCCTGGCCGCCGACCCCGAAATGGCCGCCTACCGCGACTCCGTCCAGCGCTACGGCGAACTCCGCGCCCGCAAGAACCTTCCCCTTTCCCGGGAAGGGCGCGAAGCGCTGCTCCATGAGGAGGAGGCCTTCGCCGACCAAATCCAGGCCAGCACCTTCACATCCCGCCGCCGGCCCACGCCGCCGACCCCGGAGGGGGAGGAGGCGCCGCCGCCACCCAAGGACCTGATGCTCGCCGAGGCGCTCCAGGTCATGGCCGACCTGCGGGAACTGCAACGGCCCGCCCCGCCCGCCGCCGTCGCCGCCGGCCACTGACCCGCCCCGCCCCGCAACCATCGGGCGGCGGGCGGCGGGCGGCGGGCTGCGGGCGGCGGGCGGCGGGCTGCCGGGCCACGGGCTGCCGGGCCACGGGCTGCCGGGCCACGGGCTGCCGGGCCACGGGCTGCGGGCTGCGGGCCACGGGCTGCCGGGCTGCCGGGCTGCCGGGCCACGGGCTGCGGGCTGCGGGCTGCGGGCTGCAGGCGGCGGGCGGCCGGGCGGCGGAAATGCAAGGCCCCGTGAGGGGCCGGGGTGTAGAGCCCCCGGCTTCAGCCGGGGGTCGGGGGGACAGCATCATTGATTTGCGCCCCGGCGGGGCGCAAGTCGGCTTGGCCGGCGGAGACCCCAAACGGGGGGAGTCCCTGGGGTTGCGGCGCCCAGCCCGCCCGCGGCCTCAGAGGTTGGCCTTGACCAGCCGGGCGCAGAGTTCGGGGAAGCTGATCCCCGCCACCTTGGCCGCCTTCGGCAGGAGGCTGGTCGGGGTGAAGCCGGGGATCGCGTTCGCCTCCAGGCACCAGGGGGTGCCGGCGGCGTCCACGATGAAGTCAACCCGCAGCAAGTCCTTGGCGCCAAGCACCTGGTAGCTCCGCTCCGCCAGCTCCTGGGCGCGCCGCTGCACGGCCGCCGGCACGCTTTGCGGCGGGCAGAGATACTCGGTGTGCCCCTGGCGGTGCTCATACTTCGCGTCGAAGTCGTACCAGCGCCCCTCGCCGCTCGGCTGGATCTCGACCACCGGCAGCGCCTGGCCGTCCAGCAGGCCGACGGTGATCTCAGTGCCGCGGATGAACTCCTCGCAGAACACGCAGCGGTCCAGGTCGAACGCCGCCTGCAGCGCCCGCCGCCAGCCGGCCAAGTCGCCCGCCTCGACCTTGCTCACGCCGATGGAGGAGCCCTGCTCGTTTGGCTTGACCACCACCGGGAAGCGCAGCTCCGCCGGCGGCGGCGCGTCCGGCCCGGCGAGCGCGGCCCATTTCGCGGTGGGCACCCCGGCGGCGGCCAACGCCTCCTTGGTGGCCAGCTTGTCCATGATCCGCTTGCAGGCGGCAGGGCCGCTGCCGACGTAGTGGATGCCCTTCGCCTCCAGCAGCGCCTGGATCTGGCCGTCCTCGCCGAAGGCGCCGTGCAGCACGGGGAAGACCACGTCGAACTGGGCCGGCAGCTCCGGCAGCGCGGCGGCGGCGAACTCGACCTCGGCCACCTCATAGCCCGCCTCGCGCAACGCCGCGGCCACCCCCGCCCCCGACCGCAACGAAATGGCACGTTCGCTGGACGGCCCGCCCTTGAGCACCACCACCCGCGGCGCCGGCAGCCCCGCGGCCACCTCCCCCGCCGCCTCAACCCCCGCAAACCTGACTTCCGGCATGAGCAACACTCCAGTCCGCGCAAACACCTGCTGCCGCACCCGCAGCAGCAAATTCAGGAAATCCTTTTCCGGGACGCGCCCCTCGGTGAGAATGAAATTGGCGTGCAGCCCGCTCACCGACGCGCCGCCCAGCACCATACCCTTGCATCCGGCCCGGTCAACCAGCCGCCCCGCCGGCAGCTCCGGCGCGGGGTTGCGGAAGACGCAGCCGGCGCTGGCCCCCCGCGGCTGCGAGGCGCGCCGGCGCTCGCCGGACTCGCGCAGCCGCCCCTCGGCCGCCGCCAGTTCCGCCACCGGCAGCCGCAGCGTCGCGGCGGTGACGATCACCGCCTCGGGAATGCCGGACCGGCGGTAGCCCCAGCCGAGCGCCGCGCCGGGGCGGCGCCAGGGCGAACCGTCACGCCCAACCCCCTCGACTTCCACCACGAACTCCCCAAGGCAGACGCCGTCGGCGCCGGCGTTCATCCGCAGGGCGCCGCCGAGGGTGCCCGGGATCCAGGCCAGCGGTGCGAACTCCGCACAGGGCAGGCCGGCGTGGATAGCAGCCTCGAACAGCGTGCGCAGCGTCACCCCGGCCCCGGCCCGCCACAGCGGCGCGGCGCCGGCCGCATCCCCCGCCGCGGGCCGGCAGTCGCCGCCCCGGAACTCGCCTTGGCGCAGGCAGAGCCAGATGCGCGGCGGCTCCCAGTCGGCCCCGACCAGGTTGCTGCCGCCGCCGAGCACGGCCACCGGCGCCTTTGCGGACTCCGCAAAGGCCAGCGCCGCCCGCAGTTGGGCCAGGGTCGCCGGATACACCACCAGCGGCCGGGCCAGCCCCGCGCCGAGGGTGGTCAGCTCCGCCCAGCTCTTTTCCCGCGAGACGGCGCCGCCCGCCAGCGCCGGCAGCGCCAGCAGCGCCGCCCGCGCCCGCTCCAGCCAGGCCTCGGCCAGCGAACTCCGCAGCAGCCCCGCCAGCCGCCCCACGTCCCCCGCGCCGACCACGGCGAAAAGTTGCCTTGGCTCCTGAGTCACCTGGCTCCCGGCCGCCGCCGCCAGTTCCGCCGCCAGCTCCTCCAGCCCCTTTTCCCAGTAGGTTGCCGGCGGGCCGTGGATCGCCGCCACGATCCCGCGCGGATCGGCCAGGTCCTGATCCTGGCGCCAGGCGGCGAAGGGGGGGATGAGGAAGACGGCGTCCGCCCCTTCCGCCAGCACCGTCGCGAACTCCGCGGCGTAGCGTTTGACGCGCTCGAAGCGGTGCGGCTGGAAGATGACCGTGAAGCGCCGGCCGGGATAGCGTTCGCGCAACCCCTGGAGCGAAGCCCGCAGCTCGGCCGGATGATGGGCGTAATCCTCGATGACCACGGCATCGCCGGTGGGGGAGGCGTAGCGCTCGCTCAGGCGGCGGGAGACGCCCGGGAAATTCGCCAGCGCCGCCAGCGCCGCCGCGGGGGGCACGCCCAACGCCGTCGCCACGGCCAGGGCAAGCTGGGCATTGCGCCGGTTGTGCAGCCCCGGCACGGCCGGCGCCAGCCCGGCCGGCAGCGCGGCGTCGCCCAGGAAATGCGCCCGCGGATGGCCGGCGAAAAGCCGTTGCGAAGTCGGGTCATCATGGCAGAACAGCTCCCGGGCCTGGCCGACGAAGTCGCGGAAGCACTGTTCCAGGGCCGGCACGCCGCCGAGGCTCCAGCAATGGTCGTCGTCAACATTGGTGACGATGGCGTGCGAACTGCGCAGGCAAGCCTGGGTGCCGTCGCTCTCGTCCACCTCGGTGACCAGGATCTGGCCGGCACCGGCGGCGGCGGGGGCGGCCCAGCCGGGCACGTCGCCGCCGATCAGGTGGCCAGGGCGGCGGCCGGTCTCGCGGAGGATGTGGGCGAGCATGGCGGCGGTGGTGGTCTTGCCGTGGGAGCCGGCGACGGCGACCACGGTGGGGAAGGCCAAGGCCAGCTCCGCCAGGAACTCGCCGCGCCGCACCAGGCGCAGGCCGCGGCGGATGGCTTCGGCGAACTCGGGGTTCTCCGGCGGCACGGCGCTGGAATAGACCGCCACGTCGGCGCCGGCCGGGAGCTGGGCGGCATCATGCCCGACATGGATCACGGCCCCCAGCCGCGCCAGCCGTTCGAGGGCCGGCGAGTCCGCCGCGTCCGTGCCGGAGACGGCCACGCCGCGCTGCAAGAGGATGGTGGCCAGCCCGGACATGCCGACGCCGCCGACCCCGATGAAATGGACCACCTGCATTCCTGGAAAAGCCACAACCGTCCTCCGGCCGCATCGCGCCCAAATGAATTCCCGGTAACCTAATCCGCCGCCCCCGCCCTGCCCGCCCCCCGCCCATATTCCCGTCCTGTGGGCAAGGACGCGGACGATCATCAGCCATGGCCTTCTGCCAAACTCCAACCCCAGGGTTTGGCAACCCTGGGCTGGCTCCGTGCGTCGCCGTTGGTGACGGGAACGGGGCACAGAGATTCCGGCAGCGGGGACGGGCCACCACTTTCCCGGCCGCGCCGGGATCCCGACCCCGATCCCGGTTTTCTCTGGCTAACCGGAAATTAACGGCCACCGCGTTGCCCCGGCACTGGCAGGCACTATGGTAAATGTTTCCGGTCGCCAACCCGCCTTTCCGGCAAAGGAACGCAAAGATGAAACGTCGCCTGCCACCCAACGCGCCCCTCCAGCCCGCCAGCGGCAGCCGGTGGTGGCTGGCCATCCTCGTGGTTTGGCTGGCGTTTGGGCTGTTGCGTTCCCTGGCACTTCCCGATTTCGTTGACGAGGACCACCAGGAACGGCAGGCGGCGTACACCTTGGACCTGCTGCGCAACGGGCATTGGTTCGCCCAGGAGGACCAAGTTGGCCGGCTGGCCGGGAAACCGCCCCTTTACACTTGGCTTTCGGCCGCGGCGGCCTTGCCCACCGGCGGCCGGTTGACCGAGCTGGCGCTGTACGCCCCGGCCCTCCTCGCCACGTTGGCGACCATGCTGCTGCTCTGGCAGTGGGGCCGCCGCGCCTTCGGCGAATGGGAGGGGCGGCTGGCATCCCTGCTCTTCCTGCTCTCGCCGTTCGGGCTGCGCTCCCTGCACCAGGCGCGGATTGACGGGCTGTTCGCCGCCTGCGTCCTGGCCGCCGCCTACGCCGCCTACCTGGCCTGGGAACGCCGGCGCGGCTGGCTCTGGTTCTGGCTGGCGGCAGCGGTGGCGACGCTGGCCAAGGGGCCGCTGGGGCTGGCGCTGGGCGCCATGGGATTGCTGGCGGCACCATTTGCGCCGCGGCATGAGCCCGGCACGCCGGCCCCGGCCCAGCCATCGCCCGTCCGCGAACATCTTCTGGGGCTGCTGCTTTTCCTGGGCATCGGTGGCGGCTGGTTCCTGCTGGGCTGGCAGGAGGCGGGACCGCGGTTCTGGGATCGCCTAGTCATCCAGGAGCTGGTCAGCCACGCCGTGGGTGGGCAGGAGCGGCAGGCGGCACCCGGCCTGGCGTTCTGGTTCAAGCCCGCCGGCTACATCCTCAGCCGGATGCTGCCGTGGTCGCTGCCCGCGGCGCTGGCGTTGTGGCGCCTCTGGATCCGGCCGGATCCCTCCCCGGAGCGGCGGCGGGCGGGGCGCTTCCTCGCCGCCTTCTTCCTGGGCAGTCTGCTGCTCTTTTCCCTGGCCACGCACCGCCGGCCGGACCTGATGCTGCCGCTGGCCCCGCCGCTAGCCCTGCTGGCGGCCGTGGAAGTCGCCCGCTGGTGGCGCCCCGCCAGCCCGCGCCAGGCGGCGGCGCTCCTCGGCGTGCCAGCGCTGGCCCTGCTGGTGGCCATGGCCTACTACTTCGGGCCGCTCTGGCGCCAGGACCGGGCGGTCATGCGCACGGCCGGGACGCTGGAAGTCCACCGGCAGTTGCGGGCGCTGGAAACGGCCTGGGCCAAGGCCGGCGAGCCGCCAGAGCTGATCATCACCAGCCGCGCCGCCGTCGGCCTGCAAATCATGGAGAACACCCTCGTCCGGCAACCACCGCCCGAAAAGGCGGCCCAATGGCTGCGCACGGCGAAGCGGCCGCTCCTCATCGTCACCGGCGTCGGCACCAACGACGACCTGGACGACGGCAAGCTGCTGCGGGCCGCCCTGCCACCGGGGACGCCCCTCCACGAGGTCATCCCCTGGCCCAAGGGCATTCCCGGCTTCGACCCCAGGCACTGGGGAAAAACCGGCGCGAATTTCCTCCGTGTCTTCAGCAACCTCCCGCCGCCCGCCCTGGCACCAGCCGCCGGAAAGACACCTGAAAGGACAAGATCCAATGGAACGGCACCCTGACTCCGGGAGCGTGGCGCGCCGCTGGCTGGCACGCGCCGCCTGCGCCGCCCTGACCCTGGCGTTGGCGTATGCGCTTTTCACGCTCTACCATGGCGCCTATGAGCATGGGCTGGGCGAGGCGCCGGCCAACCTGGGCAACGCCGTGGCCAAGGCGCTGCTGGCCAAACGCCCCGGCGCCGGCGGCAACGACGATTTCACCTTCGCGGTGATCGGCGACATCAACACCGGCATGGAGAACTTCGAACTCGTCGTGGAACGGCTGCGGGCGGAGCCCAACGTCGAGTTCCTGGTGCTCCTGGGCGACTGCGCCGCCGACCCGGCCGCGCGCCACCACCGCTTCTTCCGGCTGGAGTTCGCGGAAACGGGGCTGGAGTTGCCGACGTTCATCGTCGCCGGCAACCACGACATCGGCGATGGCTTCGGCCCCAAGGAGTTCGAACAGGACTACGGCCCGGTCAACTTCCATTTCGGCTACCGCGACTGCCTCTTCATCGGCCTGGGTGGCACCGTCGTCCCGGAACTGCGGGAGGCGACCCTGCACGAGCTGGAAGGCATCCTGCGCAAGGAACGGGGGCGCTACCGCCGCTGCTTTGTCTTCATGCACTACAGCCCGCCCGCCGCGGTGGACATCCCGACCAGCGACTTCCCCGGCGCCGCCCAGTTCGGCGAACTCTTCGAACGCTACCGGGTTGACTACGTGCTCAGCGGCCATTACCACCGCCTGGCGCGCACCCAGGTCGGCCCCACCGCCTATCTCGTCTCCGGCGGCGGCGGGGCGCGGCTGCGCCATGACAAGTTCGGCGACGTCGGCCTCTTCCACCACCTCCTGCTCTTCCAGGTCCGCCCCGGCTCGGTGGCCGAACAGGTGTTCCAGGTGGAACCGGTGGCGCGGCTGGAAAAACTGCTGGCCAAACTCGAGTCCCGCGCCGCGACGGAAGCCTGGCCCTTCCTCCGCCGCTGGTGGCCCCTCCTGCTGCCGGCCTGGCTGGCCGCCTTGGCCCTGGCGCTCCCGGCCGCCGCCGGCCGGCGCCGGCCCAAGGCCGTGGCCAGCCCACCGGCAACGCCGCCGCCAGCTTGAGGGACGCCGTCGCCAGCGTGAGGGACGCCGTCGCCATGACCACTGCTGCGCCAAATCCGCCCCGCCCGACCCCCGCCTGGATTCCCCTCCTCATCGTCGCCGGAATCTGGGCGGCCCTCTTCCTGCTCCGCATTTCCGCCCCGCCCGACCTCCTGGACAAGGACCAGGAACGCCCCGCCGCCTACATGCTGGACGCCGCCCGCAACGGCCATTGGATCGTGCAGCGGGACGACTTCCAGAACCTCCCCGGCCACGAAACTCTCGCCATCACCTCGAAGCCGCCACTCTACACCTGGCTCGGCGCCGGCCTGGTGCTGCTCCTGGGGCGGATGAGCGCCTGGAGCTTCTACCTGCCGACCGGCCTCGCCATGCTGGGCAGCGCCCTGCTCATTTGGCATTGGGGGCGGCGGTACATGTCGCCGGCAGCGGGGCTGGCCGCGGCCCTGATGCTGCTCACTTCCAGCCTGGGGGTGCGGATGCTCTGCCAAGGCCGCACCGATCCGCTGTTCACCTTCACCGTCACCCTGGCGCTGCTGCTCGCCTTCCGCGCCTGGGAAAGGCAAGGCGGCTGGGTCTGGCCGTGGCTGGCCCTGGCGGCGGCGACCCTGACCAAGGGGCCGGCGGGCGCGCTTTTCGTCGCCTGCGCCTTGGGTGCCGGACTGTGGTGCCGGCGCGGCGACCCCGCCTCCCCGCCCCTGCGCCCGCGGCTGTTCCCCGGCCTCCTGCTGTTCCTGGCCCTCACCCTCGGCTGGCTGCTGCTCGCCTACGGTGAGCTGGGCGACCGGCTGCTCCAGAAGATGATCGGGAGCGAGCTGGTGGGGCACGCGGTCGCCAAGAACGGGCACCTTCCCGGCAGCGGCCTGTTCAAGCCAGCCCTCTATTTGGCGAGCCGCTACCTGCCCTGGAGCCCGCTCGCCGTCCTGGGGCTCGTCACGGTTTTCCGCCGCCCAGCGGCGGCGGCGGCGGAGCGGCGCCTCGAACGCTTCCTCGCCTGCTTCATCCTCGGCAGCCTGGCCATCCTCGGGCTGGCCTCGCACCAACGTCCGGACTTGATCATGCCGCTGCTGCCAGCCGCCTCCCTGCTGGGGGCGCGGGAGCTGACCCGGCTCCCATTCCGGCGCTGGCTCCACCGCCCGGCGGCGGCCTGGTGGGCCGCGGCGGGCACGACGGCACTGCTGATTGCCACCTACGCCGCCTACTACCACGGACCCTGGAGCCAGGGGGAATGGACCGCGCAGACCGTTGCCGTGCGCGACCTGGCGAAACGGCTGGAGGCCAGCTTTGGCCGACGGCCAGAGATCGTCTACGCCGAAGACGCCGTCTTCGCCCTGCAATTCTACCTGGACACCATGACCCCCCGCGTCCCCACGGCGGAGGCCGCCGGGCGGCTGCAAGGGGCCAAGCCCTGCCTGGTGGCGGTGCGTGACGTGGCGGCACTCCAGGCACGGCTGCCCCCGGGGACGCCCCTGCACGAGGTTGACCACGCCTCCCTGCCGGGGGCGCCGCCGGTCGTGGCAGTGGTCAGCAATGTGCCCCTGGAACGCCTGAGGCGGCAGCCGCGGTAGCCGGCCGGTCACGCCAAGCGGGCGGGGATCCAGCCGCGGAGGGAGTTGAACAGGGCAATCTCCTCGGCCCGCTCCAAGTCGGCAATGGTCACCACCCGCTCCCGCAGCCGGCCGCGCTCCAGGAGGGCGGCACGCAACGTGCCGGGGAGCAGTCCGCTTCCGACGGGCGGGGTCACCCAGACGCCGGCCAGCTTCACCGCCAGGTTGGCAAGGGTGGTCTCGGTGACCTCGCCGGCGGCGTTCCAGAGGATGACGTCGTCCACCTCCGGCCGCCCGGCCCGCGCCGCCTCGTAGGTTTCGCGGCGGGTCGTCTTGTGGTAGAGCCAGACGTCGGAGGCATCAACCGGCTCCCGGGCCAGCGCCAGCCGCCAACGGCGGCGGGGCCGGCCCCGCTCGGGCGTGAACGGCACCGCCTCCAGCGTCGCCGTGCCATCCGCCGCCAGCAGCAGCCGGACGCGGCGGCCGCCGCCGCCGCCCGTGGTTGCGAACTCCGCGGCGGCGGCCGCCAGCCGTTCCCGAAGGGCGGCCAAGGCACAGGGGAAGCCGAAATACGCGGCGGAGTCCGCCAGCCGCGCCAGGTGCCGTTCCCGGAGGACGAAGCCGCGGGCGGGCGTCCACCGCAGCGTTTCCAGCAGGCTGAAGGCGGGGCGGCGGGCGGTCAGCACCAGCGCCTTGGTTTGGCACTCGGCCCACTCCTTTTCCGCCGTGGAATCCCAGACGATGCCGCCGCCGGTGCCGAAGCGGGCGCAGCCGGCGGCCCGGTCAAGGTGCACGGTGCGGATGGCGACGTTGAAGCGGGCCTGCCCCGCCGGCCCGATCCAGCCGATGCCGCCGGTGTAGATGCCGCGCGGGGACGGCTCCAGCTCGCGGATCAGCCGCATCGTCGCCACCTTCGGCGCGCCGGTGATCGAAGCGCAGGGGAAGAGGGCGCGGAGCAGCTCCGGCAGCGGGGCGCGGGTGCGGGCGGTGACGGTCGAGGTGAGCTGGTGGACGGTGGCGTAGCGCTCGACCTCGAAGAGGCGGCGCACCCGGACGCTGCCCACCTCGGCGATCCGCCCCAGGTCGTTGCGGACCATGTCCACGATCATGACGTTCTCGGCCCGGTCCTTCGCTGACCGGCGCAGGGCGGCGGCCAGGGCGGCATCCTCGGCGGTGGTGCGGCCGCGCGGCGCGGTGCCCTTCATTGGCCGGCAGGTCACGCTCCCCCCGTCCAGCTCGAAGAACAGCTCCGGCGAGGCGCTGAGGAGCGCGTGGCCGCCAAGGTCGAGGAAGGCGCCGTGGCGCAGCGGCTGCTGGGCCTGGCAGAGGGCGGCGAAGAGCGGCCAGGCCGGGACGCCCGCCGGCCAGGCGGCCTCCAGCCGCAGGGTGAGGTTGACCTGGTAGGTGGCGCCGGCGGCAATGGCGGCCTTGACCCGGCGGATGGCGGCCTGGTGCTCCGCCTCAGCCATCTCCGGCCGCCACTCCAAGGCGGGCGGCGGCGCCGCGGACTCCGCGGACGGCCAGGGAAACGGCTCGTGGCCGGCGTAGAGCCCGAACCAGAGCAGCGGCAAGCCGCCGGGAGTAACGGGGTGGACGGCCAGGGCGGCATCGAAGGCGGGCGCGGCCTCGTAGGCGATGAAGCCGACGGCGTGCAGGCCGCGCCGCGTCGCCGCCGCGATTTCCGCCAAGGCCGGCAGCACCTCGGCGCAACTCCGCGCCTGGATGACCGTGCAGGGGTTGTGGAACCGCCGCCAGACGCAGCCGCCGCCGCGGCCGTCCGGCAGTTGCAGCACCGCTGTCCCCGGCAAATCCATCTCAGTCCCAGACCGTTTCGGAGGCGGGGAAGACCGGGCCGTCAATGCAGGTCCGGGAATACTCCCAGCCGTCGGCATTGGCGGCCTTGCGCTTGACCACGCAGGCGAAGCAGGCGCCGACGCCGCAGCACATGGCATGGTCCAGGCTGATCTCGGCGTCGAGGCCGCGGGCCAGCACCAGCCCGGTGACCGCCTTGAGCATGGGGTTCGGGCCGCAGGCATGGATGGAGAAGGGGCCGGCGCCGGGGGTGTCGAGCAGTTCCGCCAGGAGCAGGGTGACGAAGCCGGCCCGGCCGGCGGAACCGTCGTCGGTGGCGATGCGGACGTCGCAGCCCAGGGCCTGGAACTCGGCGACCAGCAGTAAATCGTCCCGGGTGCGGGCGCCGAAGAGGCAGACCGGCGGGCGGCCGGCGGCGCAGCGGCGGGCGAGCAGGTAGGTCGCGGCGCAGCCATAGCCGCCGGCGACGATCACCGGCAGCACGGCCGGATCGGCGGGGATGGTGAAGCCGCGCCCCAGCGGCCCGAGCAAGTCGGCCACCACCCCGGCAGGCTGCCGCGCCAAGGCGGCGGTGCCCTCGCCGACGATCTTGTAGATGACGCTGAGCGTGCCCGCCACCGGCTCGACGTTGTAGATGCTGAAGGGGCGCCGGAGGACGCAGTGCTCCAATTGCGGAATCCGCACATGCACGAACTGCCCGGGCTGCGCCAGCCGGGCGATCCGCGGCGCGGCAAAATCAACCTGCCAATAGTCGCCGTGCAACCGCCGGTTGGCCAGGATGGCCGCCTCTTCCTGCACCTTCATGCTCTCACTCTCACTCCGTGCCGCGAAACTCGGAACTCGGAACTCGGAACTCGGAACTCGGAACTCGGAACTCGGAACTCGGAACTCGAAACTCCCCCCTCACTCCGCGCCGAACTCGCGGCGGAGGGCCCCCTTTTTCGCCTCGCGTTCCGCTTCGAGGCTGGCGATCTCGGCGGCCAGGCGGCCGCGGACCGTCGCCTCGCCGGCGGCATCGGCGGGGCCGAGCTTGCGCATTTCGGCCTCCGCCATCAGCTTGGCATGGGCGATCTTCGCGGTGTAGAAGGCGGTGACGTCGGCCAGTTTCGCCTTCTGCTCCTCGGTGAAGCTGGCGGTGCCGCCGCCGAGGCGTTCCATGGCCCGTTCGAATGCGCTTTTCATGGCAGGCTCCTTGCGGGGTTGCGGGTGCGTGGCGGGCTTCAGCCCTTCACCGGAGGCAGGCCGATGATGCGCCGGGCCAGCTCGACGTTGGCGGGATGGCCGGGCTTGATCCCGATGAAGTGCCCCTTCAGCCGGCGGCCGGCCAGGAAGAGGTCGCCGACCATGTCGAGCATCTTGTGGCGGACGAACTCGTCGGGGTAGCGCAGGCCGTCCTTGCTGAGCACGGCGTCGCCCTTGATCACCACCGCGTTGTCCAGGCTGCCGCCGCGGATCAGGTTGTTCTTGATCAGGTACTCGATCTCGTGGAAGAGGCAGAAGGTGCGGGCGAGCTGGAGCTGGTTGCGGAAGCTTTCCGCGGTGATTTCCAGGGAGAGATACTGGCAGTCGAGGATGGTGGCGTTGTACTTGACCGAGCAGGAGATGCGGAAGGCGCTGTCCGGCAGCGCCACGACGTGGGTTTCGCCGGCGCTGAACCAGACCGGCTGGTCAATGACGAAGTAGCGCCGGGGCGCCTCCTGCTCCGCCGCGCCCGCCGCGTCGAGCAGCTCCACGAACTGCTGGGCGCTGCCGTCGAACACCGGCGGCTCGGGCCCGGCCATTTCGACGATGAGGTTGTCATAGCCCAGGGCGTTGGCGGCCGCCAGCAGGTGCTCCACCGTATGCACCGCCGCGCCCCCCTCGGAAATGGTCGTGCCGCGCCGGGTGTCGCTCACCTGGCCGGCATGGGCCCGGATCTCCGGCGTCCCCGGCAAGTCCAGCCGGCGGAAGCGCACGCCCGTCTCCGGCGGGGCCGGGCGCAGGGTGATCTTCACCCGGTTGCCGGTGTGCAGGGCGATCCCGGATGCGGAAACCGGCTGGCGGATGGTCCGCTGCCGTTCCGCCGTTGCAATCTCTTCGCGCATAACTCCTCGGGGGATGGCCGTCGTGGGAATGACCTGGGGAATGTAATGGAACGCCGGCGCGGCGCAACACGGCGCCCGATGGACAGCCCCGCCGGCCGATGGTATGTTTCCGCACCACCCACGCCGCCCAGGAGCCACACCCCCATGAGCAATGGCAACGACCTTCCCGCGAAACTCAACGACTTCGACCCCGCCGTCCGCAAGGATGCGCTGAGCCGGCTGCTGGCCGGGACGAAAAGCTGGCCCGCGGAGGTGCCGGCGGTCAACCTGCACATGCACAGCTTCCACTCCTTCAACGGCGAGGGCTGGTCGCCCAGCCGCATCGCCTGGGAAGCGCGGCAACGGGGGCTGGCCGCGGCGGGGCTGGTTGATTTCGACGTGCTCACCGGCCTGGAGGAATGGTTCGCGGCCACGGATCGGTTGGAGCTGCGCGCCGCCGCCGGCTTCGAGAGCCGGGTGTTCCTCCCGGAGTTCGCGGAAGAGGAGGTGAACTCGCCGGGGGAACCGGGGGTGGTCTACTTCATGGGGTTCGGCTTCCAGGGCGCGCCGGCGGCCGGCAGCGCCACCGCGGAGCGCTTCGAGGCGCTGATGCGGCAGGCCCACCAGCGCAACCGGGAGCTGATCGCGCGCATCGCGCCGCACCTTGGCGGCCTGCGGCTGGACTACGAGAAGGACGTGCTGCCGCTGACCCCCGCCCAGAACGTCACCGAACGCCACCTCGTCCGGGCCTATTACGAAAAGGCGCTGCACCGGGCGGAGGGGCAACTGGGGGCCATGGCCGAATACTGGGCCGGCGTCTTCCGCATGGCCGCCGCCGACGTGCTGGCCAAGGCCCATTCGCACAACGCGTTCCTCGACTTCCTCCGCGCCAAGCTGATGAAGCAGGGCGGCCTGGGCTACGTCCAGCCCGGCGAAGCGACCTTCCCCAAGCTCGACGAGGTGGCGCGGCTGATCCTGGACTGCCAGGCCCTGCCAATGCTGGCCTGGCTCAACGGCCTCAGCGCCGGCGAGCGCGACCCGGACCGGCTCCTGGACTGCGCCGTGGCCAAGGGGGTCGCCGCGGTGGGGATCATCCCCGACCGCAACTGGAACGTCAAGGATCCCGCCGAACGCGCCCGGAAGGTCCAGGCGCTGCATGAATTCGTGAAGGCCGCCGAAGCGCGGGACTTGCCGGTCAACGTCGGCACCGAGCTGAACGCGCCGGGGCAGCGGTTCGTGGACGACTTCAGCGCCGCCGAACTGCGGCCGCTGATCCCCGGCTTCCTGCGCGGCGCCGAGGTGTTCGTCGGCCAGACCCGCCTCCTGCGCCATGCCGGCTATTCCTACGTCGGCCAAGGCGCCAGCGACTTCCCCGCCCGCAAGGCGCGCAACGACTTCTTCGCCACCGTCGGCACCCTGCCGGCGCCGGATGCCGCCGTGCGCTCCCGGCTGGAACGCTCCTCCCCGGCCCAAAACCTCGACTGCCTCCGCGCCAGCGCCAAGGCCGGCCGCTGGTGGGAGGGCTGAGGCTGGCTCAGATGAACAGGGTCGGCCCCCCCTTCTCGGCCAGGGCGGCGAAGTTGGCGACGCCGGCGGGCTCGACGCCGTCAATCAGCTCCTCCAGCCGGATGCCCATCACGTTCATCGCCATCTCGCAGGCCAGGAACTTGACCCCCAGGAGCTTCGCCTGGCCGAGCAGCCCCGGCAGGTCGGGCGCGCCCTTCTGCGCCATGACCTGCTTCATCAGCGCCGTGCCGGCGCCGAGGAAATGCAGCTTGGAGAGCGCCAGCCGGCGCGGCCCGCGCGGCAGCATCCAGCCGAACATGCGGTCCAGGAACCCCTTCCGCAGCGCCGGCGGCTGCTCCTTGCGCAGCAGGCTCAGCCCCCAGAAGGTACAGAAGACGTTCACCTCGTGCCCCAGCGCGGCAAAGCCGTTGGCGATGATCAGCCCCGCCAGCGCCTTGTCCAGGTCGTTGCTGAAGAGGACGATGGTCGTGCGCTTGCTGGGCGCTCCGGCCGGCGGCGCGGCGGCGGCAACCGACGCCGGCGCGGCGGGCGCCGCCTTGGCCACCAGGGCCGTGATCCCTTCTGACGTCGCCTTCAGCTCCAGCAAGGCATGCCCCGTGGCGCCGCAGAAAGCCGGCAGGTCGTTCAGGAAGCCGCGGTCGCTGGCCAGGATCCGGAGCGTGGCGCCGGCCGGCAGCCCGTCCAGCGCCTGCTTGACGGCGACGATCGGGCCGGGGCATTGCTGGCCGCGGACGTCGAGCGTCGCCACCGGCTCGGCCGGCGCGGCGGGCGCCTCCCGCTCCAAGTCATCAAGGGGCGCCCCACAGACCGACGGCAGGCAGGGGGCGGCCGCCACCGCCGGTTGCGGAGTCCGCGGCGGATGGAACAGTTTCCAGGTGGTGAAGCCGCCGTCCAGGTTCCGGGCGCGGAAGCCGTTCTGCCGCAGGATGCGTTCGGCGAGATAGCCGCGGATGCCGACGGCGCAATAGATGACGACCGTCCGTTCCTTCGGTAGCTCCCCCAGGCGCGAGCGGAGCTGGCCGAGCGGGATCAGCGTCGCCCCGGGGATGGCCCCGGCCTCGAACTCGGCGGGCTCGCGCACGTCGAGCAGGAAAGCGTCCGCCGGCAGGGCGTCGGCGTGGACCGGCTCGGTGTCGCCGCGCAGGAGGTTGCCGGCGACGAACCCGGCGAAGTTGACCGGATCCTTGGCCGAGCCGTAGGGCGGCGCGTAGGCCAGCTCCAGCCGGGCAAGGTCGGTGGCCTTCAGCCCGGCCTGCATGGCGGTGGCGAGCACATCAATCCGCTTGTCCACCCCCTCGCCGCCCACCGCCTGGGCGCCGAGGATGCGCCCCTCGCGGTTGAAGAGCAGCTTCAGGTGGAGCTGCTGCGCGTCGGGATAATAGGTGGCGTGGGAGAAGGGGTGCAGGTAGATCTTCTCGAACGGGACGCCGGCCTTGCGCAACGCCTTTTCATTGGCGCCAACCCCCGCCGCGGTGAGCCCGAACAGCTTGACCACGGCCGTGCCGAAGGTGCCCGGGTACTCCTCGCCGCCAGCCCGCCCGAGGATGGCGTCCGCCGCCAGCCGCCCCTGGCGGTTGGCGGGGCCGGCCAGCGGAACCTGCGCCGGCACGCCGAGGACGGGGTCGGTGACCTGCACGGCGTCGCCCACGGCATAAATGTCCGGATCGCTGGTGCGCATCTGGCCGTCCACCACGATCCCGCCACGGTCGCCGACCGCCAGCCCGGCGGCCTTCGCCAAGCCACTATTGGGGCGGACACCGATGGAAAGCACGACGAGATCGGCGGGGAGCACGGCGCCGTCCTTCAGCTCCACCAGCAGCCCCTGCGCCGGGTCGCGCCGGAACCCGGCCACCGCCGAGCCCAGCCGCACATGCACCCCCTGGCGCGCCAATTCGCCAACCAGCGGCGTGGTCATCTCCGGATCCAGCGGCGGCAGCACCTGCGGCAGCAGCTCCACCAAAGTCACCTCGACCCCGCGATGCCGCAGGTTTTCCACGACCTCCAGGCCGATGAACCCGCCGCCGACCACCACCGCCCGCTTCGTGCCGGCGTCCACCCGCGCCTTGATCGCGTCCATGTCGGCCATGATCCAAAGCTGGAGGATGGCGGGATCCTCGATCCCCGGCAGCGGCGGCCGCAGCGGGGTGGAGCCGGGGGAGAGCAGCAGCTTGTCGTAGCGCTCCTCGAAGGTCTCGCCCGACACCAGGTTGCGCACGCTCACGGTATGCGCCGCCGGCTGGATGGAGAGCACCTCGTGGCGCAGGCGCAGGTCAACCGCCATCCGCCCCGTGAACTTCTCCGGCGTCATCACCAGCAGGCTGTCGCGCTGGGGGATCACCTCGCCGATGTGGTAGGGCAGGCCGCAGTTGGCGAACGACACGTATTCGCCGCGCTCGAAGAGCACGATCTCCGCCGCTTCATCCAGCCGCCGGAGCCGCGCCGCCGCGCTGGCGCCGCCGGCGACACCGCCGACAATCACGATTTTCATGGCTGCATTCCTTTCCGTGGATTCTGGGTGCGAAAAAAACGAGGCGCCGGCGGATTTTCAGCCGACCTTGAGCACATCCCGCAAATGATGGTGAAGACAGGTGAAGAGCTTGAGGATCTCGGGGTTGCGGATGACGCAGAACTTGAGCGTGCCCTGCTTGCGGCAGGCGACCAGCCCCTGGCTTTCGAGCAGCTTGAGCTGCTGGGAGAGCATGGACTGTCCGGCGCCGGTGCGCTCCAGGAGCTGGCGGCAGGTGAGTTCGCCGCCGGCCAGTTCCTGGAGGATCAGGAGGCGCAGCGGATGGGCGAGGGCCTGGAGCACGCGTGCGGCGCGCTCCCGCTGTTCCGGGCTGCTGCCGCTGGCGTTGGCTGGGGGTGGCGGGGTGTTCATCACGCATTTATTATATCATGGTTTTTTGATATTGCAAGCGCCAGTCGAACCAATGGCCCGGGAAGTGTCGCTGCTGACCCATCTGGAGTGCGGGATTGTGCTGGGAGCTGGTGGGTTCCGGCGCGGGCCGGTGGTCGGCCTGACGGCGGGAGCTGGTCATTTCAGGGATCGGACAACGGCGAAGGCTTGTTATGTCTTCCCGTTTGCTTCGCAATCCGGCCGATTGCCCAGTCAATGTACTCCGCGAGTTGCCCTGTAGCGATATCCTTGTAGTGCCGTAGAATGTCCATCGCCTCCCCGGTGCCGATATTGGCTAAGGCGATGACGGCATTTCTCTTCATGACAGGCGTTTGAGCATTCTCCATCAACTCCCTGAGATTCGGGCACCTTGCCAGCCCTCGTAGTGTTCGATGACTGTCATGGTTGGATGGGTCAAACCCTGCACGCGGATCCCGCATCCGTGGTTTGAGACCTTGGTTCATCGGGCAGACCTCTTGGCATATGTCGCAACCGCACACCCAATTGCCCATCTTCCTGCGCAACTCCCGCGGTATATCATCTTCCTTGCGAGTCAACGGGTTTATGCAGAGAGCCGGATTGACTTTGTATGGAGCATAAAGCGCTCCCGTTGGACATGCCTTCAGGCATCGTCCGCATTCTTCACATCGTAGCTCAGGAGGCTCGAAGGTGTCAGATTCCAATTCTGCGTCGGTAATGATCGCACGCAAAGCAACGTAGGAACCGAATCTTTTGCTAAACAAAAGCCCGTTCCGCCCGTATGATCCCAGACCGATTCTGCTTGCAACGTACTTCAGTGGAATTTGTTGTCCATGGATAGCCTGAAGGCCGTTATCCTTGATGAAAGACGCCACCTTTTCCGCTATCTGTCGAACCACTGGATAGTAGGCATAGGTTCTGGCTGTCTTGCCCTGTAGTTTCAGTCTTGTCGTTCGATAGTCGCATTCCTCGTCGAAGGAATAGGCACCAATGATGACAATCGCCTTCGCTGGTGGAAATCTGCGGCGGACATCCGCAAGAGTCTCGAAGAATATCCTTGCGTCCTCGGAAAGCATGTAGTCTTTGGCTGTCGCCCCCGTTTCCTGGAGTCGTGCCAAGACCTCAGCGCCGTACGCAGAATAGGCTTCCACAGTGGCAACCCCTACAAGGTCAGCGCCCTGAGATTTGGCTAGCGCGACTATTTCATTCTTCATAGACATAAGTTGGCATTCACCGTTTTTCCACAGCCACCCCACAGGAGATGAAAACTACCTGGTCAGGGCTTCTTCAACCTCGGTGGCCCACCGGTTGAAGTGCCCCTCCAGGGCACAACTGACCATCGGACAACAACCTGGGGCGTTGCCCCAGGCTATGGTGAGGCCGCCCCGGTGGGGCTGAGATCGGGAATCGGGAACAACCTGGGGAGTTGCCCCAGGCTATGATGACTCCGCGCCTTCAGCGCTCCGATCCAGCGAACCTGAATTATTAACCACGAGCGCCGCGGAGCGGTGGAGGTTTTAGTTTTACAGGGCAACCAGCCAAGGATGGACAGGCCGCAGAGGGCGAATCCGGACGGGAGAGGCCCCCGCCGGCGGCGGCGGGCCGTCACTCCGCGGTTCCGGGACGAAGGGCGGGGGCAAGGTCGAGGCGGATCCAGGGCCCGGCCACCGCCGGATGGGCGCCCCGGGCCCGGGCCAGCTCCAGGCGGCGTTCGCCGGGCAGCAGCAGCATCGCCTGGGCGTTGAGCAGGGGGAGGCGGACGCCGGCCAGCGTCCGTTTCAGCCACGGCCCGTCCGCGGCGGGGGCGCCGCCGGCCAGGCCGGCGATGGCGGCGGCCAGCTCGCGGGCCCGGCGGTCGTGCTGGACGCCGGCCGCATCCGGTTCGCCGTTGGACCAGGGCAGCCAGCCGTTTGCCGCATCCCGCCGGTGGAAGCGCCCGGCCGCGTCCTGCCAGCGGACGCAGGCGGTGCGCGCGTCGGCGACCAGCAAAAAATGGCTGGAGGCGACCGGGCCGGCGGCAAAGATGGCCGCGCCCTGCTCCGCATCCGCCGCCCGCTCCAGGATCTCCCGGGCGCGGAACGCCACCGGCGTGCCGGCACGCACTTCCTTCGTGCTGCCATGGTTCTGGAGGATCGCGACCGTCACCCCATGTTCGTTCATCCCGGTGATGACCCCGGCGTAGCCCGGCCAGCCGATGGAGGCGAAGGCGTGCGCCCCCGCGGGGCGGCGGAGCAGCACGACGGTGGCCGGCCCGAGCAGGTGCGGCGGGAAGAAGTCCATGTTGCGGGCGATCCGCACCGGCCCGGCCCCGTCGGCGCCGGCCACCAGCACGGTGCAGAGCGTGTCCAGCGCCACGTTGGCCGCCAGGAGCCGGGCATAGGGCACTCCGGCGGCGGCCGCCATCTGCTGCATTTCCCGCCGGTGGGCGGGCGCGATCCGCCCTTCCAGCTTGGCCACATCGGCGGCGGCAACGGCAAACTGCGGGCTGAAGCGGACCAGCTTGAGCAGCGTCCGGATCTGGTCGCCGAACAGCTCGCCCTGCTGCCGCCCGAGTTCGGCGGGGCCGCCCTGGGTCTCGGCCAGCGGCACCCCCTGGCGGAGCGCCACGCTGCCCGGACCGGGGGCGAGCGTCCGCTCCCGGATCGCCGGCGGCGCCGTGGCGGTGCAGGCCGCCACCAGCAGCAGGGCCGCCACCCCGGCCAGGCGGCCGCGGCGGCGCTTCAGCCAGCCCCACGCTTGCCGGATCGCCATGGCTTTACCCATTATCCATTCTCCGCCGGATCGGCTTCGCCCTTGAGCAGCTCTTCGATTTGCATGGCCACATCCTCCCAGCGGGCGGTGGCCGCGGCGAGCGCCTGCTGGATTTCCCCCAGCCGCTTGCTGATCGGTGCGAACTCCGCGCCGGGCTGTTCCATCCGTTGCAGCAGCCCGGCCTGCTCGGCATGGAGCGCATCGGCCTCCTTCTCGGCGGCGGCCAAGGCGGCCTCCAGCGGCTTCCGGCGCTTGTACAGCTCGTTGCGGCGCTCCGCGGCCTCGCGCTTGCGCGCCTTCCGCCCCTCGGCGGCCGTCGCCGCCTCCGCCGGGGTGCCGGGGCCGCCCGTTGCCGCGGCGGCGGCGGTTTCGGCGGCCAGCTTGGCCCGGAAATAGTCATAGTCGCCATAGTAGCGGGCCAGCCCGGCGGGGGTCAGGTAGAAAATGGTGGTGGCCGTGCGGCGGACGAACTCGATGTCGTGGCTGACCATGAGCATGGTGCCGCCGTATTCGCGCAAGGCGCGCTCCAACGCTTCGCGCGAGGCGATGTCCAGGTGCGAGGTCGGCTCGTCGAGGATCAGGAGGTTGGCCGGCTTCAGCAGCAGCCGCAGCAGGGCCAGGCGCGACTTCTCGCCGCCGCTGAGCACCTCGACCGGCTTCTCCACGGCGGCGCCGGAGAAGCGGAAACTGCCCAGCAGCGAACGCAGCTCCTTCTCCGGCAGGTCCAGGTTCGCCTGGCGCGCCGTCTGGAACACGCTCCAGTCCGGGCGCATGGTCTCGATGAAGTCCTGGGAGAAATAGCCGATCTCCACCTGATGCCCGGGCTTGACCGTCCCCTCGCTGGGGGGCAGCCGGCCGGCGAGGGCGCGCAGGAGGGTGGTCTTGCCCATGCCGTTGAGCCCGATCAGCGCCGCCTTGTCGCCCCGGTTCAGGACCAGGTCCACGTGCCGCAGGATCCAGCGGCTGCCGTCGTAGGTGACGCCGACCTCCCCGGCACGCAGCACTTCGGCGCCGCAGTGCGGGGGCGGCGGCAGGCGGATGTGCGGCGGGTGGAGGATCTCCTCGGGAAGCTGGATCTCCTCCAGCCGCTCCAACTGCTTGAGCTTGCTCTGGGCCTGGGTCGCCTTGCTCGCCTTGGAGCGGAAGCGTTCGACGAAGCGTTCGAGCTGCTCGCGCTTGCGGTCCTGGTTCTCCTTCAGGGCCGCGAGCTGTTCGTGGCGTCCCCGCCGGGCGGCGATGTAGGCGTCATAGTTGCCGGGGTAGCGGGTGACCCGGCTGGCGGCGACCTCGAGGGTGACGGTCGTCAGGGTGTTCAACAGGTAGCGGTCGTGGGCGATCAGCAGCAGCGTGCCGCGGAAGCCTTCGAGCCAGCCATGGAGCCATTCGATGGCGGGCACGTCGAGGAAGTTGGTCGGCTCGTCGAGGATCAGCACGTCGGGGTCGGTGAGCAGCACCCGCGCCAGTTCGGCGCGCATCTGCCAGCCGCCGGAGAAGTGGCGGAACGGCTTGGCGAACTCCGCAACGGCGAAGCCGAGGCCGCCGAGGATCGCCTGGGCGCGGTGGCGGAAGCTGTAGCCGCCGAGATGCTCGAAATCGGTCTGGAGCCGCCCCAGCCGCGCCAGCGCCTTCGCCCGCGCCTCCCCGGCGAGCGCGGGCAGCTCCGCCTCCAGGGCGTGCAGCTCCGCCTCCAGCGCCGCCACTTGCGGCAGCGCGTTCTCCGCATATTCGAGGACGCTTTCCCCGACCCGGTCCGGCCGGAGCTGCTGGCGCAGATGCCCAAGCCGCGCCCGCCGCGGAACCACGACCTCGCCGCGGTCCGGCCCCAGGTCGCCGGTGACCAAGGCGCACAAGGTGGATTTGCCGGCGCCGTTGGGGCCGGCGATGCCGACCCGCTCGCCGGGATGGATCCGGAAGCTCACGTCATCCAGCACGACCTGGGTGCCGAACTGCTTGCTGACCTGCTGGAAATCAATCATTGGTGGCGCTGGCGTCGGCAATCCTGGGCTGGGGACACGGCCGGCCGCCCGGGACGTCGGCGCCCTGGCGGCCAAGCCGGCGGCGCTCGCTCAGGCCGTCTTTTCCGCCTTGATCGCGGCGTGGGCGGCGGCGAGGCGGGCGATGGGCACGCGGAACGGCGAGCAGCTCACGTAGGTCAGCCCCTGGCGGTAGCAGAACTCGACGGACGCCGGGTCGCCCCCCTGTTCGCCGCAGATCCCGACCTTGAGGCCGGGACGGGTCTGCCGCCCCTTGGCGGTCGCCATCTCGATCAGGGCGCCGACGCCGTCCTGGTCGAGGGTCTGGAAGGGGTCGGCGTCGAGGACGCGCTTGTCCTGGTAGTGCCCCATGAAGCCGCCGATGTCGTCGCGGCTGAAGCCAAAGGTCATCTGGGTCAGGTCATTGGTGCCGAAGGAGAAGAACTCGGCGACCTGGGCCATGCGGTCGGCCAGCAGCGCGGCGCGCGGGATCTCGATCATGGTGCCGACGTGGTACTCGAGGGCCGCCAGGCCGCTTTGCTGGAGCACCGCGGCGTGGACCTTCTCGATGATCCGCTTGGTGAACTCGAGCTCGCGGACGTCGCAGGTGACCGGGACCATGATCTCGGGGCTCACCTTCGTCCCGGCCAGCGCCAGCTCGGCGGCGGCCTCGAAGATCGCCCGGACCTGGGTCTCGGTGATTTCCGGATAGGTGACGCCGAGGCGCACCCCGCGGTGCCCCATCATCGGGTTGCTCTCGCGCAGCGCCTCGCCGCGCTTGCGCACCTCCTCGACTTCGACGCCGAGGGCGGCGGCCAGTTCCTGCTGCCCCAAGCTGGAGTGCGGGACGAACTCGTGGAGCGGCGGGTCGAGCAGGCGGATGGTCACCGGCTGCCCCGCCATCGCCTCCAGCGTCGCCTTGATGTCGCGCTTCATGAAGGGGAACAGCTCCTGGAGCACGGCGACGCGGTCGGCCGAGGTGGCGCTGAGGATCATCTTGCGCAGGAGGAAGAGCGGCTTGTCGGAGCCTTCGCCGTAGAACATGTGCTCGGTGCGGAAGAGGCCGATCCCCTCGGCGCCGAAGGAGCGGGCGAGCTTGGCGTCGGCGGGGTTGTCGGCATTGGTGCGGACCCCCATCCGCCGGTGCTTGTCGGCCATCGCCATGAACTGCTGGAAGCGCGGGTTCTCGGAGGCGGCCATCATCGGCAGGACGCCGGCGTAGACATGCCCCTTGCTGCCGTTGAGGGTGAGCACGCTGCCGGGGCCAAAGACCACCTCGCTGCCCTTGATCCGGAGCTGGCGCTTGGCCAGGTCGATGTGCAGCGCGCCGGCGCCGACGATGCAGCACTTGCCCCAGCCGCGGGCGACCAGCGCCGCGTGGGAGGTCATGCCGCCGCGGGCGGTGAGGATGCCGATGGCGGCGCGCATCCCCTCCACGTCCTCCGGATTCGTCTCCTCGCGGACCAGGATCACCTTCTTCCCCGTCCGGGCGGCAACCACCGCCTCTTCGGCGGTGAAGACGATCTCGCCGCAGGCGGCGCCGGGGCCGGCGGGCAGCCCCTTGACCAGCGGGGCGGCCTTCCTCTCCGCCACCGGGTCGAGGATCGGGTGCAGCAGCTCGTCCAACTGCGCCGGCTGGACGCGGAGCACGGCGGTCCGCTCGTCGATCAGCCCCTCCGCGAGCATCTCCATGGCCATGTTCAGCGCCGCGGTGCCGGTGCGCTTGCCGGAGCGGCACTGGAGCATGAACAGCTTGCCTTCCTGGATGGTGAACTCGATGTCCTGCATGTCATGGTAATGCGCCTCCAGCTTGGCCCGGATGGCGGCGAGCTGAAGGTAGGTCTCCGGCATCAGCTCCTGCATGGAGGGCAGGTGCTTGTTCTGCTCGTTCTTGGTGTCGTCGTTGAGCGGGTTCGGCGTGCGGATCCCCGCCACCACGTCCTCCCCCTGGGCATTGATCAGCCATTCGCCGTAGAACTTGTTCTCGCCCGTGGCCGGATTGCGGGTGAAGGCCACGCCGGTGGCGGAGGTCGCACCCATGTTGCCGAAGACCATGGCCTGGACGTTGACCGCGGTGCCCCAGGCGTCGGGGATCCCCTCGATCCGGCGGTAGGAGATGGCCTTCTTGCCGTTCCAGCTCTTGAAGACGGCGCCAATGCCGCCCCAGAGCTGCTGCAGGGGATCGTCGGGGAACGGCTTGCCCAGCATTTCCTGGACCCGGCGCTTGAACGCCTCGGCCAATTCCTTGAGGTCGGCGGCGGCGAGGTCGGTGTCGCTCTTGTAGCCCTTGAGGTGCTTGTACTGGTCCAGCATGTCGTCAAGCTGCTTGCGGATCCCCTTGCCCTCGACCGGCTCGACCCCCTCCGCCTTCTCCATGACCACGTCGGCGTACATCATGATCAGGCGGCGGTAGGAATCCCAGACGAAACGCTCGTTGCCAGTCTTCCGGATCAGGCCGGGGATGGTGGCGGGCGACAAGCCGATGTTGAGCACGGTGTCCATCATCCCGGGCATGGACTGGCGGGCGCCGGAACGGCAGCTCACCAGCAGCGGGTTCGCGGCGTCGCCGTAGCCCATCCCCATGGCCGCCTCGGCCTGCCGCAGCCCGGCCAGCACCTGCGCCTCCAGCTCGGCGGGGAAGCGGCCGCCATTGGCGAAATAGGCGGTGCAGCATTCGGTGGTGATGGTGAAGCCGGCGGGCACGGGCAGGCCGAGCCGGCACATCTCCGCCAGGTTCGCGCCCTTGCCGCCCAGCAGGCTCTTCTGCTTGGCATCGCCTTCCGCCGCCTGCTTGCCAAAGGTGTAGACGTATTTCACGGCCATGGCCATTCGCCTTTCCGGGAAAAAACTTGGAGCTAATTGCCGTTCACCTTGCGGTGGGTCAATTAGCTCCTTGGGGTGCTTCGGACTTGACTTGGGGTTGCGCGGAACGCCTCACTTCTTCTTCGCGGCCGCCACCTTGGCCCGGGCCTTGAGCCGTTCCTTGTAGCGCAACCGCCGCGCCCGCTTCTGCACCTTGTTGTACTGCATGCCCATGATTCGGACTCCTTGCGCGCTGGTTTCAATCGCGCGGCCACGCCGCGGGGGAAAACGGAGCGTCCACGCCGGCCAACCCGGACCGGACACCTTACAAAGCCAAAACTATAACCGATTGAAGCGCGATTTCCAGTTGACTTCCGCCCGGCCGCACCGATGGTATGGCCAAACCCGCCCCAGCCCGCCGCCGCCGCCACGAGGAGCCCGCGTCATGCGCCATCTCGAACTGCGCCGCCATGCCCAGCGCGACAAGCCCCACGACCGCCTCTCCGCCGCCGGCCGCGACCTGGCCCGCCACGTCGGCAAGACGATCGGCCCCTTCTCCCACGTCCTCGCCAGCCCCGCCGAACGCGCCCGGGAGACCGCCACCGCCATGGGCTTCACCCTCGACGCCACCTGCGCCCCGCCCCCCGTCCCCCCGGAGCTGGCGGAACTGCTCGACCGCTGCCTGGCGGAAAAACGGGCCTTCCGCGGACTCGCCCAGGCCCAGGCCGGAACCCCGGCGCTGGCCAGCTACCTCCGCCAACTCCGCGAGTTCTGGCTGACCCTCGCCGCCAGCGTCCCGGAAGACGCCGCCGCCCTGGTCATCACCCACGCCGGCATCCTCGAACTCTCCGCCCTTGCCTGCCTGCCCGCCGCCGACCCCGGCACCTGGGGCCCCGCCTTCGCCCCCTGCGAGGGCATCCGCCTCGCCTACGCCGGCGGCGACTTCCAATCCGGCGTCCTGCTCCGCGTCCTTGCCTGACCCACCCCCAGCGCCGCCGCCTCTCCAAGGGAACCCCCCACATGCGCCTGATTGGCATCACCGGCAGCCTCGGCGCCGGCAAAAGCACCGTCCTCGGCCTCTTCGCCCGGCTGGGCGCCGCCGGCTGGGACGCCGATGCCGCCGTCCATGAACTCTATCAGCCCGGCCGCGCCGGCTGGCGGGCGGCCCGCGACCGCTGGGGCGAGGAGATCCTGGCCGCCGACGGCCAGCTCGACCGCGCCCGCCTCGCCGCCCGGATCTTCCCCTGCCCCGCGGAACGCAAACGCTGGGAGGCCATCATCCATCCCCTGGTCCATGACCACATGCTCGCCACGGCGCAAGCGGCCGCCGCCCCCCTCTTCTGCGCCGTGCCCCTCCTCTACGAAGGGGGCTGGGAAAGCTGGTTCGAGGCCGTCGCCTGCGTCTGGTGCCCACCCGCCCTGCAACGGGAACGGCTCCGCCGCCGCGGCCTGGCCGAGGCCGACATCAGCGCCCGCCTCGCCGCCCAGCTCCCCGCCGACGAAAAACTGCGCCGGGCCGACTTCGGCCTGATCAACGCCGGCAGCCTCGACCTCCTCGCCCGCCAATGCGCGGCGATCTGGAACCGCTTGACCCAGCCGTGACCCCCCGCCAGCCCGCCCCGCCAAGCCAGAAAGAGCATCGGATGCCCGCCGCCCCCCCCCCAATCCAACCACCCCCGCGGCCAGCAGCCACCCCGGCCGCCGCCAACCTCTCCCTCGCCGAAATCCAGGCCCTGCCCATGGCGGAACTGACCCGCATGGCCATCGCCCTCAACATCGAGGGGGTCGGGACCCTGGACAAGCACAACCTGATCTTCGCCATCCTCCGCGGCCTCACCGAAAAGGGCGGCCTCGTCCCCGGCGGCGGCGTCCTCGAAGTGCTGCCCGAAGGCTTCGGCTTCCTCCGCCTGCCCGAGTTCAGCTACCAGCCCTGCCCAGGCGACATCTACGTCAGCCAGTCCCAGATCGCCCGCCTCTCCCTCCGCACCGGCGACAGCATCCTCGGCCAAATCCGCCCGCCGCGCGACAAGGAACGCTTCTTCGCCCTGGTCAAGCTCGACTCGGTCAACGGCCTGCCCCCCGAACACAAGAAGGCGATCACCCCCTTCGAGAGCCAGACCCCCTGCTTCCCCACCCAGCGCCTGGTCATGGAACACGGCAGCGCCGAACTGTCCATGCGCGTGCTCGACCTGATCGTGCCCATCGGCCGGGGCCAGCGCGGCCTGATCGTCGCCCCCCCGCGCACCGGCAAGACCGTGCTCATGCAGAAGATCGCCAACAGCATCGCCGCCAACAACCCGGACGCCGAGCTGATCGTCCTGCTCATTGACGAACGCCCCGAGGAGGTCACCGAGATGCGCCGCTCCGTCAAGGGCGAAGTCATCAGCTCCACCTTCGACGAACCGCCGGAACGCCATCTCCAGGTCGCCGAAATGGTCGGCGAAAAGGCCAGGCGCCGCGTCGAAATCGGCCGCCACGTGGTGATCCTCCTCGACTCCATCACCCGCCTCGCCCGCGCCTACAACACCGTCGCACCCCACTCCGGCCGCATCCTCTCCGGCGGCCTCGACGCCACCGCCCTCTACAAGCCCAAGCGCTTCTTCGGCGCCGCCCGCAGCCTCGAAGGCGGCGGCAGCCTCACCATCCTCGCCACCGCCCTCGTCGAGACCGGCAGCAAGATGGACGACGTCATCTTCGAGGAGTTCAAGGGCACCGGCAACCTGGAAGTCCATCTCGACCGCTTCCTCGCCGACCGCCGCGTCTTCCCCGCCGTCAACATCGAGAAAAGCGGCACCCGCAAGGAGGAACTCCTCCTCCACCCCGACGAACTCGAGCGCCTCTGGACCCTCCGCCGCGCACTCCAGGGCGTCCCCCCCCACGAAGCGATGGAACTCCTCCTCGGCAAACTGAGGAAGACCCAAAATAACGCCGAGTTCTTGATGTCGCTCCAAGTGTAGGTATACTTCGGTGGTTTCACCCCCCCCCACCCAGCGCGGAAAGGACGGACTCTCCATGGAAATCATTCTCTGCCCCTACTGCGAATGCAAAGTGGACATGAATGACGTCGACGACGAAGGCGGCGTCTGCCCGGAGTGCGGCGCCCTCATCACCGGCTCCATCCTCTTCGACCAGGAAGACGAGCTGGAGGAGGAGGAGGGCGCCCACCCCCGTCGCCACGATGGAGACGACGATGATGAGTTCGAGGACGAATCCTGACGCCGCAAAACCTGGCACAGGCATTCTGGCCTGTGCGCCCGGGGCGCTGGCACTTCCTCCGCTCGGGGGCAAGGCAGCGGTTTGATCATCATCATCTGTCCCCAATGCTACCGTCTATCGTCCCCCCACCCCAGGGGGGAAAAATCCCGGCAGTTGCGGGGGGGCCGTAGCTTGGGGGTGGGTTTTTTCCCGGTCGCCCCATTTTGCCTTCGCCGCCTTGGGGACAGATATGCGGCCTTGAACGGTGGCCGGGCGGCGCCGCTTTTCGGGATCAGCATTTCGGCGCCGCGGCCGGGCGGCGGGCGAACTCGCCGGGGGGCAGGCCGGCCACGCCGCGGAAGACGCGGTGGAAATGGCTGGCTTCGCGGAAGCCGCACTGGCGGGCCACGTCGGCGATGCTGAAGCGGCCGGTGCGCAACAAGGCCTGGGCGCGCTCGACGCGGGCGCGGTGGACGAAGGCGACGAGCTTCTCGCCCGTGGCCCGCTGGAAGGTGCGGCCCAGGTAGTCGGGGTGGCAGCCCAGCCGGCCGGCCAGGGTCTTGATGCTCCACGGGGCGGCGGGATTGGCGTGGATGATGGCCATGGCCCGGCGCACCAGCTCCGGATAGGGTTGGTGGTCGTGGAAGGCGTCGTAGGCGCTGCTTTGCAGGATGGGGGGATTGCAGGCCTCGATCAGCCCCTCGATCACCAGCCGGCAGCGGGCGGCTTCGCGTTTCAGTCTGGCCAGTTGCTCCAGGTTCAGGCAGGGCAACGAGGCCCAGGCCTCGGCATGGGGGCGCGGCGGCACGGCGAGGCGCCCGCAGGCAGCATTGAGCCGGGCCTGCGCCTCGCACTGGCGCCGGCGGAGCACGAAACTGCCGTAAAACAGCGCGGCCACCACGCGCCCCTGGTAGGTGATCGGTTCCGCGCACTCGATGAGCCCCCAAGGGCACATCCCGCACAGGGCACGGCGGCGGCGCTTGAGGACGCTGACGACGCTGTATTTGTGGAGCACGCAGGCGGCCAACCCTTTTTGCGTGGACTTGGCGAGGGTGCAGAGGGCCGCGTGGTGCCGTTGGAAGCTGATGGGCAGGCGCAACTGCGGCATCGCCTCAAAGACGCCGGCGTAATCGTCGAGGCTGAGGGTCAGCCCGGTGCGCTCCGCGAGCAGCAAGAGGAGGTGCTGCAGGGCCGAGGGCGGTCCCTGGTCGGCGGCGGCTTCCCGCAGCTTGGGGTTGGTGACCAGTTCCCACGACGCGGGGTTGGGAAGGGAAGGGTTCATATCTGAAAATGGTACTGTATTTCGCGGGTTCAGACATTGCAACCCGGAAAAACGGGGGGTATGCTTCTTTCATGCGGCAAGGTTATGGTGCCGGCAGTGATCCCCAAGCCCCAATTCAACCGAAAAAGAACAGGAGACGCGCAGATGACGGAAAATCCTCGCATGACCAAGAAGTTTCTGGGTGGCCTCGCGGCGGCGGTCGCGGTGGGAATGGTTGGCGCGCCGCGGGCGGGTGCGGCGATCATTGCGGAGTACGGCTTCGGCACCGACCATGTCGCCACGGTCGAAGACTTGAACGTGACGTCCCAGGATGCGAACGTCACGGCCACCGCGCTTTCCGGCACCAACGTGGGCACATTCGGCACCGGCTGGGGCGTGAGCACCACTGTTGGCAATCCCAGGGACAGCCTCTTTCAACGCAACGTTCCAAATAAGACGTTCGACAGCACGAAATATTTCAGTTTCACGGTGACGCCCACGGCGGGCTACCAGATGAACCTCACGGATTTGAACTTCGACTGCTCCTTGACAAGCGACTATGCTGACAAGTGGGGGACGTGGCAGGTGCGCACCAGCGTGGACGGCTTCGTGGCCGATGTGGGCAGCGCGATAACGCTCACCGCTCCCTCCACGGCATGGACCACGAAGACCATTGACCTCTCCGGCCCGGCCTTCCAGGGCCTGGGTTCATTGGAAGTTCGCCTTTATACCAGTGCCAGTGAGACTTCAAGCAACCTGGTCTTGCGGACGGACAACATAACCCTCGGAGGCGGCGTCGTCCCCGAACCGGCGGCGCTGGCGCTGCTCGGCCTCGGCGCGGCCGCCCTGCTCCGCCGCCGGAAGGGCGGCTGACTGAGGGCGGGCGGAGTTGGTCGCCGGCGCGTCCCCGCGCCGGCGCGCCTCCAGGCCAGGTGAAGTGCCCCGGTGGGCCGGGATCGGAGCCGCGCAGCCGCTGCCGGCCCTCGCCACGGCGCGTGAAATGGCAGTGCGGCCGCAATGCGCCAACAACATTGAACTGACGGAATTAAGGAAAGAAAACGAACATGGTTTGCAGACAGGCAGTGTGGGCGGTCGTGGGCACTTTGCTGGCATTTGCCGGCGTGGCGTCCGGGAATCTGGTGCGGAACGGTGACTTTACGCAGGTCAGCGGCGACAGGCCGGTTGCCTGGACGATTGTCGAGTCGGGGCAGAAAGTCACCGCGCAGAAGCCCGACGACCGCGCCGGGGCGCTGCGGGTGGAAATTGTGCGGGAAGCCGGCAAATCGGCCGGCGAAATCCGCCAGACGGTCAAAGTCCGGAAGAACCAGAAGTACCGGCTCAGCGCCGAGATCAAGAGCAGCAAAGCGAACGTGGCGCTGATGCAGGTCAAGCCGCGGGCCGGCCGCCAGGAGCTTGGGCGGCTCAACACCGCCTCTTCGGGCACCGAATGGACGAAGGTGAGCAAGGAGTTCGACAGCGGCGCCGCCGAGGAAGTGCAGGTGCTCTGCCGCTTCTTCCAGAAGGCCGAGCACGTGGGCGCCATCTGCTGGTTCACCAACGTGGAGCTGGTGGCGCTGGATGCCGAAGGCCAGCCGCTGGCCTCGGCGCCGGCCGCCGCGCCCGCGGCCGGCAGCGGCCCGGCCAGCGCTGCCCCCAAGCCGGCGCCGGTCAACCTGAATGGGAGCGACCAGTATGTGCTGCCCAAGCCCAGCGGCGACGGCAGTGGCAAGGACTTCGCCAATGCCCGCGGCGTTGATTCCCTGCAGGCGGCGTTGGACGCGGCCGGCGCCGGCAACACCGTGCGCCTGGGCAGCGGGGAGTATGGCCGCGTGACCCTGACCTTCACCACGGGGGGGACCAGCGACAAGCCCAAGACACTCCTGGGCGTGGACACCGGCGCGGGGCTGCCGGTCTTCACGAGCAACTTCGACGGCAAAAACCCCGCCCAGACCGGGGGGACGTTCCTGACGGTGCCGGGCGGCGTTTCCCACCTTGAAATCAAGGACATCATCCTGAAGGGGTTCAACGCGGCGGTGCGCTTGCGCGGCGGCAACGTCGGCGTCCGCCTCAGCAACGTGGACCTGAGCAACGGCCGGGATGCCTTCTGGTTCGAGGGCGAGGGGATCCGCGACCTGGTGGTGAAGGATTGCGACGTCAAGAAGTACACCAAGCGCGCTTTCCGCATCGTCCGCGGCGTCTCCGAGGCGCGGTTTGAAAACTGCCACGCCGACGCGGGCGGGAAGGAGAACGCGCTCGAAATATTTCCGGTCGGGTTCCAGGTGATCGAGGGGGAGAAGATCACGTTCAGCGACTGCAGCGCGGCGAACAACTGGCACGACGCCGGTCCGAACAAGTATTGGAATGCCGACGGCTTCTGCTCGGAGCGCAAGGCCACGGATCTGACCTTCATCCGCTGCCTGGCGTATGGCAACACCGATGGCGGCTGGGACCTCAAGTCCAACCGGTCGAAGCTGGTCAACTGCATCGGCATCGCCAACAAGCGGAATTTCCGTTTCTGGGCGAGTCCCGAGCCGGCGGTCATGGAAAACTGCCTCTCGGCGTTCGCCATTGACTATGGCAAGCGTGGGCATGACCTGGGCGTGTGGCAGCAAAGCGGCGGCGGCTTGGTGATGAAGAACTGCACGCTGTGGGGCGATCCGGTCTCGCTGGTGATCGATCAAGGCATCCCGGGGAAGCCCACGCCGGTGACGCTGGAGAAGTGCCTCATCGTGCCGGCGGCCGGCAAGAGCGCCCAGCAATTCAGCCCCGGCGTCGAGGTCGAGAACCGCGGCAGCATCGTGGCGGAGAATGGCCAGCCGGCCGTGCAATTGAAGAATCCCTCCCCCACTTGGCGCGGCGGGGACGACTCTTTTGATTCGACCTCACATCCGGACGCGGGGTACCGTTTCGCCAGCGGCGCCGCGGGCCGCTGAGGCCGGCTGATTGCCATGGGCCGCCGGCTTCGATCGGCATTGTGCGGTCTGGGGCTGGCCGCCGTGTGCGCCAGCGCGGCGCCCGCCGAGTCCGCCCCCGCCATCCGGCGCATCGTCCTGGTTGGCGACTCGGCCGTGGCCGACAAGGACGGATGGGGGCGCCCGGAGCTGGCGCCCGATTTCAGATAAGGAAGTCTTGCAGAAGTCAAAGGAACCGCCATGACGAAGCGTCCGCAGATCGTTTTTCTTCCCCACGGGAACATCCAGTATTCGCAACTCGCGCCCGAACGCCGCGGCTGGGTGATCGAGAACTCCTACGAAAAGCTCTTTGACCTGGTCGCCAAAGGCGGCTACCGCATCGGTTTCGAGGCGTCGGGAGAGACCATCGCCGCCATCGCCCGCCTTTCGCCACGCGTGCTGGGCAAGCTGCGCTCACTGGTGAAGGGCGGCCAGATCGAGGCCGTCGGCTCCCCCTACACCCACATCATGCTCTCCAACATCGCCCCGGAGATCGGCTTGGAGACGCTCAAGCACGGCCTCGACGCCTGGGAGCGGCACGTGGGCGTGCGCCCCACCACCGGCTGGAACCCCGAGTGCGGCTGGGCGAGCTACGTGCCCGAGATCTTCAAGGCGGCCGGTTTCAAGAGCCTGGTCATGGACGCCGACTCCTTCCTGCTCTCGGTGCCGGAAGTCCGCGAGGCGACGGGCCTCAAGTTCGACGTGCGGGGGCACAGCAACAAGAGCCAGCTTTTCCGCATCGAACAGTACATCGCCGACAAGCCGCGGTTCATCCGCCACCTCACCAACCCCTCGCAGTTCCAGGGGCTGTCGCTGATCTTCCGCTCCGACATGATGAGCAACTTCATGCTCTGGTACCTGATGGGCGCCACCGAAGAGATGCGCGACACGCCGGTATCAGTAGCCGAAATCCGCGACATGCTGCGGCGCTGGAAAGAGCGGGTCGCCGCTTGCGGCAGCTTCATCATGCCCTACGCCGAGGATGCCGAGTACATCGGGACATCGGCGTATTTCTACGTGAAGCAGTTCGGCCAGGCCCGCTTCTTCGAACCCGAACCCGGCAGCGTGACGCGCTTCCAGCAGCTCCTCGACACCGCCATCGCCGAGGGCTACGAACTCGCCACCCCCAGCGAGGCGATCGCCCGCGGAACGGCGCTGGGCGAGAACCCCGACATCCTCAACATCGAGAACGGCGTCGCCTGGCACGGCGGCACCGCCAAGGCCTGGACCAATACCACCTACTCGCGCATCCTCGACCCCACCTGCCGCAGCGTCTTCGATGGCCTGAAGGCGGTGGCGGCGCAGCTCGGCCGCGACATTCAGACGCTCGACGGCGACCTGCGCAGCGCCTTGCAGCGCCTCACCTCCGCGTACGTCTCCGATTCGCGCTGGCCGCCGGCGCCCACCAGCCCGGGGCGCTTCAACGTGCAGGAATCCATCGCCGACCTCCTGGCCGCCAACGATGCCATTGCCGCCGCCATGCAGAAGCACGGCCTCGCCCAGCGCCGCTCGCTCTACTCGCCCCAGCTCATGGCCACGCAAATCCGCGCCATCGAGGCGGAGCTGATGGCAATGGCATACTTCGGCGAGAAGGCGACAACGGAAGGGAAGGCCACCCGCGCCGCCACCGCCGCCAGCGTCCCGTAGCCTTTGTTGACACCCCTGGAGTCCCTGATGAGTTCCACAAGACGTTTCGCCGTCCCCCTGCCACTACGCCGGACTGCGCTCGCAGTCGCCCTCCTTTCCCTCGCCGCCGCCGCCTGGGCGGCGACCGTCGCACCGCCGCCGGCCGGGCGCCAGCAGAGCCCCACGCATTCACCGGTGGGGATGGCAGTGGTCGCCGCCACGCGGCCGGCATCCGCTCAGCTAGACCTCGGCGCCTGGCCAACCGACCGGGTCTTCCAGGCTGACACCCTCGAACTGCCCGCGCGCCTCCGCGGCGATCCGGACAGGCCATTGACCTGCACGGTGCAGACCATCCTCAGCGAATATCGCCCCAACCAAACCGCCGCCACCCTCCACTCGCACCAGCGGACCGTCACCCTCCGCCCCGGCGAAATCGCCGACGTTTCCGTGCGCCTTGCCGCGCCTGCCCCCGGCCCTTATCACTTCCGCCTTGCCGTCTCAACTGGGAACGAACTCCTGGCGCAGCAGGAGGGAACGCTGCTCTATCGCCCGCAATCCTGGGCCCTGCCCAATTTGGAGCCGCGCGACTTCGACGCCTTCTGGCAGTCCACCCTTGCCGAGATGCGCACGCGGCCGCTGGAGGTGAAGTGGCACGAGGCCGGCGAAAAGCCCGCCCCCGAGCCCTTCCGCGAAATTTCGTTCACCGGCCTCGGCAACCGCCGCATCCGCGGCTACCTCGGCATCCCACCGCAACTGAAGCCGGGCCAGAAAGCCCCCGCCATCCTCTCGCTCCCCAGCGCCAGCTACCACTCGGCCGCCGTTGATCTGAAGGCGGTCGAGCAGGGGTACGTCTTCCTCGCCTTGAGCATCCACGACATGCCCTTTGGCGGCGACTCCTACCGCACCCACCCCAAGCCGCACTGGTTCGCCGAGGAATACCAGGGCATCGGCCGGCAGAGCAAGGAAACCTTCTACTATCGCGCCGCCTACGTCGCCGGCCCGCGCGCCATTGATTTCCTCCGCTCCCTGCCCCAGGTTGACCCGCGGAAGATCGTTGTCAGCGGCATGAGCCAGGGCGGCTCTCTCGCCCTCGCCACCGCCGCCCTGCAACCAGACATCGCCCTCGCCGAAGCCGATGTCCCCGGCCGCAGCCGCATGGACCTGCTCACCACGACCTATAAGGCCAACATGTCACTCCCGCCGCCGGCCGGCATGACCGCCTGGGAGATGTTCGAGAAAACCCTCGCCTACTTCGATGTCAGCTACTTCGCCCGGCGCATCCGTTGCCCCATCGTCATGCGCATGAGCCTCGATGACCCGGTTAACCCCGGCCCCCTGCAATACTGGGCCTTCCTGCAGCTCAAGCAGAGCCCCGATGCCCGCAACGTCCTGATGCCCGGACTCAAACACCAGACGCCCCCGGACCGCGAAGGGCACGGCGCCGCCATGCGGCAGAAATACGCACCACCCGCACGCTAGCCCGGGCCGCATGGCTGCGGCACAAGCGCCGACTCGTCCCGTCGAGACCTTGCATCCAGTAAATCAAAAATCCCTGGCAGTGAAAATGAGAGCTGAAATCCCATTGCTGTGTTTTTTGCTGGCAATCATGCCATGTGTGGCTCATCTCCATGCGGCGGAGAGTGCCGTGAAAAAGCTAATCTTTGTCGGAGATTCCACTGTCCAGGATTATCCCGACGATGGCCCCAAGAGAGGGTGGGGGCAGGTGCTCCCTCTCTTCTTCGGCACCGGGGTCGAATGCCAGAACGCCGCCGCGGGCGGCAGAAGCACGAAGACATTCATCGGAGAAGGGCGCTGGCAGAAGGTGCTCGAAGAGAAACCCGATGTGATTTTCATACAGTTCGGGCACAATGATTCGCACGCCAAGGACAGGCCCGAATCCACCGATGCGTCCACGGACTACAGGGCTTTCCTCGGACAATATGTTTCAGAAGGCAAGGCAATAGGGGCAAAGATCATACTGGTCACCCCAATGCATCGGCGATACTTCAACAGTCAAGGCAAGCTGAAGGACAACCTCAGGCCTTATGCGGAAACGATGAAGGCCGTCGCAAAGGAAACCGGCACTCCATGCATAGACCTCCACCAGCTCAGCCGCGAACTCCTTGAAAAACTTGGCGAGGACGGTTCGGAAGCCTTGTTCTGCTGCCCGACCGACCGCACTCATTTCTCGAAGAAGGGCGCGACGGCGATGGCCAGATTCATAGCCGAGGCGGCCGCCAAAGAGATCCCCGATCTCAAGCCGTACCTGAAGGATTCAAGGGAATGGCCGGAATGAAAAAAACTGCGGGACCCAAAAATGCGACACCGGGGAGCACGCTATGAAGAAGAGATCATGGAAAACCGACGCTGGAGATTGGATATTTGATTCAGGCGGCGGAAATCGAGGGTCGGGCGTCGAGCGTCATTCAACCGTGATCGAGCGGTTGGTGGCTGCGCCCGCCATCGTCCCGAGACCAACCAACGGGGGCGTGCCCGGGACGACGGCGAGAGTCGCACGATTTACTCTAATCGAGCTACTCGTGGTCATCGCCATCATCGCGATTCTGGCGGCGCTCCTCTTGCCCGGCCTCCAACGGGCCAAAAGCTATGCCAAACTGGCCAACTGCTCAAACAATCTCAGACAGGTAGCCGTTGCTCTCTACAACTATGCCGACGACAATGAGGATTGGATTCCGCATCCGATGGGATACGATCCGAGCTGGGGGGTCGGCGGTCAGTGGTATGCGACCGCTGAAAAACGCTGGACCGGCATCATCAATGATTACTTCAGCACCACGACCGGGAGCAACTGGAGGCTTCCAGCCGAGATGCGCTGCCCAAGTGGCAAAACCAATGAGACTTACTGGTACGGATTGAACATCTACAGTTCAAACCGCAAGCTGACGCGGATCGGCAGGCCCGACTACACCGTCTGGGTTGGCGATGTCGGAACGCACTGGGGAGTGAGCAATAGTTTCTGGCTTTTTTCGAACAACTGGAACATCGTATATATCTACAGACATTTCGACGAGAACGGCTTCAACGGAAGCTTCAACACCGTATGCGTGGATGGGCATATCGAGACTTTCGACTACCGCACGGACGATGGCAAAGAGATATCCAGACCGCACAGCACTTGCAAGTGGTTCATGGCAAAATGAAAATGATCGGATGGCTCATCTGCGGACAGCAAGGCGGTCAAGAAGGCCGCAAACAGCTATTCCCCCGGCCGCCCCAGCCCCTGAAATCAAAATTCCTGTCAGTTGGAAATGTACACCAAAGAAAAAGAGCTGATGATTGTCGGATGACGGCACGATTGGTATAATGCAACCATCATAGTTCACAGAGATGCATAAAAAATGTCCTATTCCATCCAGTCCACCTCCATGGCCATGGCCAAGATGACGGCCAGTTCTTATGTGAACCCGTACATCCCCCCGTTGGCGGCCAACGGAATCCTATCGGAAGGCAACCGGTGGCTGCCCGACATGAATGCCCCAGCCCCTCATTGGCTTCAATGTGAATGGCCGCATCCGAGAACAGTGACCGGCTTCACGGTCTATCTGTGGTTTCCGGTGGAAGAATCGAAAGTAAAGGAGCCTGCGGTGGTCATCTTCGATCTGCAGGTTCGCAGGGATGGTCAATGGCTGACTGTCAAGGGCAGCCATTACAGCGGGAGAAAGAGGGGTGTGATCCACCGGGGGCTTCTTGTGCCTGTTGAGGCGGAGGCGTTCCGGCTTTATTTCCCCGAGATGCCGGAATGCGTAGCGGAATGGCAGCTTCATTCCGCGAATGAGGAAGCTGCGCCACCGGCAAAGAAGCAGCTTCCGGCCCTGGAAAGGGTGTATCACAACCCGGATTATAACAATGATATACGTGTATTGGTCTCCCAATACGGGTATCATCCGGAACACCGCAAGGAAGTCATTTACCAATCCAATGGCTATGAACTTGCGGACACATTCGCCGTGCGCCGCGCGCAAGACGGGGCCATCATCTACTCCGGCCAGCTTCGGGAAACACAGGATGATTTCGGAACCGTTCATGTCGGCGATTTCTCTTCCGTCACCGAAGAAGGTGAATATTATGTGGCGGTTGGCAAGTTCCGTTCCGTCGGAACATTCCGGATCCGTCAGGGGCTGTGGGATGAGTTCCCGAAGATGGTGGCACGTCAATATTTTGGCCTGCGCCGAATCGGCGAGGACAATATCATGGGAAATTTGGGCGCGACGGTTGCTGTCCGGTGGGATGATGCGGTTACCAAGGACGGATCGTATGTTTATATCGGCAAAGGCTTCGCCGACGGGGACGATCTGCGGCGGTATGCCAACGGCTCGCTGATCGTAGCCCAGTATTGTTTGCTGGAGCGGGCCAAGCCAACGTGGAACCGGGGAGACTGGCTCTATGAGCAGGTGCGCTGGGGCTTGGACGGCACGCTCTCCTTTCTCGGCAAGAACGGGCTGCTCAAGTATGCTCTGCACGGGTTTAACGGCGATTCGGCGTGCGGAACCGACGGGATCTTTGAAAGCGGGGATGAGGGGCTCGTTGTCGATCCGTTTAACGTGCATGATAACGTTTATGAATATAACGATTTGAACCGGGAGATCATCTACACCTCTCTCTTGCTGGGCCCGGCAGAGGCGTGCCTGGAATACCGCGAGCGGGATCCGGAGTTTTTCGGACGGGTGTTGGCTTTGGTGGTTCGCGGGTATGAGGAGATCACCCGATTGTTCGATCCGTTCCCGCGGAAATATTCGTTAAGCGCATGGATTTGGCTGAACACCATCCTGTTCCAACTGACGGGGGAACCATCCTATAAAGCTAAGGCGATTGCGGCAAGCAACCAATTTATTCGGCTGCAGGTTGCGGAGAAGCACGGAGATGATTCTTTTGCAGCTTCCGGATGGTATCGTTACATTGCCGATCCGGAGCAGGATCCTTGGCGGCAGGCTGAATTCCGGTATGGGAAGTGGACCGACCTGGACAGCGCGACCCGAAGTCCCTGGGGCGAGAAGCCGGAGCAGGAAATCATGTTGATCCCGTGGATTTATCAAGGGCTGTTCCGGGCGATCGAATGCTTCAAGGACGCTCCCGAGAGACAAAGCTGGATCGATTCCATCACGGCGTATGGCAAAGAATACTTGGAGAGAATCGCTTCGCGCAACGTATACGGTCTGACGCCGATGAAGGTGGCTTCCAAGGGATTGATCCGGCAGATTGGGAATTTGAGCTTCCAATATCATGCGGAAATCGGCAGGGCGTTCCATCAGTTGGGCAATGCGGCGCTGCTAATGAAGACGGGCAAACTGACGGGCGACTCCGCCTTGCAGGATGCCGCATGGAAACAACTGCAATATTTCAGCGGCGTGAATCCCTTCGGCGTCGGGATGATCTTCGGGATTTCCAGCAACATCCCGTCCGGGCAATACCATTCTCATTATTCGGGGCGTGCCTTTCCCGGGGGGACAGTCAACGGCTTCAACTGCGTCTCAGCGGATAATGATTACCCTAACTTTCAGTATTGGGAGTATTACGGGTATGCAAATCTTGCTTGCTTGTGGATGGCTACGGAGATCGTCGGCAAAACGCAGCAGGCGCCCATCGAACTATGGCCCAGGCAGACGCAGGAAGCGCCCCATTCGAAGAAGCCTGATAGCCATTACCGGTATTCGTTCCCGGTCCGCTTCAAGGGAGGCTTCGCCTACCGCTTCGAGGCGACGGTGCGGGATGACGAGTCCCACCAGGTCAGTTGGCTTGTCAACGGGGTCGAAGGTGGTTCCGCGGCCAGTGGGCTCATCAGCAAGGATGGCGTCTTTCAGGCGCCGTTCGTCCTGGAGGAGCAGACGGTCGTCATATCGGCACAAAGCGTCATATACCCGCATTACGTCGAATCCACACCCGCTGCCATCATGCCGGTACCCAAACAAGTGGAAGGCTTGAGGCTCGAACGGACGCCGGAAGGCGTACTGTTGAACTGGGAACCGCTTGCTTGCAATACGACCGGTTACACAGTATGGCGGCGGTTACCGGCCGGGAAGACGGAGGTGGGCACCATCTTCGAACGGATTGGCGTTGTGCATGAAGCTGAAGGCTCCTCATTCCTGTATCGGGAGCCGGTTCCGGCGGGAACAGAGTTTCTGGTCAGGGGCTATCATCGGTCCGATGACAAAAACTACGGCTACGGTCAGGACTCGAAGCGGGTTAGGTTGTGAGCATCATTCAATCCAGGAAGGAAGAGGGCGTAAACATGAATCAGATTAATCTGCATCCCGGTGAAGGTGAAGGGGTTAACCGCAGCATCCTATTTTACAGCAGGCTGATCGACCTGGAATCGTTTCGGCGCTTTGCCTATATGGCTGCGGAGCTGGGGGCGACACATGTCAACGTAGACAGTCTCCCTTTCAACCGATGGCGGTGGGAACTCGACCTGAACGATCCATACCCGAACTGGAGCATGATCACATTCACCTTGTTCGATGTGGCTGTTCCGGAGGTGTTGAAACAGTGGATTCCCGCCGATCGGGCGGAACGCAACCTGGAGCTTATCGCACGGAAAGGGCAAGTTCTGCGGGAGCTGGGGCTGAAGGGCTTGGTCATGGGATGCGAGCCGATGTGGCTGCCTGGAGGCGCGTACCGAGAGCATCCCGAGTGGCGTGGGCCGCGCTGCAATCATCCGCTAAGATCGCGCAACTCCTATTACAGCCCATGCATCGACAACGCTGAAGTGCTGGCGATGTATAAGGAATCGGTAGCCAAGCTATGCCGCGCCGCGCCGATTGACCGCTTTTCCTTTCTGACGAACGACTCGGGAGCGGGCCTCTGCTGGAGCGAGGGGCTGTACCCAGGCGTTAACGGGCCAAGCGCGTGCCGGCAGCGGCCGCTGCCGGAGCGTATTAGCAGTTGGATGTCTGCCATGCAGGAAGGAGCAGCCCAAGCCGGACAGCAGGCTCAGATTAATCTGTATGGCACCATTCCGGCTTCGGAGGTGAATTACACCGCCGGGCAACTGCTGCGGGACCAACTCATCGAAGGCCGGGGGCCGGGGATATCTGCTGCCTGGGCGGAAGCAGGGGCGCCCAACTTTATGTACGCTTCGTTCCAGTATCCGGTGAAGGAGTTGCCGCAGGCGGTGGATTTCGCCGAGCAGTTGGAAAGGGCGTTTGGCCGACAACATGACAACGTGGTAGTAGGCTTTCCATCGGACCGATCCAGGGAATTGTTCGAGGTGTTTCGCCAATTCCGGAAGCAGGGAGGCAGCGGCCTGGCAGCCCGTGCCGCTCTGTTGCGCAATGCGGCAGAGGGGATTGCCGGCAGCGAAAGCGCCGGGCAATTGCTCGACGTATGGGAGCAGATCCGCCGTGCGATTGATGCAATCACCCCGCTTGAGAACGGCGGTCCCATCCTGCTGTTGGGCGTCGTCGGACAAAGATGGCTGACCCGTCCGCTCGTACCGTTCCCGCTGGAGCTTGCGGATGAACGGAAGGCGTACTACCGCCGTTTTCAATTTCAAGCGCGAAGCGAGCAGAATGCAGCAGATCTGATGGACTGCCAGGCAGCGAAATTCGCCCAAGGCAAGGTCGGCACTTGGCTTGCGAGCAAGCTTCTGAACCGTGCGATCAATCACGCGCAGGCTGCAATTCAGCTCTTGGGCGCCATGAAGCCGGGTACGGCGGCGGCACAAGCGCAGGCCGCGGGGGCGGAAGCAGAGGGCTGGAATCGGGAGGAACTGCAGCGGCGTCTGCGCGTATTCGTCTGTATGCTGCGATGTGCGCTCCACACGGCCAACTACCAGGATTTGCTGGAGCGGTCGCGCAGCGCAAGCGCCGAGCCGGAGGTGGACCGCGGCGGCACCGCCCGCATTCTGCCGGTCGACATGCAGACGGTTGTCCGTGCCGAAACCGATAACATGCTCGAGCTGATCGGACTGCTGGAATCTGCCGCGGAAGCGCCGCTGATCACGGCTTCTGAGCCGGACGATGAAAGCGTCTTTCTGCTTAGCCCTGACCTGGTGCGGCAGCTTCGGCTGAAAATCGATCTCATGGAGGAGCACTTCATGGAGCACAAACGGCTGAACGCCTCTTCGTGAGCCAGGCCTGAATCGGCAAGCGCGCTTTCCGCATCGTCCGCGGCGTCTCCGAGGCGCGGATTGAAATCAAAATTCCGGTCAGTGAGTGGCTGTCCCCAAGAAGCGCGCCCCCCAAAGAAAAACGGCGGCCGGGAGAACCCGGCCGCCGTCGCTTCTTCAAGCCCGTGTCGCCACGGGCGGGGAAGGGCTTAGAGCCCCTTCTTGATCATGTACATCATCAGCTCGGAGACGCGGTTGGAGTAGCCCCACTCGTTGTCGTACCAGCTCACGAGCTTGAAGAAGTTCTTGTTCAGCTCGATGGAGGCGCCGGCGTCGAAGATGGAGCTGAGCTTGTCGTGGATGAAGTCGCTGGAGACGACCTCGTCCTCGGTGTAGCCCAGGATCCCCTTCATGTAGCTCTCGGAGGCCTTCTTCATGGCCGCCTTGATCTCCGCCAGGGAGGTGTCCTTGGCGGTCTTGAAGGTCAGGTCCACCACCGAGACGGTCGGGGTCGGGACGCGGAAGGCCATGCCGGTGAGCTTGCCCTTCACCTCGGGCAGCACCAGGGCCACCGCCTTGGCGGCGCCGGTGGAGGAGGGGATGATGTTGATCGCCGCGCTGCGGCCGCCCTTCCAGTCCTTCTTGGACGGGCCGTCCACGGTCTTCTGGGTGGCGGTGTAGCTGTGGATGGTGGTCATCAGCCCCTCGGCCAGGCCAAACCCTTCCTTGAACAGGACATGGACGACCGGCGCCAGGCAGTTCGTCGTGCAGGAGGCGTTGGAGACGATGTGGTGCGCGGCGGCGGCGTACTTGCCGTCGTTCACGCCCATGACGACGGTGATGTCCTCACCCTTCGCCGGGGCGGAGATGATCACCTTCTTGGCGCCGGCGGTGAGATGCCCCTTGGCCTTCTCGGCGTCGGTGAAGAGGCCGGTGGACTCGATCACCAGCTCGACCCCCAGCGCCTTCCACGGCAGCTCGGCCGGGGTCCTGGCGCTCACCACCTTGATCTCCTTGCCGTTGACCACGAGCACATCGTCCTCGGCCTTGTCGGCAGCCGACTTCTTCGAGCTGACGGTGCCCTGGAAGCGCCCCTGGATCGAGTCGTACTTCAGCAGGTAGGCCAGGTTGTCGGCCGGCACGATGTCGCCCACCGCGACCACATCAACCTCCTTGCCGAGCAGCCCCTGCTCGACGATGGCGCGGAACACAAGCCGGCCGATGCGGCCGAAACCATTGATCGCAACTTTGACTGCCATGTCCATCACTCCTGTCTGGGTTCGGTTCGTGGGGAGAGCACTGCCCGGCCTGGGGCCCGGGGAAAGAATTGTGATAATTTTCACAATGTAGCGGGCGGCGGCGGAAAAACAACCGTTGCCAGCGCCCTTTTTCCAGTCTATAGTGCCGGCAGCCACGGCCAGCCGGATGCTGGGCGCGGCCCCGGAAGCCCCATGCTCCTTCTCCATCTCCACTGGTCAACCCTGGCGCGCCGCCTGCTGCGCCTCGACCCCTGGCTGCTGCTGGCCACCCTCTTCCTCCTCGGCGTCGGCACCGTCACCATCTACAGCACCGGCATCCAGAGCGGCGGCGGCTTCGCCACCTATTGGCAACGGCAACTCCTCTGGGCAGCGCTGGGGCTGGCCGCCTACCTCGGCCTGGCCCTCATGGACTACCGCCGGCTCGGCCGCGGCGTCTGGTTCGCCTATGGCGCCGCCCTCGCCCTCCTCGTCCTGGTGCTGCTCTTCGGCCGCTCCGTCTACGGCTCGAAAAGCTGGCTGCCCCTGCTTGGCTTCACCCTCCAGCCCTCGGAGCTGGCCAAGCCCGCCACCCTGCTGATGCTCGCCTGGGTCGCCTCCCGCCCCGGCTGGCGCCCCGACCACCTCGGCCCGCTGCTGCCCCTCGCCGCCGTGCTCGCCATCCCCCTCGGCCTCGTCTTCCTCCAACCCGACTGGGGGACGGCGCTCGCCTTCCTCGGCATCGCCATCCCCCTCTGCTTCGCCGGCGGCCTGCCCTGGCGCCTGATCCTCGCCGGCCTCGCCCTGGTCGCGGTGCTCGCCCCCGTCGGCTACCTCTATGCGCTCAAGCCCTACCAGCGCGACCGCATCGCCACCTTCCTCAACCCGGCGCGCGACCTCACCGACTCCGGCTGGAGCGCCCGCCAATCCATGCTCGCCGTCAGCAGCGGCGGCCTCCATGGCAAGGGCTTCATGAAGGGCACCATGCACGTGCTGGGCTACCTGCCGCGCACCGTCGCCCCCACCGATTTCATCTTCTCCGTGGTCGCGGAGGAGAACGGCTTCATCGGCGGGGTGGTGGTGATTGGCGCCTTCCTCCTCATCATCCTGCGCTGCCTGCGCATCGCCGCCCTCTCCTCCGACGAGTTCGGGGCCTACCTGGCCGTCGGCAGCGCCGGCCTGCTCTTCGTCCACGCCTACATCAACATCGGCATGAACATGCAGGCGGCGCCGATCATTGGCATCCCCCTGCCGCTGGTCAGCTATGGCGGCTCCTTCGTGGTCGGCACCATGATCTGCCTCGGGCTGGTGCAGTCGGTCTACGTCCACAACGGCCACCCGCCGGAAACCGCCCGTGAGGAGCCTTTCCTCCTCGATCCCCTCTGATTGCGCCCGCCGCCGCCCGTAGCCCGCAGCCCGCAGCCCGCAGCCCGTAGCCCGCAGCCCGTAGCTCCCCCTCCCCCCCATGCCCACCTCCGCCCTCGCCACCCGCGCCCGCCCCGAACCGCCCCGGGCCCTGCTCGTCGCCCTCGACCCGCTCGGCGAAACCCCGGCGGCGCCCGGCAACACCCCCGCCGACCTGCTGGCGGAGCTGGAGCAGCTCACCCAAACCCTGGGGCTGCAAACCGTGGCCAAGACCATCGTCCGCCTCCGGGAGCCGCAAAGCCGCTACCTGGTCGGCAGCGGCAAGGCCGAGGAGCTGGCGGCCCAGGCGGCGGCCCTGGGCGCCGAGGTCATCGTCTTCGACGACCCGCTGAGCCCCTCCCAGCAACGCAACTGGGAAAAGCTGGCCAAGCTCCCGGTGATCGACCGCGAAGAGGTGATCCTCGACATCTTCGGGCTCCACGCCCGCACCAGCACCGCCGTCCTCCAAGTCGCCCTCGCTTGCGCCCGCTACGACCTGCCGCGCCTGAAACGGAAATGGCTCCACTTCTCCCGCCAGCGCGGCATGCGCGGCGGCATGATGGGGCGCGGCGCCGGCGAACAGCAGATCGAAGTGGACTCCCGCCTGGTCAAGCGCCGCATCCAGCAGCTCCAGGGACAGCTCCGGGAACTGGCCCAGTCACGCCTGCTCCAACGCCGCTTCCGCCGCAAGCGCGCCATCCCCGTCGCCGCCATCGTCGGCTACACCAACGCCGGCAAATCCTGCCTCTTCAACCGCCTCACCGAAGCCGGCGTCCTGGTCGCGGACAAGCTCTTCGCCACCCTCGACCCGACCCTGCGCCGCCTGCGCCTGCCCAACAACCAGGAGCTGCTCCTGACCGACACCGTCGGCTTCGTCCGCAAACTGCCGCACCAACTGGTCGAGGCCTTCAAGTCCACCCTGGAGGAGGCCGCCAGCGCCGACTTCCTCCTCGAAGTGCTCGACATCACCAGCGCCGCCGCCGAGATCCACCACGCCACCACCTGCGCCGTGCTCAAGGAAATCGGCGCCGACCGCCTCCCCGTCATCACCGTCTACAACAAGATCGACCTCCTGCCCGAAAGCGACGCCTGGCGCCGCACCCGCCGCCGGGCCGGCGACGCCAGCTTCGTCTCCGCCCAGACCGGCGAAGGCCTCGATGCCCTCCGCGACCGCCTCGCCGCCCAGCTCGCCCACACCCGCCGCGAACTCTGCCTGCGCCTCCCCCCCAGCCGCTACGACCTGCTCGCCCTCCTCCACCGCCACGGCCAGGTCCAGCAGCTCGCCTACGCCGCCGACGCCATCCACGTCACCGCCACCCTCCCCCTCCCCCTCTGCCCCCAGTTCGAACCCTACCTGGACGACGCCCCGCCCCCCGAACCGCCGGAGACGGGGTAATGCTTGACCCTGTACGCCACTCCCGCACCCCGTGAAAATCCACAATTGCCGCATTGTCCGGAGGTTTTCGCCCGGCGCCCGCGGAGTCCGCGGCGGGGGAAGTGTTTTCTCCGTGGTTTCCGGGTGCTCCGTGCGAAGACCGGATTTGCCTGTCCCCCCAACGTGCGAGGGGACAGGCAAAACCGGGCGCCGGCAGGTCCGTGGGCGTCCGTGCCCTGTCCGTGTTCCGTGTCCACGCCGCCCGCCGCCCGACCGGAGCCACAACATGCAACCGCACCTTGCATTTGGAAAAACCAAATGTATTTTACGATGCCATGATCCAAAGACCTTTCTGGCAGCAGCGAATCGCGGCGGCGTGGCGCGAAGCGCCCATTGCCTGGCTCTGCGGTGTCCGCCGCGTGGGCAAGACCACCTTGGCCGAAAGCCTGGACGCCGGACAACTGCTCTACGTCAACTGCGACCTGCCCGCGACCGAAGAGATGCTGCGCGATCCGGAACTGTTTTTCCGCGGCTGCTCCAAGCCGGTCGTCGGATTTGATGAAATCCATCAGCTTCGCGACCCGGCGCGGGTTTTGAAGATCGGTGCCGACTGCTTTCCGAACCTCAAAATCCTTGCCACCGGTTCTTCCACGCTGGCCGCCAGCAAAAAGTTCCGCGACACCTTGACGGGCCGCAAGCGGCTGGTGCATCTAACCCCGGTCCTGTGGGATGAATTGGCGGCCTTTGGCGTCACGCTGCCGCGGCGGTTGTTCCATGGCGGCTTGCCGCCCGCGCTGCTGGCGGATGCGAAATTGCCGGCCTTTTACCGGGAATGGCTGGATTCCTTTTTCGCCCGGGACATCCAGCGGCTATTCGGGTTCCGGGACATGAACCGCTTCAATGCGCTGTTTGAATATCTGCTGAAACAGAGCGGGGGGCCGTTCGAGGTGACCAAGGCGGCGGCGGCACTGGGGATCAGCCGGCCGACCGTGGAAAGCCACGTCAGCGCGCTGGAGATCACCCATGCCGTCACGCTGGTGCGCCCCTTCCACGGCGGCGGACAGAACGAACTGGTCAAGCAGCCCAAGATTTACGCCTTCGACACGGGGTTTGTGAGTTTCGCGCGCGGCTGGGATCCCCTGCGGCAGGAAGACTTGGGGACATTGTGGGAGCATTTGGTCCTGGAACATCTCCAAGCCCATTTTCCGGACACGCCGGTGCGCCATTGGCGCGACAAGCAGGGACGGGAAGTGGATTTCGTCCTGCCCCGCAGCCGGGATGAAGTGGATCTCATTGAGTGCAAGTGGGATCCCGGTGCGTTCGATGGTGCCGCCCTGCACGTCTTCCGCGGTTTTTATCCCAGAGGCCGCAACTACCTGGTCAGCCCCTCGGGGCGGGAGGGGTACACCCGGCGCTTCGGCGAACACGAAGTGCGGATCTGCACCCCGTCGGAACTGCGCGGGCCGTAAACTCGCCGCTTGATTCACGACCTTCAAGGCCGAATTTGCCTGTCCCCAAGGCGGTCCCGGCGGCCTCAGCCAGCGGTTGCCGGCGGCGGGCTACATCAGCCGCCCTTCCTGGGCCAGCCGCTGGAGTTCCTGCTGGAACGCCATGATGTCCTGCTGGGTGGGCTTGGCGGAGCCGGCGGCGGGCTGGAGGCCGAGCCGGCCATAGTTGTCCACGTACCATTCGCCCTTGGCGCCGGAGGCGAAGCTGACTTCGCCGCTGATGGCGGCGCCGGGGCGCACCAGCTTGTTGACGCTGACGGTGGTCGCGCCGCCGCCGGCCGGCGGCGGCGCGGCGGCGAAGTCGTCGCCCGGCAGTTCCTCGGCTTCCAGCCCCTCCTCATCCGCGGCCGTCCCCGGAATGCCCGGCGGAGTGGCGGCAGCCATGGCCGGCGCGGGTGCCGGCTTGGGGGGGGCGACGGGATCCTGCCGCTGCCAGTTGACTTGCAGGTCGGCCGCCAGCAGGCGCAGGTCGAAATAGGTCAGCTTGACCCCCTGCCGCTCCAGCTCCCGCTGCACTTCGGAGAGACTTTTGCCGGCATTGAGCAGTTGGACGATCAAGTCGTTGCGTTGGTCATCGGTCAGCATGGTGGTGAAGAACTCCAGCGCCAGCAAGGACGGCGGCGGCGCATTCCGGGTTTCAGGCTTCAAGAATTCTCGCCCCACAAGGGCTGGGGATAGCGGCCGGCCACGGTCAGGGCGCGGATGTTGGCGACGACCTCCGGCCGGTCTTCGGGGTAGGTCATGCCGAACCAGGCATCGCCGGTGCGCAGGACCTTGACGGTCGCCTCCCCCTCGCGGACGAGCCGGTCGGCCACGCTGGGAATGTAGAACTCGGCCTTGGGGTCGTGGGCGTGTTCGTGGAGGAACTCGACGAACAGCCGGTCGAGATGGGGGAAGATGGCCGGCGTGAAGCCCCACATGTTCATCGAGACAACCGTCTCCTCCGGCAGCGGCGTGAAGCCGCCGTCGGGGTTGGCGTTGCGGATGCCGGCGGGGGAGTCGGCGATCTTCGGGTGCTCGACGACCCCTTGCAGGAACCCCTCGCCGTCCAGCCGGCAGACGCCGCGGCTGACCGTGCCGAACTTGGAGAGGGTGCGGCGCAGGGGGAAGCCGACCATGGCGAAGGGATGGGGGCGGGTGGAGGCGGCCGGCTGGCGGCGGAGGAAGTCGCCGAGCACCTCGTAGGATTCGGCGCCGTAGAAATCGTCGGCATTGATGACGGCGAACGGCTCCTGGACGGCGTGGCGGGCGGCACGGATGGCGTGGCCGGTGCCCCACGGCTTCGAGCGGCTGGCGGAAAGCTTGAAGCCCGCCGGCAGGTCGGCCAGCTCCTGGAAGACGACTTCAACCCCGAAGCCGGCGGGCAGCTTGCCGGCGAAATGGTCGCGGACCGGCTTCTCCAGTTCGCGGCGGAGGACGAAGACGGCCTTGCCGAAGCCGGCGCGCCAGGCGTCGTGGACGGCGTAGTCCAGGGCGATCTCGCCATGGTCGCCGACCGGCGCGATCTGCTTGAAGCCGCCGTAGCGGCTGCCGAGGCCGGCGGCGAGGATGATCACGGTGGGTTTGGGCATGGTCGGTTCGGCCTTTCCGGGTTCGCCGGCCGGGATGGGCGGCGTGGCGGCGGCAGGGGTTGTACTGTAGCCGCGCAAGGCGCTGGCGCAACCGGCTTGACTTCCGGTGGGGAGGGAGTAGACTTGGCAGTGTTAAAAAATTAACGCGACCGCGCCAGCAAGGGAGCGCGACCATGCCTGCCGCAACGACCGCCGGCAAGCCGGAACGCCGGATCACCTGGCCGACCGTGCTGCGGCTCTCGGAGTACCTGATCATCCTGGAGGAGCTGGCGGACAGCCACACCGAGGTGGTCTCCAGCCGCGAATTGGCGGCGATCTACGGCAACAACGCCAACCAGGTGCGGCAGGACCTGTCCAGCCTGGGGCACACCGGCCGGGTCGGCCAGGGCTATTCGGTCAAGGAGCTGGAACAGATGATCCGGCGGGCGCTCGGGCTCAACGTGCGCCGCAACCTGGCCCTGGTCGGCTGCGGGCGGCTGGGGACGACGGTGGCGCTGCATGTGCCGCTGGCCAAGTACGGGATGGACCTGGTGGCGGCCTTCGACGTCGCCCACCACCTCGTCGGCACGCACCTGGGGCCGGTGATGGTCGAGCACGCCTCGCGCATCGCCGAGGTCTGCCGCGAGCGCAACATCAAGCTGGCGGTGCTGACCGTGCCCAAGAGCACGGCCCAGGAATCGGCCGACCAGCTCGTCCTGGGCGGGGTGGAAGGGATCCTCAACTACACCCGCGTCCGGCTGCGGGTGCCGCCCCACGTGGTGGTGCAGAACCGGCAGATCGTCTGCTCTTTCCTGCAACTCTTCCATGCCACCTGCAACCGCGACCGGATGGCCCCCGGCGACACCGGCACCGCCCCCGCCATCGCCCTGTAGCCGCCCCCACCCCGCCGCCCGGCCACCTTCCCCATCCAACCACTTGAGGTTATGCCCATGGACGACCGTGCCATCTACGAAAACCCGCTGGCGCAGCGCTACGCCAGCAAGGAGATGAACCGGCTCTGGTCGCCGCGGACCAAGTTCAGCACCTGGCGCAAGCTGTGGGTGGCGTTGGCCAAGGCGGAACGGCAGCTCGGCCTGCCGATCACGGCGGCCCAGGTCGCCAGCCTGGAGGCGCATCTCACGGACATCAACTTCGCGGCCGCCGAGGCGTGGGAGAAGAAGCTGCGCCACGACGTCATGAGCCACATCCAGGCCTATGGCGAGCAGTGCCCGGAGGCCAAGCCGATCATCCACCTCGGCGCCACGAGCTGCTACGTCACCGACAACACCGAGCTGATCCAGATGCGGGAGGGGCTGCGCCTGCTCACGGGCAAGCTCGCCGCCGTGATCCGTTCCCTGGCGGCCTTCGCCCGGCAATGGCGCGGCCTGCCGACGCTCGGCTTCACCCACTTCCAGCCAGCCCAGCTCACCACCGTCGGCAAGCGCGCCTGCCTCTGGCTCTACGACTTCACGCTCGACTTCGCCACCCTGGAGCGGCTGGCCGAGGAGCTGCCCTTCCGCGGCGTCAAGGGCACCACTGGCACCCAGGCGAGCTTCCTCGAACTCTTTGCGGGCGACCACGCCAAGGTCCGCGAGCTGGACCGCCTGGTCACCGCCGCCATGGGCTTCAAGGCCGCCGTGCCGGTCGCCGGGCAGACCTATAGCCGCAAACATGACTTCGCCGTGCTCGCCGCCCTCTCCGCCCTCGCCCAGTCCGCCGCCAAGATGGCCACCGACCTCCGCCTGCTGGCGCACCTCAAGGAGATCGAGGAGCCGTTCGAGACGGGGCAGGTCGGCTCCAGCGCCATGGCCTACAAGCGCAACCCCATGCGCTGCGAACGGATCTGCGCCCTGGCGCGCTACGTCATGAGCCTCGAGGCCAACGCCGCCCAGACCCAGGCCAACCAGTGGTTCGAACGCACCCTCGACGACTCCGCCAACCGCCGCCTCTCCCTCCCCCAGGCCTTCCTCGCCGCCGACATCATCCTCTCCACCGCCGCCAACGTCGCCAGCGGCCTCCAGGTCTGGCCCAAGGTCATCGGACGCCATGTCCAGGCCGAACTGCCGTTCATGGCGACCGAGGCGGTGATCATGGCCGGCGTCAAGGCCGGGGGCGACCGCCAGGAGCTGCACGAGGCCATCCGCACCCACTCCATGGCCGCCGGCCGCCGGGTCAAGGAGGAGGGCGCCGACAACGACCTGCTCGACCGCCTCGCCGCCGACCCGCTCTTCGCCGCCATCCGCCACGAACTGCCCACCCTCACCGACCCGCGCCGCTTCACCGGCCGCGCCCCGGAGCAGGTGGCCGAATTCCTCGCCGAAGTGGTCGAGCCGCTGCTCGCCCGCGCCGCCGCCACCACCGCCGCCACCGCCACCCCCGACGAGGTGCAGCTCTGACCCCCCCCGGAATTTTCGCTTTTCGATTTTCGATTTTCGGTTGCCGGTTGCCGGTCACCGGTTGCCGGTCGCCGGCATCCCCGGACTCGCGGGAAAAGATGTGCGGATTTGTGAAGATTTGGGGGGCTGAAACTTGAAAATCGGCAAGCGGCAAGCGAAAATCCTCCCATGACGCCCGACTACCTCCAGGAATTGGCGGAGATCATGGCCCGGCTGCGCGCCGCCGATGGCTGCCCCTGGGACCGCGCCCAGACCCACGCCACCCTCAAGCAGTTCCTCGTCGAGGAATGCGCCGAGTTCCTTGACGCCGTGGACGAGGGCGACGACGCCGGGATGTGCGAGGAGCTGGGCGATCTCCTCCTTCAGGTCGCCTTCCACTGCCAGATCGCCCGCGAACGCGGCGCCTTCGGCCTGCCGGACGCCGCCCGCTCGATCTGCGAAAAGCTGCGCCGCCGCCATCCCCATGTCTTTGGCGGCGCCACGGTCAAATCCACCGCCGAGGTCCATGCCAACTGGGACCGGATCAAGCGGGAAGAGAAAAAGCACGACCCGGAACGGCAGTCGGCCATTGGCGGCGTGCCGCGCCACCTGCCCGCCCTCCACCGGGCCCACAAGACGCTCAAGAAGGCCGCCAAGACCGGCTTCGAATGGGAAAGCCTCGAAGCCGCCCTGGCCAAGGTCGAGGAGGAATTGGGCGAAGTCCGCAAGGCCCTGGCGGCGCGGGACGACGCCGCGCTGCGCGAGGAGCTGGGCGACCTCCTGTTCAGCACCGCCGCCCTCAGCGCCCAGCGCGGCTGGGTCGCCGAGGAGCTGCTTGGCGAGGCCCTGCGCAAGTTCGAGCGGCGCTTCCGCCACCTGGAACACCTCGCCGCCGCCACCGGGCGGAACTTGGGCGACCACACCCCCGCTGAACTCCGCGCTCTCTGGGGCAAGGCCAAGCACGCCACCGCCGCCGGCCAGCCCTGAAGCCGCGGGGCCGGAACGCCTCACTCCGCGGCGGCGGTCAACACCAGATGGTCGCGGTGGATGAGTTCATCGTAGACCACGGGGCCAAGAATGGCGGGCAGCTCGGCGGTGGCATGTCCGACGATCCGGGCCGCGTCGGCGCTGTCATAGTTGGAGATGCCGCGGGCGATCTCGCGCCCCTCGCCGTCGAGCACCCGCAGGGTGTCGCCCCGCTTGAAGTTGCCGCGGACTTCGCCGACCCCCTTGGGCAGCAGGCTCTTGCCGCCCTGGAGCAGTGCCCGCGCCGCGCCGGCGTCCACCACCAGTTCCCCCGCCGGCCGGGAGAAGAAGGCGAGGAAGCGCTTGTGCGCGCTCAGCTTCGTCCGGCGGCCGGGGATGAACAGGGTGCCGAGGTCGGCGCCCGCGAAGAGGCGCGGGAGCACGCCGAAGTCGTGGCCGTCGGCGATCCAGAGGGCGGCGCCGCTCTTGAGGATGCGCTCCGCGCCGAGCAGCTTGGTGATCATGCCGCCGGTGGAGAAGGGGTTGCCGTCCGTGCCGCCCGCCATCGCCTTGAGGTCGCGGGTGACGGCGGTGACCACGGAGAGGCGCCGCCCCAGCTCGCCGTCGCCGAGACGCTCGCGCATGCCGTCAATGGTGGTCAGCAGGATGGCCAGCTCGGCGCCGACCATGGCCGCGACCAGCGAGGCCAGGGTGTCGTTGTCGCCAAACTTGATCTCGTCCACCGCCACCGAATCGTTCTCGTTGATCACCGGCAGCACCCCCATTTTCAGCATCTCCTGGAGGCAGGAGGAGACGTTGAGGTTGCGCTCCCGGTCGCGCACGTCGGCGGCGGTGAGCAGGAGCTGGCCGCAATGGAAGCCGTAGACGCCGCAGGCGGTCTCGTAAAGGGACATCAGGCGGCACTGGCCAAGGCCGGCCAGCGCCTGGAGCGCGGGGATCTCCTTCGGCCGCCGCTCCAGCCCCAGGGCCTTGATGGCGGTGCCGATGGCGCCGGAGGTGACAAGGATCACCTCCAGCCCGCGCTGGCGCAGGGCGGCGAGCTGGGCCACCAGCTCGAACACCCGCTGCGCCTCGGTCGTGCCCGGCACCCGCATCAGAAGCTGCGAGCCGACCTTCACCACCACCCGCTTGACGCCCCGGAGCAGCTCCGCGCGCTGGCCGTCGTCCTGATAGGAAATGCTCATCGCCGAACTCTCCATCCGCCGGCCGCCCGCCGCATTGCCGGATGCGGCCTGGCATGATACATTACGCGCCCGCCAGCCGTTTTTTGTCGGAGCGTAGCGCAGTCTGGTTAGCGCGACTGCTTTGGGAGCAGTAGGTCGCGGGTTCGAATCCCGCCGCTCCGACCAGTTTTCCCGGCCCCGGCGGCCGGCCTGCCCAACCGCGGGAAACCCCAACATAGCACGCGCCGGCAAAGTTGGAAGCGCCCGCGGAGTCCGCGGCGGGGGAAGTGTTTTCTCCGGGGTTTCCGTGTGCGCCGCGCGAAGACCGGATTTGCCTGCCCCCGCAAGGCTTCATCCCCGGCGGCTTCCGCGCCAGCGTCGCCTGGCGCGCCACCAACTGCCGCTCCTCGTTGGCCGCGATCTCCCCGTTCAGCCGTTCGACCTCCGCGATCCGGTCGGCCATCAGCAACTGGCCGGGGTCATCCCCGGCCTGACGCTCCGACTTCCGCCCGAAAAGCCGCTTCGGCAGCTTCGCCACCAGCCGCTTGAGCCGGGCTCTCGGCGTCTTTGCGGTCATGTCACCCGGAATCCCGACTTCAGGTCCTCCAGGATCTTGTTGATCTCTGCGACCGTGCCCTCATCGGGAGTGTGTTCGGCATCGCCGACCTCGATGCGGACTCGGAACTTGATGGGGCAGCCCGACTTGCTCTTGATGGCCAGGAGCTGGGGAACGGCGTCTCCGAGATCCTGGATCCCGGAAGGGTCAAGCTCCGCCTCTGCCCATTTGACATTGGTCTCGTGGACTTCCCTGCCACCGGAACCACCGCCGTAGCCGCCGCCGTAGCCACCGCCCTTTCCGCCGCTCGTCGCGACCTTGAGCTTGACGCCTTGGGCGGAGGGGTACTCACACGGCCACGAACCGGAGGTCGGATCCAGTTCCGTGAACCGGGCGTTCAGTGACGCCGCAATGACCTCGCGCACGGTCTTCCATGGGAGCGTCTTCCCTGACTTCTGCGACAACGCCGTGGCCACTGCGAGGGCAGTCGTCTGGTCGTTGGCCCATGCGTCCGGCAGGTTCGCGGGCAGGATCTCGGCGGCCGCGATCATCGCCGGTGGCCGTTGGAGAGAGGCCTGGTTGCTGAGCACCCCGGCAGGGATGGGTTCGCCGAGGATGCTCGCGGGCCCGCTCGTGAGCCAGAGCGCGCCCTCTTCCACCGCCAGTGTGACGCCTGCCTTGACCACCTCCTCGCGGGCCTTGGGGATCGCCAGCGGCTCCATGTACCCATTCCGCTGGACCTGGACGATGTTGCCGCCCTTGAAGTAGTCCACCACGTCCTGCACGCTGATGGCCTCGCCCGGCCACAATCCGGGCAGGCGGCCAGGGGCAAGCAGGGCAGGCGGGATGTCTCCCAGTTCAGCCGCTTCCGGCAATACCAGTTCAAGCGCGGGATCAGCCATGGCCGCCTCGTCAGGGCGCGAGCGCCACCAGGTACGTACGGAACCGTCGGGACGGCTGAGTCTCAGCACGAACGATCCCGCGTCACACCCGGCGACAAGAGTGTCGGCGATGGCTTGGGCCTTCAGCATCTTGGGCAGGTGTGGCAACTGCGCGAACGCCCCGGACAGGTCCTTGACGCGGCGGCTCGTCTCGCCCTCCCGCCACAGATTGTATGGGCCGTCCGGCAGTAGTGCCTCGGCGGTGATCGAAGAGTCCTGAATCCGGGATCGGGAGTCGTTCTTGACGATGGTGAAATGCGCGTCTTCGGTCACGTTGATCTTGAAGGCCTGCACCTCGTTCCTGTCCGAAACGGAGACGACCGTGCAGTACGCCTGCTTCACCGCGTCGGGGATACGGCCCCGAGCCTTGTCGCTGCTGATGGTCAGGGTCTGCAGGCGCGCCACGTCGACGTTGCCGTCCTTCTCCTGCTCCTTCAGATCCGACCGGACTTCCTCCCATGCCAGATAGTCGCGGACCCTGGCCGACGCCACCTCCAGTCCGTCCCGCGACGGTGCGAGCAGGATCAGTGCATTGCGGTAAACCCGGGGTTTCTCCGGGCCGGTCGTCTCATCCAGGTAGCGTTTGGCCTCGGCGCTGGGTTTCCCCGAATCGCTGGTGGCGCTTGGCCCGAGGATGCCGAAGTGGAACGCTCCGTCGTCCTCGATGTCGCGCGGCCGCGTTGGCAGCAGGTGGACGCGGACGCCTGCTGCGGAAGCCCCGGCGCTCAGGGTCTTGCACTTGCCGACCTCATCGAGCAGTCGCGCCCGCACCACATCGTCGGACACCCGGCTTGCCGCCACGGCGTGCATCTGAGTCAAGTTGGGGCGATTCCCCAGCCGCCAGGTATCCGGCAGCAGGTTCTCCTCGGTGGCGGCGTACCGGTCGTCGAGCCAGAAGCTGGTCTGCGCCCAGCGCGTCAGTCCCTTCTCCAGTTCGATCCGGTCGGGACGGCTGGGGGCGATGAGCACCATCAGGTCCCGGGTGCGCGCACTCTGGCCAATCGGCTGGGAATGCAGGAAGGTGGCGACAACGGCCTGCTCGACCTCCCGGTAACGAAGCCCCACCGATTCCCGTTGGATGTCGCGAGCTTTGCCGGTCTCGCCTTCGATGATCCCCGTCCACGCCTGCTTCTTGCCCTCGTGCTCTTCGGTGTCCGCCACCGTCACCAGCTCCCGCATCGCCTCCGAAAGCCCTTCGCGCTTGGGGTCGGCGAGGAACACGGCGGGCCCCACCAGGGGGCTGGTATCCCAGCGCTCCGCCTCCCGTAGCGCCAGGGCGAAGGTCCGCAAGACGCCCCGGGTTCGCTGGAAGCGATCCAGTTGCGTCCATTTCGCATAGAAGACTTCCGTGAGGTCGGGGTGGAACGGGTAACTCCTCAAGAAGCGCTCCTCGGCCTCCGCGCCCTGCTTCTTCGTCTGCTCGTCGATATCGAACACCCCCTTGATCGCCGCTTGGACGTGGGCGCGGAACGCATCCTTGTCCTTGATCGATTCGGGAGTGAAGAACCGGCGGCGCAGCACTTCGGCCACGTCCTCCTTCACCACGGGCTCGACGATGGCCTCGCGCTGGCGCTGGAAGATGTCGTACAGCTCGCCCTGCAACTGCCGCCCGAAGCTGTCGCTTTTCGCCGGATCGCTGGCCAGCAGCGAGGCCACGACACAGCAGCGGTCGACCTTGGTCGCGGCCTGGGTCAGGTACTGGAAGAAGTTCACCATGCGGTCGCGCCACTTGCGGTCGGCGGAGACCTTCTCCCGGACATACATCAGGACTTCATCGATCAGGATCAGCACGCCCAGACCTTCCTTGACCGGCAGTTCCAGCAGTTCGGTCAAGGTGTTCTCCGCCGGAGCGGACTCGCGTTCGTCTGGCGACTTCCCGGCATTGAGCACCCGCAGACCTTCCTCGCCCGCCAGTTGCCACGCCAGGATGCTCCACGGCTGCACCAGCCGCCGGGTGTTGCCCTGCGGGTTCCGCACCTCCATGCCGGTCTCGACATCCAGCTTGTCGAAGCACAGCCCGGCCACCCGCGCCCGCGGCGGAGCCTGGCCTGCCTGTGCGTCGCACGCAGACAGGCCGATGGCTTCCTGGAATTCATGCACGGCGGGCAGGTCGGGCAACTTCTCCGGGTCGGTGACCAGGTGCCGGAGCGTGATCAGCGTGTGCGTCTTGCCGCCGCCGTAGGTCAGGCTGAGCTGGCGCACCGCCTTGTCGTTCTTGCCCGCCACCCGCAGCACCACGTCCCGCACCAGTTGGCGCAGGTTGTAGGTGGGGAAGGTCAGCGCAAAGAAGTTGCTCGGGTCTTCATAGGTGGGCCGCTTGCCGCCCTGCATCATGACTTCATACAGGTCCGCCGCGAACATGTGCAGCGGCAGTTCGCCGGACTTCAGGTCATCCCGCAAGGTGACGACTTCGTGCCAGCTCTTCCATGGGTTCTTAGCCATTATGCCAGTCCTCCTGCTCGGCATTGCGTCTTGGATTGCGTCTAACAATCAAATAAAACGCAATCGTTGTTAATTATATCTCTTTGTAATTTAGGCTATTACAACTGTATATCTTGGATAGCCTTTGCGTCATAGCTTGGTGTCTTTCGTAGAAACGACGCAATCTGCCATAACAGTCATCGGGTACCATTTGCCGGCCCGTGTCGTTCCTTCCAGGCGAATACGGTTTTCGTGTTTGAGTTGCCGAACTAAAGCTTGTACTTGGCATCTGGACAGACTCGGCAAGACTTGGAGCAATTCTTCCAGGCGACTGCCAGTATTGGCATTGTCCCGAATATGTTTAAGCAGCAGCTCCTTGTTGGTTTCTCGGTCAAGGCCGCGCTTTCTGGTGTAAACGCCTTTTTTGCCGATGGTGGCATAGAACCGTCGTCCCAGAATAAAGCGTCCGTGCGCAACCCGTTCGATTACACCACGGTCAATCAGGAACGGAATCCGATCCCGCAGATTATCGGGAACTGGTTGATCGCGGCGGACATGGTTGACCACGAGAAAATCAGCCGTTCCAAAACTCTGAAGGGTCTCCAAGCCGATACGCTCCATCATGGTCAACAGTTTAGGGTCTTGAACCAGACCGTCTAAGGTCAAGGTCACATGCATGCGATCCGTGCCTCTGAAGTCCGGGAGAGCTTTGGCCTGCTTGACGCTCAACTCGAACATCAGGTTCATCCCCTGCCCCGATCGTTCGACAAGGCCACAACGCGCCAGGATGTCGGCGATCCGCCGGTTGCGTGGCGACTGCCGATCCAGGATGTTTTCCAGGGTGATGTCCGGCGGGAAACCACCGGGGCTGTCCACAACGAGCCGTTGCGGGTACTGGCGAACGAAGACGGGGCCGCCCAACTGGTAGTCGCGGTGGCACACGGCATTCAGCACGGCTTCGCGCACGACCCGTTCATCAAAGGTGAGCACATCGAAAACGAAGAGTCCGTCCTGATAGTGCTGCTTACTGTTGCGCAGATTAATCAATTCCCACAGCCGGTCGTGAAACGCGAAGAGACCCTGCCGGAACTCATCCCGCTGTTGAGCCGGACCCGATGCTTCATTGGCCCGGTATTCAAAAATCACCTCGGCCTGCCCAAGCAGACGGCCAAGAGCCTCCCGACGGCCAAAGAGGGTTAGGGCGGCATAGGTGACACCCTTGTCGGTGATCGCCTCGCAGTCAAGCAGCAACTGCTCCTGCGACTTTGCCGCTATGCCTGAAGATCTCGACTTCTCCAGCCACTTTCGCCTGAACGCTTCAATGGCATCGCCGTCCAGATCGGTCAGGTCAGCCCCCTTGCATATGTCCGCCGAGAAATCATGACCGACTTCGGCGAAGATCGCCCGCATCTCCTCCATCGGCATCTCGACCAGACTGTCGCCTTCCCGCCACCAGGTGATCCCCTTGTCCTGGATGGGCACACCCACCGGACGCGGCGGGATGTCGAACACCAGTATGCGTTTGCCCTCGTGATTGAGCAGATGAAAGTCGACCCGCAGCCGCAACCGTTCCATCAGGCCATTGCGCGTCCGTTCCGGTTGTTCGAATGCCTTGCTGCCGACAACTTGGCGCGGGCGCTTGTCGGTAATCCCGAACACCACATAACCTCCACCCCGATTGGCCAGGGCGCAGGCATACTTGGCCAGGTCGTCGAATTCAAAGGAGTTCTCAGCCCGTTTGAACTCGATATTTTCGCCTTCCTTGGCCTCCAACAGCCAAGCTATTTCGGGAACTCTCATGCCTGTTCCTCCAGTGCGAAACGACCCTGTTTGTCATCCTTCACCGCCCCGCGTGCGCCGATGTGGTTGCTGAGGCTTTCCAGTAATGTACGCTCTTCGCTGCCACGCTCGGACAGCTCGATCAGGGACTGGACGAGGCGGCGGAACAGCTCGTGGCGGCGGAGGCCATTGTCGTCCAGGTATTCGTCGACCTTGTGGACGTCGCCCGCCCGCCAGAGGTGCATGAGCCGATGGATGCGGTCGATCAGGGGGACCGGACGGCCTGCCTGCCGCGACGCACTCGGCGCAGGCAGGCCGCTCGGCGCATCATAGCCCATGTTCCGACCCTGGCGCTGCGACCACGGCTTGAGCCTCATCTGGCCGCCGGAACTGGTGCCGCCAGAGTCGCTGTCCTCATCGTCGGACAGGTCGGACTCGTCAGACGCGTCGGACTCATCCGCAAGCGGGACGCTTGCGCCACCCTTGGTCGAGATCAGATCCCAGGTGACTTCAAGGTCGTGATCGGAGATCCCGCAGGCGGTGGCGTAGAGAATGCAGGCTCCGGCGGGGGCTTCCTCGAGCCCGAAGTCATGGCGGTGCAGCAGGTAGTAGGCGGTCGGGCTGTCCATGTCTCCCAAGGGTGGCGCAACCGTCCCGGTTGCGATCTCTCCGGATGGCAAGCGGGACGCTTGCCCCACCATTACCTCACCAACGACGAAATCCACCACCATGCGGCGCACGTGGACGAGGAACTCGCCCACGCTCATGATCTGGCCGGGATCGTTGGCCTTCTTGACCACCGGGTGTTTGCTGTAGGCCTCCAGCGCCGGGCCGGTCGCGGCCCAGACAAAGTCCGGCCCGCGAATCCCCGCGTCCCAGAAGTCCCGCAGCCGCGTCGTGATATTGGCCCGCATCTCCTCCAGCACCCGGTTGTCCCAGCCCAGCCTGGCGGCGGTGGGGCGCTTTCGGCAGACAATCCACAGGGAGGAGGCAAGGGCGGCGGAGGCTATGCCTCTTGTCCGGTTCGCCATCTCTGTCTGGATCGGCCAACTGCCGTCGACGATGAAACCCGCCCGGATTATCGCCGACGCCAGCGTCTCCCATGCATCAGGATGCTTGTGAGCGAAAACAATGACGAGGCGGCCATCCGGCTGGAGGCTCTTCTCGCAGGCCACGAAGGCCCGCGCCATGCCGTCCTCGTAGGCAGCCTTGGACTTCTCCGCATCGCCGCCGTGGCGGCTGGAATCGTCGATCAGTTCACCGTCATTGGCCTCACGGTCCCATTTCGGCGACGTACTCGCCGCGAAGACCGAGGAAGGATCCAGCCGCGTGCCATGGACAACCCGTTTGATCCAGACGTAGAAGAAATCCATGCAATCGGAATAGGGAATGGCATCGTAGTAAGGCGGGTCCGTAAGAACAAGATCAAAGTTGCCAACAACGGTTTCTGTTGCTGAACGCTTCTGCACGGTCGGCTTGGCCAGATCACCTCCGGTATTGACCGCCGTATCAACTGACCTGGTTACCGATCCCAGCATCGACTCCCAACTGCCTGATGCACCACCGATAGGATTAGTCTCGGCACAATCCCACTTGATCGGCAGGGCAAAACGGTTGAACAAGTGCGTGATCTGTTCGTTCTGGGTGTACCAGGATGCCAAGGAGCTTCCATAGTCAAGCATCTTGCTCATAACGCAGGCCAGATATGCCGCAGCGGCTTCGCGCCAGTCGGGCGGCAAGGCGGCGTCGCTGGTGGCGGTGACGCCCCGGATCTGCCGCACCAGCGTCCCCAGCGCCAGCAACTGCCGCGAGGTGAACAGGTCGCACCACCGCATAAGGCCATAGCCCTGGATGGAGAACGCCCGACCCGCGCCACTGCCGCCCCCGGCGGGTGTGGGTTCCGTGGGCAACCCAAACGGGATCTCGGCGAAGACGCGCTCAAGTTCGGCTGCGGCGCGGCTGGCGCAGTCGATCTCATGGGCGGTCGGTAGACGGTAGGCTTTGCTGGTCTGGCTCTCGGTGACCACGGCGGTGGCGACCATCCCCAACCGTCCGGCTTTGCCCTCGAACCGGATGTCCTCCATGGTCATGATGGCCGAGCAGCAGGGACACTGCGCCCCGGCCCGGGACATGGTGCCCGCGCCGATCCGCTTGTCGTGCTCGCGGCGCTGGGCGGCGTTGCCTCCCTGGGCCGGGACATCGGCGTCGATGCCAAAGACCAGGGTGGGGCAACCGTCCCGGTTGCCATCTTCCTGCTCCACCTTCGCAAGCGGGACGCTTGCGCCACCCTTCACCTCCATGGTCAGCAGCACGCGCTTGTTGGCCTTCTTGCAGAGCCACCGAGTCTTGAGCAGCGGCACGGTAGCCCGGCAGTTCTTGCAGGTGACTGTGCGGGCCCAGAGATAGGCGACCGTCGGCTTGGCCACCCAACGCGGGTTCCGCTTGTCCGCCAGGTACTCCGCCGAGAACTCGGCGTTCAGCGCCTCGAGGTTCGGAGTGCCGTCGTCCTTGAGCGGCACCAGACGCATCAAGGGTGGGGCAAGCGTCCCGCTTGCCTTCTTCTGAAAGCTCCAGAGCTGCTCGACCCTGGCCGTGTCGTACTCGCCCGCCCGAGCACTCCCGACAACCGGGTTGTTCATGATGTACTGCTCGATCCGCCACAGGGACTGCGGACTCCGCACGATATGGTCGTAGCTCTCGTGCTGCCAGAACTCGCCTTCCCGGCCAAGGAGCTTGTTGATTGCATGGGCGGTGAAGGACTTCCAGGAATGCAGCACGTCGGAGAGGGTGTGGTTGTCCCTCGGTCTGACCAACGCATGGACATGGTTGGGCATAATGCACCATGCCCCCAAGTCGTACCGACTCCCATCGAAATGCATCAAGGTGTCCGCGACGATCCGGCGAACCTGCGGACTCCGCAGATGGCACTCGCCCTCGCCAGCGTCCAGCCATGCCTCCATGCGATCATTGAAGAGACGGTAATACTCTTTGCGGAGTTCGGGGGTCAGTTCCGACTCCGGGTGAGCCGCCAGCCACGCTTCCCGTTCGCGTCGCCATTGTTCGAGTCTTGGCTTTGGGATGGAATCCGCAAGGCGGAAGGTGACAAAGAAGGCTGTGCCGGGCTGTGTCCAGTGGGGCAGCCGGCGTTCTCGGATATCGACTGGTTCGTAGGGATTGAAGTACAGAGTATCGTTGGCCCAAGATGATGGTGGGGCAAGAGTGGGGCAGCCGTCTCGGTTGCCATTTGCCTTTTCGGAATCCGCAAGCGGGACGCCACCCCTTTGCAGAGGCTCCAAGTGCGCGTAGGTCGGGTAGAAGGTTGCCAACTCCTTGCGCGCCTCGTTCAGCACCCAGCGTCCCCAGGCGCGGACGTGCCAGGCGAGGTCGGCCTTGGGGGCGCGCCCGGAGTCCGGCTTGACGAAGCCCGGGATCCAGCTCTCATCTTCCCTGAGCTGTTTCCTCGTCTTCTTCGTGCGGCCGACCAGCTCCGGGTGCGCCCGGTAGAACTCCTCCATGAAGGCTTCGTCGGCGAGGATGAAATCCGGCAGCGGATGGGTCTTGCCCGCCAGCTTCTGCGGGTACTCCAGCGTGCACTTGAGGATGAACCAGGCGACCGGGTTGATGTCCACCGCCGTCGCCTCGCAGCCGAGCCGCATCGCCTCGAGCGGGATGGCCCCGCCACCCGCGAACGGGTCGAGCACGCGCGGCGCGCGGCCGCCATAGGCCTTGCGGATTTCGTCCCGGAACCATTGCAGTTCCTGCTCCCGGTGCGCGACGATCGCCCGGTGCTCCTTGAGCTTGCTCGCACCGCCGGATTTCGGCTCGGTGCCGATCCAGTTCAGGATGCCGCCCTCGACTTCCTCCTTGACCACCTCAATCACCTTGCCATCCGGCATCTTCTTGCGCTCGGTCGTCTCCACCACCTTGCCGCCGATGCGCTCGCACAGATCCCGGCGTTTCTCCGGCGTTCCCGGGTCGGGCAGCAGCGTCGCGATCAGCGCCGCCCGGCAAGCCGCCAGCGGCCGCCGCGCGGGCCAGATGTGCAGCGTCGAGATATGCCCATGCCGCACATTCTTCTCATGCACCGAAGTCAGCGACGCCTGCTTCAGCGGGAAGGCGTGCTCGATCAGGCGGGGGGAGTCATTGGATGGAATAGTTGACATCTATGAAAGGGCCTCCACGAGAGAGAAAGCGTCCGCCAATGTGGCGACCGAAGATCCGGGGTAGCGACGCCATGAACCTTGCCCATGCTTAGAACGTTCAACTACGACTTCCTGTCCAGTCTTGCCGGCCTGTCGCACGCGCCAATCCCATCGGCGCCAGTCCGAGGCGGTGTAGACTCCCGCCTCGTCCGCAAGCCAGTTCGGTACGGTGATGCGGGTCAAGTCGGATAGGAATTCAGACGCGGAACGAGGACGCTTGCTGCAGTCTGGATTGGTGGTAGCCCGCACCAGCCGGGACAGTTTGCTGGAGAAGTACGGCCGGGGCGTCCTCCCGTGCTCCAGCAGTTTGCCCCGACGTGAAAAGTCAGCGATGCCATCGTCCACTGCACGAGACTTCTCGAAAGAATCCATCGTCGAGAAAGTCAGCTTCCGCCGGCGCAATTCCGCCTTCTTGGAACGGGAGAGGTAGTGCTCGTCATGGTAGTCCAGTTGACCGTTCACCAGTTCGTACAAGACCATTCCCACTTGGTAGAGATCGGATTGGGTCAAGTACTTGGACGGCGTTTCCCATCCCTCTGGCGGAACGTATAGAACGGAGTGCTTGGATGCCTGGATCGGTTGGTCATCCCCGGCCAGCAATGCCACCGACCCAAAATCAGAAATTCGCGGGGTGTTCCCATGAAGCAGGATATTCGCTGGTTTGAGGTCGCGGTGGACCATCTGCTGCAAGTGTAGATGGGCAACCCCGGTCAGGATACCCGCTGTTACCCTGACCGCGTCCTGTTGACCGAGGGGACCGTCAGATATCTTCCCGAGCAGGCTAACCCCAGAGACATATTCCATCTGAAGACACAGGAACTGGGATGAGTTAACCGTCATGATCTCGGCATCAAATACTTGAACCAAGTTCGGGCAAAGGGATGGGGCTTTCGTCGCCTCCACAAGCAGTCGTGGCTCGCGCAGCACACCGGAGCGATTTTCGTGTATGTAGTCATAGACCTTGAGGAAAACATCCCGGTCAAGGTGCGTGTGGCGGGCTTTGAACGCGAACGCATTCGCACCTTCGTGGATCTCCACTAGATCGGCATACTTTCCCGTAGCCTTCAAGGCATCACTGATCTGACCGGTTGTCGCCATCTTACATGACACTCCACGCGCAATATGTGGCTCTTTCGACATATTTCAATGCTATCGGTTTTCCACCCCAGAAGGCCGCCTCCATCGTTGCACCCGCCGTGCCCGCGAATTTCTTCTGCTTGCTGGCAACCGTCTGCGGTGCCACAAGAAGACAGGGTACACTTGCCTGCTTTGCCGCCAACTGGACTACGCATTCCATCTTGCACCGAGAGACCGAACAACCTTTATCAACTGCTCGCAATACGGCCACTTTTTCGATCTTCTTGTCACGAATCACCGCATGGACAATGTCTTTCAGCCGCAAGAGGTTCCCCGCGTCATCATTTTCAGACTGGGGAAATGGTTGCTTTGGCACATCGAGGTTCTCAGCCCTCCCGCCACTGGCGGTACCGTCCAAGATGACCCAGACCAAGTCAGAGGCATGGATATCAACACCGAGTACTCTCATTGCCGGCTCCTTGTTGTCTTATCACTGTTACACCACCCCCGCTTCGGTCACTTGCTGCTGCGAGATGCTTACCCCACCCGTCTCAATCGTGGCCGTGATCGTTCGGGTGACGGCTTGGCTCTTGCTGAACGGGCGGACGAGCAGCTTGTCGAACGGATCCTGCACCCGCACGAGTTGCAGTGACGCGCGCACGGCGTGCCGTGGGCGTACCGATGGGACAGCGCTAGGTGCCCCAAGTGCGCGGGATAGGGGGGGGGCAAGCCACGGCATGCCGTGGCCGTGCGGATGGGGACTGGGGGGCATCATAGGTACACCACCTCCTTTTCCGGGTTGGCCTCGGAGAGGAGGCAGGCGAGCATGCCGTCGGGGTTGAGGTTGCCCACGACGAGGCGGTCGCAGTGCTCGATGACGTACTGGTTGCACCAGACGGCGCGGCGGGCGTTGGGGGTATCGAGCCCGGCATCGAAGGGTGAGGCCAGCAACAGGCGCCCCTCGGCCAGGGCCACTTCCGCAGCACCACGGCATGCCGTGATGCCACCAACGGCATCCAACCCCCAGGGCACGACCCAGACCATGGGGCGGCGGTGTTCGAGGCAGGCCTTGAACACCGCCTGCTCCATGGGCGAGAGGAAGCCGGAAATGACCGCTTCGCCGGGCTTGAGCGGCAGCCTGCCATGCGGGTTCTCCTCGCCACGCGAGGCGAGGAAGCCCACCTTTGGCAGGTCCAGAAGGGCGCGGTTGCCGAGGTACTGTGGCTCGGCGCCCTGCATGACAGCGGCGAAGTTCTCGGGATTGTGGCGAATGTAGGCACGAATGTTCTCTCGCGCGGCATCGTCGCGGGCCCGCATGTCGTAAAACCGGCTCTGCCAGAGCTTCTCCCCGAGGGCGCGGGTGACCGCGCCCTTGTACGAGCGCAGGATGGTTGGTATCGAGCCGGCCACTGGCTTGCCGAAGGCCTCCATACGGGCACGGCATGCCGTGGCCCCACGTGCCGTGGCCCCGACGAGTTGCAGCAGGCCATGCACATGATTGGGCATGACCACGTACTCGTCCAAAACGGCCCGAGGGAAATGCGCCGGGATTTCGCGCCAGCACCGGTCCGCGACCTTGCCGGCCTCGTTCTGCACCATGTGCCCGCTGACGACCGTGCCGAAGACCGAGCGCATGTTCTGGGTGCAGATGGTGAGGAAATACCAGCCGGGGCTGGAGTAGTCCCAGCCCTGGAGGCGGAGGTTCTTGCGGCGCCCCACGGCATGCCGTGGGGGCGCGGAAAGCGTCGGCATGGCTACACCTCCCCCGCTGCGGTCACTTGCTGCGGCGAGATGCGCACTCCGCCAGACTCGACCGTCGCCGTGATCGTCCGGGGGACGGTCTGGCTCTTGCTGAACGGGCGGACGAGCAGCTTGTCGAACGGATCCTGTACCCGAACCAGTTGCGGGGTCGGGGTAGCGCAGTGATAGGCCACGTAGAGCCAGTAATCGTCGCGCAGATTGCAGGCGCGGGCCCACTCGTTGTCGGTGACTTCGATCTCGCCGATGGATGCCCGCCCCTTGACCTCGATGCAGCGGCGATCAAAGGTGGGGCAACCGTCCCGGTTGCCATCTGCGGAGTTCGCAGGCGAGACGCTTGCGCCACGCTTTGGCCGCAGCGAAAGGATGTCGAACCCCGGATTCTCGGGAAGCCCCGCAGCGCGGGCGAGTTCGGGCGTATGGACAAAGCGCACGTCCGCCCCCGACGCTTCCTCGTAGGCCTTGACCAGGTTCATGGCGATCTGTTCGACGTTGGCATCGAGCCGTTCGCGGTCGGCCTTGGCGGCGGAGGGCACAACGAGGGCATGGGCGATGAAGTCCGTGTTGCCGGGCACCAGCAGCTCCGGTTCGCGGCGGATGATCGCCAAGGCCCGGTCCCGACGGTCGTGCAGTTCGCGCTGCTGATCCTTGATCCGGGAGAGTTCAGCGGCGGCCCCCTTGTTCCCGTCCCGCGCTTTCGGGGTGAGCTTGGCCCGCGAGGCCGCCAGTTCCGCTTCCTGGAAGTCGAAGCCACGTTCCACAAAGGACTCACGCTTGGGCAAGGCGGCCATCATCTGGTTTCGGCGGTCGACGGCCATCCCACGGCAGACCCGCTCCATGAGGTAGGCGTTGGCTTGATCGCGCAGCTTGGTTGCCGCCACGGCCAGGCGCTGGGCCTGCGGAGGCAGCCCTTCGCCACCGCGCAGGAGCAGCAAGTGTTCCACGGGGCACAATGAAATGTCGGCCCCTTCGGTCTGACGGACTCCGACGAGACGGCACACGACGGTTTCCTCGTGAGCCAGTCGAGAAGGTGGGGCAACCGTCCCGGTTGCCGTCTTGTCGGTTGCGGAGTTCGCACGCGGGACGCTTGCGCCACACTCGGGATCGGCTTTCCGTACCACAGTCAGGCGGGCCAGGTGGAAGAGGTAGGGTTTGTCCGCCGTGGGATCGACAAAGACGGCACCCCGGAGGGCGTCCCGCCCCAGCCGCTGTCGCACCAGTTCGCGGAAACGCTCGAAGACCGGCTCGCCGGGATGCATCCAGATGCAGGACTGCCGGCCTGCCGGCGCCGCGCCCGTCGCGGCAGGCAGGTCATCCGGGCGCTGGACAGAAAGGTGCCGCGACATGGTGGGCGAATAGGCGTCCATGGCTTCAAACAGTGGATCGGCCGCCCCTTTCCTGGCGGGCACGAGATCGAAGGTTGAGCCGAGATCGCCGTCCACTTCGATGCCGACCTGCGGGGCGGCCGATTCCACAAAGCGGCGGACATAGCCGGGGAGCAGGCGGAAGAACGTTTCATGCTCGATTCCCTCGCGCAGGCGCGGCAGTTCTCTTTTGACGTCCCCGCCATCGCCATAGAGGCGCCGCTCGCGTTCCTCGATGGCCTTGACCTGTTCCTTGGTCAACTGACCGTCGAGTTCCTCGGCCACGGCCTCGGCTCCGTCCCGCAGCGCCCGCTCCATGTAGTCCTTGATCGAGACCCCCACGAACACGCGGCCGATGCTGTCGAAGACCTTGTCGGACTTGAGCTGCTTACGGATCTTCTCCAGCTTGTCGAGCAGCGTCTTGAGCACTCGGCCTTCGCGGGTCGCGGGGGCGATCAGGTTGACGATGCACACGGGATCGTGTTTCTGCCCGTAGCGATGAATCCGCCCCATGCGCTGTTCAAGCCGGGCCGGGTTCCAGGGGATGTCGTAGTTGACCATGATCCAGCAGAACTGGAGGTTGACGCCCTCGGCGGCGGCATCGGTACAAACCATCAGCCGCGCTCCCCCCTCGGCGGCGGGAAGGCGGAAACGCTCGATCTGGTCTTGGCGCTCCGTGAAGTGCATGCCGCCGTGAATCTGGGCGATGTGGCCCGCGTATCCCATGCCGCCGAGTCGGCGCACCAGGAAGTCCATGGTGTCGCGATGCTCGGTGAAGATGAGCATCTTCTCCTGGACGTAGCGGCTGTCCGTGATCACTTCACGCAGTCGGTCGAACTTGGACTCGACTCCGGCGTCATGGACGTGCTGGGCGAGGTTACGAAGCGCGACGACCTGTTCGCGTTCCGCGAGGAGTTCCGCCAGGGACTCGGCGATGACTCCCTGGAGCAGCGTGTCTTCGGCCGCCTCATTCTCCTCGACCCCTTCGGTGGTGCTCTCCTCGTCGGCCGCCTTCGACTCGAAGACATCGTCGTCCTCTTTGATCCGGCACTGAAGGGTGAGCAACTGTTCGATGGTGAGTCGTCCAGCCTGGATGTCCTCGATGATCTGGTCCAGCTTGCCGAGACGACGTTTGAAGGAACACAGCAGCGCATAGGTCGAACTGGCCAGGCGGCGCTGGAACACCCCCATGGCCAGGCGGGCGGCGGACTGGTTGAGCACCTTGGCCTTGTTGTAGACGTGGCGCAGGTACTCGGTGGTCTCGTCGTAGAGACGCTGCTCACCGACTTCGCCAGCGGAAAGCTGGAAACCGAGGGTGTCGCATTGCCGGATCGGGTACAGAGGCTGACCGTCCAGGCGAACCATCTCCTCCTTGGTACGGCGGATGAAGTAGTGCTGCCGTCGCTCGGTCGGGAAGTGCTCGAAGGCCTCGAGCGTCGTCAGGACGTCGGGTTCGAGCAGCCGCCAGAGCGCGTAGTACGGGTAGTCCTTGCCCATGTGCGGCGTGGCGGTCAGGAGAAGCAAGTGGTGGGCATGCCATGGCAGAGAAAAGGTGGGGCAACCGTCCCGGTTGCCATCTTTCGTGGGGCAACCGTCCCGGTTGCCATCTTTCGCAAGCGAGACGCTTGCGCCACCATTGTAGACACCCGCGAGAGCCTCGGCGAGTTTATAGCGGGATGTCTTTCGGATACGGAAGTCGTTGCCACGGTCACAGGCGAGCTTGTGCGCTTCGTCGAAGACGACCAGCTCGTAGGGCGCAACGGCATCTTCGGCCAGCCGCGCGAAGACGCGTTCCCCCGCCAACGTATCGACACTTATGATGACGCGCTCGCTGCCGGGGCCAGCGAATGGATTCCCGTTCTTCGCGTCCTGCCCGGTGACAATGCGGAATGGCAGGTTGAAGAGGACCTGCAGTTCCCGCTGCCAATTGCCGACCAGTCCAGCCGGAGGCACAATCAGCACGCGGGACAGCAGTCGCCGCGACAGCATCTCGCGCACGTACAGGCCGGTCATGATCGTCTTGCCCGCGCCCGCGTCGTCGGCCAGCAGGAAGCGCAACCGGGCATGCGGCAGCATCCGGTCGTAGACTGCGATCCGCTGATGCGGCAGCGGATCGATACTCGAGATCTCGGTGGCGAAGGTGGGGTTGGCCAGGTGGCCGAAGGATAGGCGCTCGCCTTCGACCAGAACGCGGACCACTTCAGGCTTCGCGGTGAAGTCCAGCAGCGGCGGTTCCGCAGTGCAGGGCGGCGGCTCCGGCTCAGCGCCCCCCGACCCTGCGGCCCTTTCCTTGTCGCCCTCGTCCTTGCTGAGATCGAGGATGGCTTGCCAGGACAACTGCGATGGACGCGACTTCCCGTTCTCCCACCGGTTGACCGTGGGGAACGACACTCCCAGGCGTTCGGCCAGGGCGACCTGCGTCAGCCCCAGCTTCGCCCGCAGACCCTTGATCTGCTCTGGATAGTCGTCTGTCATTCCGTCCGCCATGTCCGAAAGCTGCCTCCAGTTGGGTGGCAAAAGAACATGAACCAGACTATAGCGTCTGATATATCGCCGGCCAAGCCCCCACGCGATGACTGCCACCGGCCGACCCATGCAGGCCCCGCGCAGGCCCGCATCGAACAGCTTCGGGCGCGGTCATGGAAGCCGGCGGCGGCTTGGCTGGCGACCGTCGGAGAAGGGTCGGAAGGCGGCGCGCGCCCAATGACCTCTCCGAGGGCAAGGCGGGGTGTTTGCCCGCGGAGTCCGCGGCGGCGGAAGTGTTTTCTCCGGGGTTTCCGTGTGCGCCGCGCGAAGACCGGATTTGCCTGCCCCCGCAAGGCCCGCCGGGCCGGGGCCGCTCACTCGCCGATGATCTTGACCAGGACGCGCTTGCGGCGGCCGCCGTCGAACTCGCCGTAGAAAAGCTGCTCCCACGGCCCGAGGTCGAGCTTGCCTTCGGTCACCGCGACAACCGCCTCGCGCCCCATGACCTGGCGCTTGAGATGGGCGTCGGCATTGTCCTCGTAGCCGTTGTGGCGGTACTGGGAATAGGGGCGCTCCGGGGCGAGCTTCTCCAGCCAGGCCTCGAAGTCCTGGTGCAGCCCCGCCTCGTCGTCGTTGATGAAGACCGAGGCGGTGATGTGCATGGCGTTGACCAGGCAGAGCCCCTCGCGGATGCCCGATTCGCGCAGGCACTCCTCGACCTGGGGGGTGATGTTGATGTACTCCCGGCGGCGGGAGGTGTTGAACCACAGCTCCTGGCGATAGCTTTTCATGGGGACGGCCCACCCTTTCCATGGCGTCTGGAGAGTTTGCCGGAACTGTACCACGGGAAAGGGGAAATGCCGGGACGGCTACTGGCGGCTGGCGTCCGCCAGCGCCTCCCGGCAGAGGCGGGCGGCCCCCAGCAGCGCCGCCCGGTCGCCAAGCACGGCGGGGAGGATCCGCGGCTGGGCCACCGCCAAGGTCCATTCCCGAAGGGTTTCCTCCATGGCCGGGGCGAAGAACGGCCAGGCCTCGGCCACGGCGCCGCCGATGGCGATCCGCTCGGGGTCGAGGGTGTTGACCAGAAAGGCGGCGATGACGCCCAGGTTCCGCCCCAGCGCCGCATAGGCCGCGCCCGCCGCCGGGTCGCCCTGCGCCGCCAGCCGGTGGATTTCCGGGCCGGGGCAGGAATGGCCGCTCCGCCGTTCGTACTCGGCGGCGACGAAGGGGCCGCAGGCCTCCTCCTCCATGCAGCGGCCGTTGAGCGGCGTCTGCCAGATTTCGCCGGCGCAGCCGTGGGCGCCGCGGTGCAGGCGGCCATCGAGGATCAGGCCGAGGCCAAGGCCGGTGCCGACGGTGAGCCCGCAGAAATGGCGGGTGCCGCGCCCCGCGCCCTGCCACCATTCGCCGGCGGCGAAGCAGTCGGCATCATTCCGGCAGAACACCGGCAGGGCGAGCGCCGCCTCCAGCCGCTCCCGGAGCGGGAAGCCCTCGAGCGTCGGGAAGTTGCCGGGGAAGAGGAAGCGGCCGTCGTCGGCCACGGCGGTGGCCACGCCGGCGGCCAGCCCGGCCGGCGGCGCCGGGGCGGTGGCGCGCAGTTCCGCCACGATGGCGACCAGGTCCGCCAGGATTTCCGCCGCCGGGCGCTCGCGCCGGGTCGGCCGGCGCACCACTGGGCCGCAGCCGCCATCCGCGGCGACCACCGCGGCGCGGATCCAGGTGCCGCCGAAATCCATGCCAATGACTGGGGCGTTCTTCATTGTCATTCCGCCTCCAGGCGCAGCCGCGGCCACTGGCAGGGCCAGGTCTGGGGCACCGTCAGGAGGCTGACGGGCGCCAGCCCCAGGCCGCGGAGTTGAAGATCAAAGGCCACCGCCACCGCCCGGGGCGGGCGTCCGGCGGCGGCGCGGCCGAAGCCAGGAGCGACCCGGGCCAGTGGCAGCCGCAGCTCGACCGTCGCCAAGCTGCCGTCAGGCGTGAACGCCTCGCTCCAGGCGAACCCCTCGGCGGCCGGGCCCAAGAGGATTTCCACGCCGTCGCGGGCGGCATCCTCCGGAGCGAAACCGGCGCTCCCAGCCGGCAGGGCGACAAATTGGGCGAAGCCGCCGAAGCCGCGCTGGGCCAGGAGCCGGAGCACGGCCGGCTCCGTGAACTTGAAGGCCAGGTACAACTGGTCGTCCTTGCCCCAGCGGGCGGCGGTGGCCACGCCCGGGCGGAGAGGGCGGAACGCGGCGCTGTCCCAGTCGTCCAGGTAGCCATCCACCTGGAGGCCGGCGGCCGGCGCCGGCTTCACGGCCGGCGCCGACGCTGGCACCGGTGGTGGCGATGCGTCGGCGGCGGGGGGCAGCAAGGCGGCAAACGCCGTGTCCGTGAGGCGCACCGCCCGATTCTCGACCAAGAGGAGGAGCGCCTCCTGCCGGGCCAGGCCAGCACCGCCCCGGACGCGGAAGGGGGGGAAGAGGAACGGCACCAAGGGCGTGCCGGGCTTCAAGTCGTCGGCGACCGCCACCACCCGCGGCGGCTGCCCCGCCCCCATCTGGCTGACCCCGAAGAAATGCCAGGCCTTGCCCTTCCAGAGCAGGGAGAAGTCATGGGCCGGAGCGAAGCGGGCGTCAATGAAGCTGCCCAAGTCCAGGGGCTTGCGATAGAGGAGCCGCCCCGCCTTGCGGTCGAGCACGCCGACGACGAGTTTCCCCTTCTCGGCCTTTTCCGGCAGGAGCAGGCCGGCGGCCAGGTCGTCGCTGAGCAGGCTGGGTGGGACGGCGAACCGGGCTTTCGCGGAGAGGTCAACCTTGTGGCGGCCATCAACCAGGCTCCAGCCGTTCCGGTGGAGGCGCACGGCCAGCAGGTCGGGGGCGAGCTGGCGGTGCCAGGACTGCCAGGGGAATTCGCCGAAGTCGCCGCCACCGGCCTCGCCCCAGTCGGCGGTGGCGAAGGGCGCAAACTTGTCGGCGGTGATGAGCAGGCTGCCCTTGGGATGGTAGGCCAGCCAGGCATCCGGCTCCAGCCGCGCCAGGTGCCGGCTGGCTGTCCACCCCCGCCCTTGGCCGCCGGCCGGGTACGGCGCCTCGGCGAACTGTTTGTAGACGCCGCCCGCCGGCCGGCAAAGGCGAAGCTTCCGATCCCGGTCGAGCAGCAGGTTGCCGTTGCGGAAGAGACCGAGAGGCTGGCCGCCCCGCTCCTTGAGGGTGGCGACGGTGCGGACCGTGCCGCGGGCCAGGGCGTAGACGCTGACCTCGTGGGTTCCGGGCGGGCGGAAGCCGAAGAGCAAGCCGTCGTCAATCCGGATCGGCGCCAGGATGCTGCCGCTGCCCGGGCCGGTGGCGGGGAACTGGCCGACGGGGCGGCTGGAGGCCCGGTCCAGGGCGGTGACGGTACCGTTTTGGACGATGTAGACGGTGGCGCTAACCACCTCCACTCCGGCGCCCGCCTCGAGCAGCGGCCAGCTCCATTTGCCGTGCAGGTCGGCGGTCAGCCCCACCACCGCGGTGGCGGCGTGCAGCACCGGCTCGCCGGCGCCGGCGTCGAGGACGGCCGCGTCGGCCAGGTTGGCGGGGAACCCCGGTTCCACAGGCAGCGGCGGGCTGGCGCCGGCCGGTTCGCTGAGCACGCCCAGCCACGGCTCCGGCGAGCCCCGCCGCCACCCCCAGCAGCGGCTGCCATCAAAGCCGGCCAGCGCCAGCTCGGCGGGGAAGCGCCCCGACGCGCCCGCCAGCCGTCCCGTCTCCGACCAGAGTTCAAGCCGGTTTTCGCGGTTCAGGAGGATTCCGTCGGCGCAGGAGGCGAGGATCTCGGTGCGGCCGCCGGCGAGGGTGAAGCTTTCGCGCAGATCCCGGAGGGAGAGCGCCGCGGCGCCGCCGTCGGCCAAGGTCAAGAATGCGGTGTTGGCGCCGGCCGGGCGGCAATCGAGCCATTGCCGGCGGCTGCTTTCGGCCACCAGGCGGCCGGTGGCGCGGTCGAGGAGCAGGAGGCTGGCGCCGTCACGGGTGGCGCAGAGGAGGTTGCTGCCGCCGACCACCGGCGGGCAGCCCCGCCGTTGCACCGGCAGGGCGGCGATGTCGCCGGAAATCAGGAAGGGCAGCCGGTTGTAGGTGCGCAGCCATTGCAGGTGGCGGCCGGGCAAGTTGACGGCGGCGATGACGCCCAGGTTGGTGTTGAGGTAGGCCATGCCGTCCGCCACCGCCGGCTCGGGCATGAACCACTCCAGGCGGGTGCCGCGGCTGCCCCCACCCAAATCGCTCTCCGGGTTGGCCGAAAACAGCAGCAGCTCGAACTCGCTTTCGCCGGTGGCCGCGTTCCAGCTCGCAAGGTAGAAACTGGGCATGACATCCGGTTTCATGACGACCGCCAGCACCGATTCCCCCCACGGCACCGGGTCGGTGCAGAGCTGGTGGCCGGGGTCATCCCAGGTCCAAACCGGCGCGCCCGTGGCCAGGTCCAGGGCGGCCAGGACGAACCGGCCATTGCGGAGCAGGCGGGCGTAGGCGCGGCGGCCATCCTCCTTGGGGCTGAACCGGTCACCGAGGATGCGCTGGCCGGGGTTGCCCAGGGGGCGGGAATTGTCGAAGCCGGTACGCCAAAGTTGGCGCCCCTGGCTGGCCCGGGCGATCAACCGGCTGTTCTGGAAGAGCAGCGTGCCGGAAAAATTGGCGGATGGCCAGCCCGGCACCGGCTGGCCGGGTGCGCCCTCCACCCCCGTCCGGGCCAGGTGCGCATCCACCTCGCCCGGCGGCAACGCCACCGCCGGCGCAAACCCGAGGGGAAGCAATCCGGAAACCGGTGCCGCCAGGGCGGCGACGGCGGGGCCGGCGGCGGCGGCGGGCCGCGGGGCCGGGCGGGCCGGCGGCGGTTTCAGGGAAAGCCGGGCCAGGATTTCGTGCGCCTGGGCGGCGTCGTAGCCGAAGCGGCGGATGAGCACCTGCACATACTGGCGCACCGCCGGCTCGTACATCTCCGCATAGGGCTGGAACGCCTCGCGGTAGCGCACGACGGCCCCGGTGTAGAGCCCCGGCTCCGCCCCCTCCACCACCAGGGCGGCCTTCTCCTGAAGGCAGGCCCGGATCCGTTCCGCCAGCCGGATGCGGTCGTTCTGCCGGGCCTGGAGCGCCACCTCGTTGAGGGCCAGCTCAAAGTCGAGGTCGCGCGGCACCTGGGTCAGCGACCGCTGCAACGAAAGGACGAACCGCCAGCAGCGGTCGAAGGTCTGCTTGCCGCTGGGGGAAAGCTGGTCCTGCGGGAGGGCGCGCAGCAGTTCGCGGGCGCGCTCCGTCTCGCCGCGGCTGATGAGCATCCGGGCCACCCAGAGGTCCCAGTCGAGGCCGAGCAGCGGCCGCAGCGTCGCCTGCTCCGCTTCGAGGAAGGCCAGGGCCTCGGTGAACTGGAAGCCATTGCCCATGGCCTCCAGGCAGTGGCCGGCCGCCTTCTGGCGGAGTTCCGGGGGCAGCTCCGGCGAGCGGACGAGCTGCTGGCAGAAGTGGGCGAACAATCCCTCCGCCCCCTGGGCATGGCAGCGGTTGCGGATGCGGTCGAGGAGCTGGCCGGCCTGGGTGGCGTCGGCGGTGTTGCGCAGCACGAACAGGTGCCAATGGAGCGCATTGGGCAGGTCGTCCAGTTGCTCGTAGGCATCCGCCAGCGCCTGGGCGGCCGGCACCGCGGCGGCCGGCTCGCGCTCGGCAAAGCGGCGCAACGCATCGGTCCGGACGCGGATCGGCTTCCACAGCGGATGCTCCTCCAGCAGCCAGGCGCGCACCCCCCAGGCACCGCCCACTTGGACGAGCTTGACGAGAAGCCGGTTGTGGTTGCCAAGCACAATCGGGACCACGGCGGCTGACCGCCCCGCCGCCGTGTAGGCCACCCGATGGTTGACCCGGACCAGCGCGCCGTCGTCATGTTCGATCTTGAGGAAGCGCCGGCCGGGGCGGGCCGTGAGGTCGGGCAGGTAGAACAGCGCGGCGAACTGCTCCAGCTTCGGGTCAAGCGCCGGCTGGGCCGGATCCGCCTGCCGCCGCCAGGCGACGCGCCGCCCGTCCTTCCCCGCCACGGTCTGGGCGATGTTCAGCTCCGCCTCGCCGGGCAACGTCTCCTCGAGGGCATTGCCTTGGCGGGAGTCGAGCGGCCCCAGGACGTACCAGCCGGAGAGTTCGCTGAGCTGGGGCTGGTTCCCGGAATGCGCCAGGGAATCCTTGAGCACCTCCTCCAGCGTCGCGCCGGCGGCGACGAAGAAGCGGGTGCCGTCCCACCACTCCGGCTTCTGCGCATAGGGCGCCGGCGGCGCCGCGCCGGCCCTGGTGGTGGCCGCCAGCGCCAGCAGCGGCAACAGCCGCCCCGCCGCCACCAGCCAACTCCTCCAGCCCCGAAACAGCTTGCCATTCATCATCCACACTCCCGGCTCCGGACGATCCCACTCCCGGCCGCGGCACCATTGCCGCCCCCCGGCGGCCACCGGCCGGCACAAGGGTAGCGCCCGCCCGCGCGAGTTCGTAGCACCGACACGCATGAGGCGCAAGAGACGGCCGTGTCAGCGCGGCTGCCTCTTGTCGCTCTCAATGTGATTGTTGGGCAGATACTATTTGTCTTTGGGACACTTTTTCAGACACATGAACCAGTCCAGGCATGTGACATCGGGATCTGGTTTCTGTATCCGGTCCTTGGCTACCCCGCAGGATCCCGGAGGAGGAACAATGACGTCGTCGCCTGGCTGCCAGTTCGCGGGGGTCGCAATGCCGTGTTGATCAGATGTCTGCATGGCGATCAGCAGGCGCATAACCTCGTCCATGTTGCGCCCGTTTGATAGCGGGTAATACAGGATCGCCCGGACGATACTCTTCGGATCGATAACAAAAACCGCTCGGACAGCTTGAGTGCTGCTGGCTCCCGGCTGAAGCATGCCGAAAGCTCTGGAAACGTCCATTTTCAGGTCTTCAATGACCGGAAATGTCACCTCGATATCCTTCATGCCCTTGTAGCTAATCTTTTCCTTAATCGTGCGCAACCATGCGATATGCGCATAGATACTGTCGATAGAAAGCCCAAGCAGCTTGCAGTTTCGCTTGGCGAAATCCTTCTGCATAGAGGCGAACGTCATGAACTCCGTTGTGCATACTGGTGTGAAATCCGCCGGATGTGAGAAGAATACAAGCCAACTGCCCTCAAAATCCTTCGGGAAGTTGATTTCTCCCTGCGTTGTTTTTGCCCTGAATTCTGGTGCCTTGTCTCCGATCAGTGGCATTCTTACAGTCTCTTCATTCATTTCTGTTTTTCCTTATGATTGTGTGTAAACACATACATGGCTCGGCTAACCGATTGCCGTTTGTTTCCGAACTCTTTGCGATCATCCCTCCTTTCAGTTGCCCAACTTATTATTCAACGGTTTCTCCGGGTTTGCCGGCCGAATCGGACGCGGCGGTGGCTGGCGGCCTGGGCGGCCAACCGCCGCCTAGCCTCGTCCGCAAGCGGTTGGGGCGGCGGTTCCCGCCGCGCTGGGCCGGCAAAAGGCACTGTACCCGCCGCCCGGGGGAAAGCAAGCCTCCGGGCGGGGCGCGCGGTGTTTGCCGGAATGCGGTTCCTGGAATTCGCCCAAGCCAGGCCGGGCCGCCCGTTTGGGTGACTTGGGGACAGAGAATGCGGATCGGGGGTTTCGCACGGAGGCCACGGGGAACGCGGAGGCGATGGATCGAGGTTTTCCCCGTGGCCTCCGTGGGCTCCGTGCGAACCTTCCCTCCCGCGCTTCCGGGCGTCCGGGAAGGTGAACGTGGATGCTTCCAGGCCACGGCCGGCCGGAAGAACGGGGTCACGGTTTTGCCGCTGGCGGGGCCGGGGCGGGCTCAGGCTTCTTGAGCAAGGCGTCGCGGGGGATCAGGAGGTTCTCGAAGGCGTACTTGTCGAAGCTGAAGACCCAGCCATCGAGCTTGCGGGCCAGCTCCGCCGCCCGCGTCGCCGCCGTGGCCGTGGCCTCAGCGGCCGCCTTCGCCTTCGCTTCGGCCGGCGTCCCGGCCTTGGCCGCCGCCGTGGCCGCCGGTGCGGACTCCGCAACGGGGGGGGAGGTGAAGCCGACCGCGACGGTGGCGGCCCAGCCGCCGGCGTGCTCCGCGGCGGCGATGGCCACGGTGGTGCCGTCCACGGCGGTGACGGTGTAGCGCCAGGGGAACTCCTTGACCGGCACCCCGGCGGCGCCGGCGCGGCCGAGGACGTCGCTGAAGCGGATCCAAGCCAGGGCGTTGGCGATGGTCTGGAGCTTGGCGGCGTCCGCCGTCTCGGCCGGCTGGCGCCCCGCCAGTTCGAGGCCGTCCTTGCCTTGGCGCAGCTCCCACTGCAACTGGCCGGCCTTCTCCAGCCGTGCCGTGCGCAGGTCGGTGATTTTGACGAAGTCCGGATCGAGCCAGGCGGCGGGGGCGGCGGGGCGCAGGCCGGGGTCGCTGGCGAGCACGGCCACGGCGCCGGTGGGGAGGCGGACGTAGCGGGCGTCCCAGCCGCCGCCGAGGGAATCGGCCTCCGCCTGCTCGGGGTCGCGCAGTGGCTTGCCGAGGATGAGCGTGAACTCCTGGCCGGCCTCGGTGCGCAGGCCGAGGCGCGTCCCCGCGCCGTCGCCGCTGCCCGGGTCGGCCAGCTTCAGCCGCGCATAGTGGGCCGGGCCGGCGGCGACGGTCTGCGTGGCCTTGGCCTCGGCCAAAGCCAGCAGGAGGCGGCTGATGGCGGCGAAGTCGGCGGGGTAGTCCTGCCGTTCGGCGACCGTCCACTGGCCCGCCGGCCGGTGCAGGGTCAGGGTGGCTTCAGGCGCGGTCACGGTGACCGTAGTGACCTCGTTGACGGGCAGGCCGGGCAGCAGCAGTTGCCCCGTCGCGGCCGCCGATGCCCGCTGTTCCTGGCGGTCATGCCAAAGCCGCCAGACGCCGCCCGCCGCCGCCACGAGGGCCAGTGTCAAAAGCACAAGCAATTGCTTCAATCGCATGGTGGTTCCTCCAAAGCAACGGGGCAAAGGAAACAAAAGGAGAGGGAGCTGGCGCTCACCGGCGGCGTTTGCGCCAGAGGCCGACGCCGAGGCCGACCAGCCCCACGAGGGCGGGCATGGCCGCGATGTTGAGCCATTCCAGGCGCGACTCCAGCCGCTCGATGTCCTGCCGCAACTGCTTGCGCACCTCCTTCAGCCGCTGGCGCGTCTCCGCCTGCTGCTGCTTGAAGGCGGTGATCGCCCGCTGCTGTTCCGGCGAGAGGATGACCTTCTGGTCCTTGCCGGTGGCGCGGAGCTGGAGATCCTGGAGCTTGCCCTGGACCTCCTCCAGGTTCTTCTCCAGCCGATCAATCTCGACGCGCCAGGCCTCCTCGGCCTCGGCCTGCATGCGGTTGACCTTCGTGAACGGCCGGCGCAGGGTGCCGCGGCTGCGGATGCCGATCAGCCGGGGATCACCGCCGAGCTGGTCCATCAGGTTCTGGACAAAATCCAGGTTGTCATTGAGCGGCAGGAGGACGCGCTGGCCGTAAAGGGCGCGGACCTGGACGGCGAACTGGTCGTAGAGCAGGTCCGCGTCGCCGACGAGAATGACAACGCCCGGCTTCGCCCCGCCCTTGAGCGGCGGCGGCGCCTCCTGGGCGGTGGCCGTCGCCGCCGCCGGTGGCCCGCCGGCGGGCTTGGCCGCGTCCGGGGGGCCGCCAGGGAAGGCGGTCTTGAAATGGCCCGTCAGCCGGATGGCGAGGGCGCGCTTGAGCCCGTCGCCCTTGAAGCTGCGCAGGACGGCGGGCCCCATCTCGGCCATGGCCGCGTCAACGGGCGCCGAGCGTTCCGAGGTGGTGAGCAGGATCGTCCTGGCCAGCCCGGCGGCGCCGGCGCCCTCGAACCAGCCGGCAAAGGGCAGGAGCAGGTTTTCCAGCTCGGCGGTCGCCGGGTCGTCGGGGTCGCACTGGGCGCGGGTGAGCTGGAGGACGGCGGGCATGTCGAGCGGCTGCCCGTTCTCGTCGGCGCTCTTGGCCATGGTCAGCAGGTCGCCCGCGACCTTGTCGGTGGCGAAGCTGACGCCCCAGGCCTTGAGCAGCGGGCCGAGGGTCGAGGGCCCAGGGGGGGAATCCGTCCCCATGGCGCCGCCGCCGGTGGCGGCGAGGATGCGGGCCTCGGTGTAGCAGAGCGGGTCGAGGAAGGCCAGCAGCCGGCCGCCGCGGAGGAGGAACTGGTCGATGGCGAAGAGCGTCTTTTGCGGCAGCTCCTTGGGATGCGCCAGCAGCAGCACCTCGACGTCGGCGGGGATGGCCGTCCCGTCGGCGGGCAGCTCCTGGAGCTTGAAGCTGCGCTGGAGTTCGCCGGCGACGACCCAGGGCGGCTGGCCGCCGCGCCCCATGGCCATGAACATGGGGTTCTGGCGGCCGAGCAGCGGCAGGGCGCCGAGCACGCCGACCACCGGCTTTTTCGGGTTCAGCACCCGGCTGATGGCGGAGAGCAGGTCGTATTCCAGCAGCCCCTCGCGCTGGGGGGAGAGGAAGGGGATGGCGGTCACCTGGTCGAGGCAATGGACGGCCAGCCCCAGATAGACCGGTTCGCCGCCGGCCAAGGGCTGGCCGCTGACGCCATCGAGGTTGGCCGAGTCCTCGGCGTCCGAATCCGGTTTCGGGTCCAGCAGTTGCAGCTTCAGCCGGCCGCCGGCCAGCGCCTGGAATTCGCGCAGCAGGTCCTCGGCGCGGTCGGCGAAGAGCTTCAGCTCCGCCGGCATGGTGACGGAGTCGCGGGTGCGGTAGAAGCGGATGGTGACGTCCGCGTCCATCGCCCGCAGGATCTGGCGGGTCGCCGGGGTCACGGTGTGCAGCCGTTTTCCGGTGAGGTCCAGCCGCAGCCGGCTCCAGCGGCCCGCCACGTTGACCGCCAGCAGCAGCCCGGCCATCAGCGCCACGCCGGCGGCGGAATAGAGGATCGTCCCCAGCCGTTTGGGTTCACGCATCGCCATGTCAGAAGCTCCTTCGCAACTTGAAACGGGGAAAACGCGGCGGTGGCCCGGGCCGCCGGCGTCAGCGGGTCCGGCGGTTGCGCAGGATCACCGCCGTGGTGAAGAGGCCGAAGAGGATCACCGAGAGGAAATAGACGAGCCCGCGCAGCTCCACCAGCCCCTTCTGCATGGCGCTGAAGTGCGGGTAGACGCTGAACTGGGCCACGCCGTCAATCAGCCAGGGGGGCGCCCAGCGCACCAGGAAACCGGTGACCGGCGGCCAGCCGGCGAGGTTCAGGAAGAGGCAGAGGCAAAGCGAGAGGATGAAGCTGATCACCTGGTTGCGGGTGAGGGCGGAGGTCATGGAACTGACCGCCAGGAACGCCCCCGCCAGCAGCAGCGCGCCGAGGTAGCCGCCGAGCAGCGCCCCCAGGTCCGGCTCGCCCAGATAGGCCACCGTCAGCAGCAGCGGGAAGGTGAGCAGCAGCGCCGCCAGGAGCACCGCCCAAGCGGCCAGGAACTTGCCGAGAATCGCCTGCCAGCCGGTGAGCGGCATGGTCAGCAGCAGCTCCAGCGTCCCCGCCCGGCGCTCCTCGGCCCATAGCCGCATCCCGATCGCCGGGACCAGGAAGAGATAGAGCCAGGGCAGCCAGACGAAGAAGGCCGCCAGCGACGCGTCGTTGCCGGCGAAGAAGCCGCCCAGCTTGAAGGTGAAGACCCCCGAGAGGAGGAGGAAGAAGAGGATGAAGACGTAGGCGACCGGCGAGGTGAAATAGCCGCTCAGCTCGCGGGCGCAGACGGCGCGGATGTTGCGGCAACTGGTCATCATGCGGTCATCTCCCGATCCTGGTGGCGCGCGGTGTCGGCCACGGTCACGGCGCGGAAAACCTCGTCCAGCCGTCCCGCCTCCGTGTGCAGTTCGTCATAGGCCCAGCCCTTGCCGCGGAGCAGTTCCGCGATGGCGACGGCCAGCCCCTCCGCCTTGCCCGGCGCCGGGCGCACCCGGAAGCTGGCGCCGGCCACCGTTTCCGCGAGCGTATGGGCTTCCGCCACGGCCGGCAACGCGTTCAGCGCCGCGACCACCTCGATGGCGGACGGGACGCGGACGTGGACGGTCACCGTCCCGGCGGAGGCGGCCTTGGCCCGCAGCCCGGCCGGGGTGCCGTCGGCCACGATCCGGCCACGGTCAATGATGATCACCCGCGAACAGACCGCCTCGACCTCCTCCAGGATGTGGGTGGAGAGGATGATCGCCTTGCGCTCGCCCATGCGGCGGATCAGGTTGCGGACCTCGTGCTTCTGGTTCGGGTCGAGGCCGTCGGTCGGCTCGTCGAGCACCAGCGCCTTCGGGTCGTGCAGCAGCGTCTGGGCGAAGCAGGTGCGATGGGTGTAGCCCTTCGAGAGGGTGTCAATCGGCTGGTGGCGGACCGGGGCGAGGAAGCAGGTGTCAATCACCCGCTCGACCGCCTGGTCGCGCTCGCGCCCCCAGAGCCCGCGGGCCTCGGCGCAGAAGCGCAGGAAGCCGGTCACCGTCATGTCCGCATAGACCGGCGCATTCTCCGGCAGATAGCCGAGGCAGCGCTTGGCGGCGACCGGCTGCGCCTCGATGTCATGGCCGCCGACGCGCACCGTCCCCGCGCTCGGCGGCAGATAGCCGGTGATCATCCGCATGGTGGTGGACTTGCCGGCGCCGTTCGGGCCGAGGAAGCCAAGGACCTCGCCGGGGCTGACCGTGAACGACACGCCGTCCACGGCCACCTTCGGCCCAAACCTCTTCATCAGGTTGCTGACCGCGATCATGGCTCCGGTTCCATAAGGTTGTCGGTTGCGAGATTTGTTCCCGAGGGTGCCCGCCCGCGGTTCCGGACGGCCGCACCCGAAAAAAAAAACGTCCACCTGAGACACCCGGCGGGCCCGATGGTTCCCGCCGGCCGGAGGCGCGTCCGGGCCGCGCCCATTCGTCAGTCCGCCGGGTTTTCCGGCTGCCGGCCGAAAATGGTGACGATGTCGCGCACCCCACCCTTGCCCCGCTTGCGCACCCTGCCCTTTGGCGCCAGCTTCACCCGCACCTTGGCCTTCTTCGCCCGCTTCCGTACCCGCCTCTTCGTCTTCTTCGCCTTTTTTTTCGCCTTTTTCTTGGCTTTCTTCGCCTTCTTGGCCGCCGCCGCCAAGGCGGCCGCCTCCGCCTTCCGCAGTTCGGCCAGCAACTGCTCAAGCTCCTGGATGGCGGCGGCGCGGGCGGCCGCGGTGACGCTGGCGACCAAGGTGGCATAGCGGCGGCGGCCAAGCGGCAGCGGCAACGCCGCCCGCGCCGCCGCCCGGGCCATTTTTCCGGCCACCGCCCCAAAGTTGGCCCGTTGCCGCCGGAAACGCCGACTGGAATTCCCAAAGGAACGTCTGGCCATGGGCAAAACTCCCGTTTGCGCAATCCGGATCGGAACGCCATAACCTAGCCCCCCGAACGGGGCCTGCCATTCCCCCGGAATGGGGGGGGGTGACGTTTCCGGGCCGCCGCGGCGACCGCGGGCTCCAACCGGGAGGCGCCGCCTCAGAAGTCGCCGCGCCAGCGGCGGACGGCTTCGGTCAGGGCGATGAAGTTCTGGGGGGGGATGTACGAGGAAATCTGGTTGCCCGAGCCGATGGCGACGCCGCCGTGGCCTTGGGAATACGCCAGCACCTCCCGGACATACTCGCCGATCTCCGCCGGGCTCTTCAGGCAGAGCACGTTCATTTCGATGCCGCCGAAATTGCCGATGCGGTCGCCGTAGCGCTCCAGCCAGGTGCGGAACGGGCAGATCTGATCCTCGTTGGAATGCTTGGCATCAATCTTGGCGTCGCGGATCAGGTCGTCCATGACCTCGTGGATCTGGCCACAGCTATGGAGCAGGAACGGCTTGCCGTGGCGGTGGACCAGGTCGGTGATGCGGCGGTATTGCGGAATGATGTGGGCGCGGATGTCGTCCGGCGAAATCAGGGTCGAGGTGCGGAAGCCGAGGTCGTCGCCGAAGCGGCAGACGGCGAAGATGTCGGCGAACTCCGCGAGCACCCATTCCCAGAAGCCCACCAGCATGTCGCCGATCTGCGTCCAGAGCCGGGCATAGACCGCCGGCTCGTCCACCATCAGGTAGGCAAGCTGCTGGTAGGGGACGAAATCCTGGATGGTCTCCATCAGGCCGTTGCCGACGCCGCCGACCACCTTCATGCCCGGCGGCAGCACGGAGCGCAGCGCGGCGAAGGCATCGCGCGCGGCGGCCTGGTATTCCGCCAGCTTCGCCTTCCAGGGAAACGCCTCGACGTCGGCCAGCGTCTGCACCAGCGGGCCGGCCTGCCCGACCAGCCCCTTCCCCTTCTGGACCACTTCGCAGGCGCAGACCTCGAACGGCACCACGTCGTAGCCATGCTCGACCAGGAGGCGGCAGAAGATGCGGAAAAACTCGGCCTTGTCGGCGCGGTTGCCGTTGAACAGCCCCTCCGCATCCTTGCCGGTGAGGGCCGCCACGATCGGCAGCGTGACGTTGTGCTCGTAGAGCGGCAGCCGCTTCGGGGTGCGGTTGAGCGCGGCGTCAACGATGTGGCGGTAGTCGGGCTGGAAAGGTATCATGATCGGCCTCCAGGGAACGTGGGGGTGGACACGCCCTTTCGGCAATTTACCTTATCCCCAGCCGGATTGCCTTATCCCGCGGAGGCCATTATGAATCATGAACGCTCAGCACACGCCCCCGACTGCCCACGGCTGCCCGGCGAGGTGCCGGCGCTGTTCCCGGCCAAGGCGGACCAGGCGCGGCTGGGCTGGCTGCGCCCCTATGTGCGCGAGGCCGTCCACACCTTCCGCCCCACCTGGACCATGGGCCCGCGGCGGCTGCTGGATTACCTGATCCTCCACATCCGCGAGGGGGAAGTCCGGCTGCGCCTCGAGGAGCGGGAGTGGCAGGCCGGCCCCGGCGACCTGCTCTGGATTCCCCCCGGCCAAATCCACACCCTGGCCGGCGCCGCCCCCGGCACCCGGATGCTTTACCTCCACGCCGACCTGATCTACGATCCGAAGCGCAGCCACTGGGCCGCCATGTTCCCCCCCGGCACGCTGGACCTGACGCCGTGGCGCCGGCTGCGGCATCCGCCCCTGCCGGATGCGGAACTGGCCGCCTGGGGTGGCGTCCTGGCACTGCCGCCGGGGCGGGCGGCAACGGCCGGCCGGCTCCTGGAGCAGGCCGTCGCCGACTTTGGCCTCCACGGCTGCTGCACCCTGCGCGGCAGCGCCTTGCTGCTGGAGTGCATCGCCGTGCTGGCCGCCCCGGCCACCGCCGTGCCGGGGCCGCGCCAGAGCGTGCGGATGGATCAGGCAATCACGCGGCTGCGCCAGCGGCTGGGCGGCTGCGACCTCGCCGCGCTCGCCCGTGAACTCGGCTTCAGCCCCTCCCACTTCCGCCGCCTGTTCCGGCGCAGCTTCGGCCAGGCGCCGCGGCAGTTGCTGGCGGCCGAGAAGATGAAGCGCGCCTGCCACCTGCTCGCCTACACCGACCAGCCGGTCAAGGCGATTGCGGCCGCCCTGGGGTTCACGGCGGTCCAGAACTTCGCCCGCGCCTTCCGGGCCCACACCGGGGCCAGCCCCGCCGCCTTCCGCCGTGCCCCGGGGCGGTGACCGTGGCTCGGCGCGAATCCTTCTCCCATTCTGGACGGGATAGGGACGGAATGGCTGGACTGGCCGCGGGATACGTGACGGTTTTTGTCTATATTCGTAACCGCTTGATTCCGAGAATGGATAGCGTTCCCGTCCCCGGTTTTTTGGAGCGGGAACCTACCTGCCGTGATGACGATGATGCAGGTCCGGCCAGTGCGGATGTGAATGGACGACAGGCGCATGTCCGTGGAGATGGGAGTGCGCCGCGCCGGACGCCAGCCACTCATGGGAATGCTCGTGGTGCTCGTCGCCGTGGCGATGCTCGTGCTCGTGCATCATGACCTCGTGCTTATGGGCATGCCCGTGCCGGTCGAGAAACATCAGGGCAAGCGAGCCGGCCATGATGACGATGGCGAAGGCCTGAAGCGTGCTCAGCCCTTCGCCCAGCCACAGGAGCGAGGCCAGCACCCCGAAGAACGGGGCCAGGGAGAAGAGCATCTGCGCGCGAGTCGCACCCAGTCCGTGGGCGGCCCGGATGTACAGGACGATGCTGGCGCCGTAGGACACCCCGCCCAGCAGCAGCGCCCACAACCAGTCGGCGCCAATGCGCCAGTCGAACAGCGCCAGGCCGATGGCCAGGTTCGTCGTTCCGGCGATGAGCCCCTTCCAAAAGGTGCTCTCCTCGGGACTGATGCCGTCAATGACGGCGGTGAAGTTGTTATCCAACCCCCACGCGAGGCCCGCCCCGGCCACGCAAGCCAGGCCGATCCAACCCGCCCAGCCCTGCCCAAAGCTCAACAGCACCCCGGCGGCCAGCACGCCCACGTTGCCCAGCCAGACCCACTTGCCCAAGTGCTCGCGAAACAGGAGGAATGCCAGCACGGCCGTGGCCACCGCCTCCAGGTTCAGCCACATCGCCACTGACGCCGCCAAGGCATGCTTCAATCCGACCAGCAGCAGCACCGGCCCGACAATGCCGCCGAAGAAAATCGCCCCGAGCAGGTTGCGGCGATTGCGTCCGTCACGCGGAACGGGCACATGGCCGGACAGGCTGCGGCGTAGTACCAGCGGCAGCAGGCAGACGGCGGCGCCGAGGTAGAGCAGTCCGGCAAGCTGGTTGGCCTGGAGGCCGGCCAACAGCGTCTTGCTGAACGGCGTGGCGATGCCGAACAGCGCGGCTGACGCCAATGCCTGGATAAATGCCCGGTACTTCATCGGAATCCCTGTTCGCCGAGACAGACCGGAACATTGTAACTGCCAGAATCCCGACGGCAAGCTCTTGTTTCGAACGCCGGGCCGCCCGCCAACTGCCGCTGTATCGTTTTATGGATTTGTCCAGTTTTGGAGGATTCCGGGGCCAGCCCCGCCGCCTTCCGCCGCGGCCCGGGGCGGTGACCGTGGCTCGGTGCCGGGCTGATGCCTGCCGTCACGGGATCAGGGCGTTCCAAGGCATGGCGTAGTCGTTTTCGGTCAGCGGTGCCATCTCCGTGACGGGCGCCAACACCAGTCCGGGGGCAATTTGGGATCGGGGATAACTTTTCCGGAAGGCGGACAGGCCGGAGGTGTCCCGGCGGGCAACGGCGCTGGCGAGCTTGACTTCCAGGGGGAAAAGGCGGTTGTCGCGCTCCAGGATCAGATCCACTTCAGCGCCGCCGGCGGGCCGTTCAAAATAGCGTTCCATGAATCGCCCCACGCCTTGAATTGCTGGCAAAATGCACGCGCAATCATCAAATTGCAAGGTTTTTTGGGGGCAGGGAACAACGGCTGGAGGGCGGCCGCGCCGCGCCGCCGGGAAGCGTGGCACAGACATTCCGGCCTGTGCGCTGGAGTTTGGCGGAAGTTCTTGACTGATGATCGTCCTCGTCCTCGTCCTCGTCCTCGAATCGGAAGGGATCTCATCCAAAATCGAGGACGAGGGCGGGGGGGAGACAGGCGGGCCGGCCGCCGCCAACGGCGGCGCGCAGGCCCAGCCCAGCTACTTCGGCGCCACGCCGGTGTAGCTGTCAACGAGGCTGAAGGCCCGCACCCGCTGCCGCAGCGCCGCGGTCGGCAAGGCGCACTCCAGGATGCAGACCTGCCTGGTTTCGCCCGGCTCCAGGTCGAAGAAGTTGTCGGAAAAGGCCTGGCCGGCCGCGCCAGGAATGTCCAGGCAAACCGCCAGGAGCAGCGCCTCGGCTTCCACGGTGAGCAGGTGCCCGCCCGCGGCGTCCTTGGCCTTCGCCAGGGCGAGCTTCGGGGCGCGGCGTTCCAGGTCCAGCCGTTTCGGCGGTGCCAGCGGCAGCAGCTTTTCGGAGATGATCCCCTCCTTGTCCGCCATTGTGGCCTTCACGTAGAGGTTGTCGAGGCCGTGCTGCTGGACGAGCGTCGCCAGCGGGATTTCCTGATGGCACTGGGAGCTGCCCGGGGGCAGCGTGAGCTTCTTGCCGCCCTTGAGCAGCACCTGCCCGTCGAGCCGGCAGACCCGCCATTCCAGCCGGCCGCTGACGGCGGCGGGGCGGTCGTTGCAGAGCCAGAGTTCCGCCCTGGTCACCGGCCGCGAATAGCTGTTGCCGGTGCGGATGGCCTCCTCGCCGTCGAGCCGGATGCTCGCCAGCACCGGCGCATAGAAGCGGCGGGCGGCGTAGTGCAGCGCCTTCCAGCGGCCGCCGAACTCCAGGCTGCTCCAGGAGGCGACCGGCCAGCAGTCGTTCAACTGCCAGTACATCGTCCCCATGCAGTGGGGCATCAGCCGGCGGAAATGGCTGACGGCCACCTCCATGCAGTGGGCCTGGTTGAGCTGGGAGAGGTAGGCCAGCGCCGCGTAGTCCTTGGGGAAGCGGTAGAGGCGGGAGACATAGTCGGCGATGATCTGGTTGCCGCCGCCGTTCTTCTGGTGGTTGTCGAAGATCGGCGAATAGACGTTGAGTTCCGCCGGGGGGCAGAAGGTGAGCGCCACCTCCTGGGAGGGGTAGGACTGCATGCCGAACTCGCTCAGGAAGCGGTGGGCCTGGGTTTCATAGTGGGAGACCGGTTTCCGGCTGTGCCAGACCTGCCAGTCATGGGCGTCCTCGCTGGGCAGCTTGGTCGCGGGGCAGCCGGCGATTGCCATGCAGGGGGAGCCGTGGATGTAGGGGGCGCGGGCGTCCCAGCGGCGCAGGGCCGCGGGCAGGGTCTTGATGAACAGCCGTTCGTAGTCACGGGCGAGCTGGCGGCTCTTCTCGATGAAGCCGCCGTTGATCTGGATCAGCTCGTTGTTGCCGCACCAGAGGGCAATGCTCGGATGGGTGTGCAACCGCCGGACCTGGTCGTCGGCCTCCTTCTCGACGGACTTCACGAACGCCGGATCCGCCGGGTAGAGCGTGCAGGCGAACATGAAGTCCTGCCAGACCATGAGGCCAAGTTCGTCGCAGAGGTCGTAGAAGGAATCGTCCTCGTAGATGCCGCCGCCCCAGGCGCGGAGCATGTTCATGTTGGCGGCGGCGGCGGAGCGGAGCAGCGGTTCGTAGTCCGGCCGCGCGAGCCCGGCGACGAAGCTGTGGGCCGGAATCCAGTTGGCGCCCTTGCCGAAGACCGACCGGCCGTTGACGAGGAAGCGGAAATGGTTCCCGCCCGCCGGATCCGGCGACTGGTCCAGCAGGATCTCGCGCAGGCCGAGCCGCCGCGTCCAGCGGTCGAGGATCCGCCCCTCATGCACCAGCTCCAGTTCCAGGTCGTAGAGCGGCTGGCCGCCCTGCCCGTTCGGCCACCACAGCCGCGGGTTGGCGACGGCCAGCTCCCCCCCCTGCATCTCGGCGACGGTGGCGCCCTGCCACAGCAGCCGCCCGCGCACGGTGCCGGCCCTGGGCTTCGCGCAAGCCGCCGCGACTTCGACGACCACCGTGCCGGACAAATGCCGCTGGGTGACGTTGACCGAGCGGAAACGGTTGCCCGACCACGCCTCCAGCCGCACCGGCTTCCACACCCCCGCCGTGACCAGCCGCGGCCCCCAGTCCCAGCCGAACTGGCACGGCTGCTTGCGGATGCGGACGCTGTTGCCGACGGGGTCGTTGACCTGGTTCGGCGGGGTGAATTCCGTCCGGTAGGCGCGGATGTATTTTTCCGCGCTGGCGAAGCGGACCAGCAGTTCGTTGACGCCGGCGCTGAGCAGCGGCTTCACCTCCAGGCGATGTTCGTGGAACATGTTCTCCGAGCGGAGGATCACCTTGCCGTTCAGGCTCACCTCCGCCACGGTGTCCAGCCCGTCGAAGCACAGTTCCATGTGCTCCTGCTCCAACCAGCCCCGCGGCACGCGGAAGCGGCAGCGGTAGGTCCAATCCTCTTCGCCGATCCATTGCAGCAGCTCCTCGTTGCGCCCGTAGAAGGGGTCGGGAATCAAGTCGTGCCGCCGCAAGTCCTTGTGGACGCAGCCGGGGACCGCCGCGGCAAGCCACTGCCCCCGATGCTGGAATTCCCAGCCCTCGCCCAAGACCAGGCTCTGGAGTGCCTCAGGAGACGGCAGGGGAACGGGACGGCGGGTTTTCATGGCTGGCGTCTTTTCCATGGTGGGCGGGCCTTGGGTTTTCTGGCTGGCGTCATTTTGCGGACTTCGCATGGACCTCCACCTCGGTGGTGAAGGCGAAGGCCGGGGAAAAGTTCACATCTTCCTTGTGATTTTCGACGTACGTCACCCGGACATAGCGGGCGTCAACCGGGGGGAAGCTGAAGACATGGCGTTCCTGCTTGCGGAGGGCGAAATCATGGGCGCCCACTTCGGTGAACGCCTGGCTGTCGGCGCTCACTGACACCTTCACGCTCTTGGTCGAGCCAAACGCTGGCACGCCCAGGACGACCATGCTGACCGGCGCCGGCCGCTCCAGGTCAATGGTCACATGCTTCGGGAAGGCCGCGGCGTTGCCGGTGGCGAAGCAGCCCGAACTGGTTGTCTCCCAGGAGCCGTCGGTCAGGCCGCCGCTCCCCCAGTTGTAGTTGTTGGGATCGCTGCATTCATATTTCTTGTGAAGCGCCAGGTTCGGGCCTTCAGGGGCGGGGACAATGGCAATGGCCACTTCCGGCCGCCGGCCGGCGGTCGCCCAGATGGCCTCCTGGAAGCCGGTGTCGGCGGCCATGAGCCCCTGGCAGATCGAATCCCGGTAGGCCGGGTCATCCATCAAGGGGAGGCGGACGGTGCGCCAGGCCGTGTAGTAGTTGCCCTGCCGGGCGCTGATCAGGTCATGCAGCAGCTTGGCGGCGGGGCTGGCGGCCGGCAAGGGCGTGCCGCTGGCCAAGGCCTGAGCCGAAACGCCCTTCAGGATCGCCTTGCCGTCCACCAGCACATCGTAGAACCCCTCGGGCAGCCCCTTGACCACCAGCTTGGGCAGGGCAAACTCCAGCAGGCCGCAGTCGCTGGCCACCCCCTGCGAACTGGGATCGATCCAGAAGGGGAATGCCGGGAGCTTGCCCTTGAGGACGGCCTGGTTGCCGGCCTGGCTGACCAACTGCACCCCGCCTTCGGCGGTGCCAGCCTTCAGGTCGGCGGCGCCGAGCGGCGGCACCGGTTCGGCAAAGGCCGTCAGCATCTGCCGGGCCATCACCAGGTGCCCCTTCGCATCCGGGTGGACGGCATCGGGGATCATGCTGAACCCCGGCTGCCTCGCCTTCTGTTCCGTCTGGAAGGCCAGCATGGGATGATGCACGTCCACAAAGTCGCACTGGTATTTTTCGGCCAGCCCCTTCCCGGCATTGCCCAGCGCTTCAAGGGTCTGGTTGTAGTCGCACGCCCCAAGCGCCTTCTTCCGGTCATAGTCGACGCAGCCGGGAGTGAAGACGATGACCCTGACATCCTTCGCCTGCAGCGCCTGGATGATCTTTTCCAGGTTGTCGCGGTAGGTCGTGAGCGTGCGGTCATTGAGGGCGGCGTAGTTGCCGTCGTTCATCCCGAAGAAGAGCGTCACCACGGTGGGTTTGAGGGAGAGCACGTCCCGTTCGAGGCGGGCCAGGGCGCCCGGGGCGCGGTCGCCGCTCCAGCCGGCATTGAAGAAGGTGGCCTTGAGTTCCGGATAGCGGCACTGGATGTACTGCTGGATGTAGAGGGTGTAGAGCCGCTGCTCGGTGATGCTGTCGCCGTAGAACACCACGCGGTCGCCGGGCTTCAGGGGCGTGGCCGCCTGGAGGGACGGCAATGCCTGAAGCAGGAAGAGGAGCGCGGCAAACCCAGCCAATCGTTGAATCCTGGACATTTCACTTTCCCTTTCGTTCAACCTGCTGTTCCCGGTTTTCCAGTTAGTTGGACAATCCGCACAGCCGGCGCCAGGCAAGAGTGCCTGGGGGAGCAGGCGGCACGCCGCTCCCCCCCATGGGATTTTGCAATCTACACCGCTCAGCGGCAGATGAAAGCGCGGAAGCGGGCCGGATTTTTCTCCTCGCCGATGCCGGGGGTCATCTGCACCCACTGCTTGCGCCCCAGGCCGTCATCGTCGTTGACAATGAAGTTGAGCCGGAAGGCATTCCGCGGCGCCCCCCCAGTGAATCCCAGCATCTTCCATGGCAGGGCCAGGCGGTAGACAGTCCTTCCCTCCCCGCGCGTGGCCGCGCCCCGCGCCGGATCCTTCAGCCGCCCCAGCGATTCACGCCTCCGGCGGCTTCCGCGCGGCGGCGACGGTCAGGGCCGGGGCCGGGCCGGGCTGCAAAACGACCACGCTCACCGTGCCGCCGGCCGTCGCCGTCCCGGCCTCCGCCATTGTCAGCCGGTAGTTCTGCCCCCCCAAGCGGAGCGTATGCTTCTCCCGCCGCACCGCCTCCAGGAGCAGCTCCAGCCGCTCCGCACCCTCGCCGCCGACGAACAAGCCCCGGGCCTGGCTGTTGGCCAGCAGCAGGTCGCCGCTGGCGTTCAACACCAGCGCCGGCACGGGGATCGCCGCGACCAGCGCCTGCGAGACCTGCTTCTCCTGGGCCAGCCGCCGCCGGCTCTCCTCGGACATCCCATTGAGGTTTTCGATCAGCCGGTTGCAGGCGATGGCCACCCGGTTGAGATAGTCCTCCTTCAGTTCGGGCAGGCGCAGGCTCAGGTCGCCGGCGGTGACGCCTTGGATCAGCCGCTGCATCAGCCGGGCCGGGCGGATCAGCGCCTCATCAACCTGATAAATGAACAGCAGCAGCACGAGAATCCCGGCAAAGGTGAGCGCCACCATCCAGAAGGCCAGGGTGCGGGCGCTGCGCGTCGCCTGTTCGCGGGTGGCGGCCAGTTCACGGTTAGTGGCGGCCAGCCATTCGGCCAGCTCCCGGCGGGCCGTCACCGAGGCGGGGACCGCCTGGTAGCGGAAACGGTCGAGGACGGCGGCGGCCGGGGACGGCGGCTCCGCGGCCGCCAGCAGCCGCCCCACCGCGTCCAGTTCCCGGACATACCCCTCCACGGCCGGCTCCACCCGCAGGAACGGCGCCGGCGCCCCCCCGGGCCGGCGGGCCATCTCCCCCGCCACTTCCTGCACCGTCTGCCGCAGCTCGCGGCCCACCTCGGTCACCTGGACGCCCCCCCGCCGCCGCTCGTCCGGCCGTTCGGGCAAGGCGGCATCGCTCAGCAACTGGCGCAGCTCCTGATGCCGTTCCACCAACTGGAGCAGGAGCCGTTGCCCGGCCATCGCATCGTCGTGCTCCCGCGCCATTTCCTGGCCGACGGCCAGCTCGAACCGGTGGAACCCCACGACCGCGCCGAGGCCGGTCAGCAGGAGAAGGGCAAACAAGGAATAGACCCAAGTGCGGATGCTCAAATGGAAACGCATGGCTCATTCACCCCAGGCCGGAAAGGCGGTTGATGTCGGCTTCGTTCCCCACCACCACCAGCTTGTCGTCCGCCAGCAGCGGATCCTTGGGCGACGGATTGAGGAGGAGCTGGCGCGACTGGTCCAGGAACCGGCGGGCGCCGGATTCCATCGCCGCTTCCGTCGCCGCCGACTCCGCCCCGCCCTCCCCCTCCCCCTCCCCGGCCGTGGCCGCCGCGGTGGCCGTGGCCTTCTTCGCCGTCACCCGCTCGATGCCGAGCACGGTGACGTTGTATTTCCGGCGCACCTGAAGGCTGGCCAAGGTCTGGCCGGCAAAGCTCGGGGGGACGGGGACCTCCGCCACACAGACCCCCTCGGTCAGCTCGAAGACCTCCCGCAGGCCGGGGCGGGCCACCTGCAACGCGACCCGCCGCCCCATCTCCTCTTCGGGATTGACGATTTCCGTGGCGCCCACCTGGCGGAGGATGCGGCCATGCAGGCTGTTGAGGGCCCGGGCGACGATCCGCGGCACCTGCAACTGCTTCAGCAGCGCCACGGTCATGATGCTGTCCTCGATGTGCTCGGCGCCGATCGTCACCACCGCCACCGGCATCTCGTCGATCCGCGCCTCATACAGCGCCTCCTCGTCGGTGGAATCCAGCACCATGGCCGTGTCCACATCCTCCTTGATCGCCTCGACGGCCGCCGCCGCCTGGTCAACCCCCAGCACGGAATAGCCCAGCCGGGCGAGCTGCCGCGCCACCTCGCCCCCGAAAACGCCGAGGCCAATGACCACGATTTTGCCTTTCATGCCCGCTCCTTGACGTTGGCGCCCGCCTCTTCAGGCCCGCCCGGCCGGCCCGGGCTTGCGCGCAGCAGTGGAAACTGTTCAAAGCTGAAGTGTAATCGGCAAGGGCGGGAGTTCAACCCCTGGCCCGCCCCGGCCCCGCGGCCGTCACGGCGTGGTGGTGCCCGCCGGCGGCGCCACCGTCCGGAGCTTCGCCCGCAGCTTCGCCGGCTGGGCATGCCCGGCCGCCAGGGCCTTTTCCCACCAGCCGCGCGCCGCGTCCGGCAAGCCGAGTGCGGCGGCAATGTCGCCCGCATGGTCGAGGATGTCCGGATCCGGCGTGGCGCCGCCCAGGCCGATGGCCCGTTGGACTTCGCGGTAGGCGGCCGCCGCCTCGCCCTTGCGGAAGAGGAGCCAGGCCAGGCTGTCAATGTAGGGCGGAAGCTCCGGCGCCGCCGCCAGCGCCTGGCGGATCAGCCGTTCGGCGCGGGGCAGGTCGCGGTTCTGGTCCGCCAGGAGGTAGCCGACGGTGTTGCAGAGTTCGGGCGAGTCCGGCGCCAAGGCCAGCCCCCGTTCGGCGGCGGCCAAGGACTCCGCCGGCCGGCCGGCCTGGTCAAGCAGCCAGGAGTGGTAGAGGTGAAGGTCGGCGCTGAAGAAGTCCTCCTGCTCCAGCCGCCGGGCCGCGGCCATGGCCGTTTCCAACTGCCGCAACGCCTCCCCATGGTTCCGCCGCAGCGCCGCCACCCGGCTGAGGATCCAATGCTTGCCGGGCACCTCCAGGCGGATCGGCCGCACCGTGGCGGCGGCCCGGTCGGCCTCGCCCAGTCCCAGCAGCAGCTCCGCCACCATGACCCGCAACCGCCAGTCGCGTGGCCGCAGTTGCACCAGCCGTTCCAGGATCCGCAGGGCCGTCTCCGGCTGCTTCAACGCGACGCCGTGGCTGGCCAGTTCGACATGGCGCTCCACCAGGGCCGAGGCCGCCGCCGGATCACCGCCGGCGCGGCGCCAGGCCTCGGCCTCAGCGGCCAGACGCTTGTCCAGCGCCGTCAGCAAAGCCACGGCCTCGGCCTCCCGCCCCGCGTCCGCGAGGAACTCCAGCAAGGCCAGCTCCAGCTCATCCCGGTCGGCCGGGAAACGCTCGATCCCCTGGCGCAGCGCCTCTTCGGCCCGGCGCGGATCGCCCAGTCCCTGGAAGATGTGGCGCAGGATCATTGCATTGGCCGCGGAAGCGCCCGCCGCCGGATCGTCCGCCGCCTGGAGTTCCAGCGCCTTCCGCGCCCAGGCGACACCGGCCCGGCGATGCCACCAGCGGCTGCCAGCCCAAGTGGAACTGCTTTGCAGGCAGTGGTGGTGGTACTCGGCGGTGAGCGCCACGATGCCGGCATGGCCAGCCAGCCGGCCGTGCCCCCGGGCGGCGGCGAGCACCCGCCCCGCCTCCCCCAGCCGCCCGGCGTCCACCAACAAGGTGAACAGCCGGATGGCGAGCGCCGGGTCGCGCCAGCGGTTCAGCCGGGCGCAGTTCCAGAGCCAGCGCCGCGCCTCCGCCGGCCGGCCACCGGCCTCCAACACCTCCACTAGCTCCAGGACCAGCCCAATCGAGCCCGGATGCTCCGCCGCCAACTGCTCCAGTTCGAGCGCCAATGCCGGCCGCCCCCCGTGGCGGAGGCTGGCCATGACCAACAGCTCCAGCAACTCCGGCTGCTCCGGCGCCAGCCGGACCGCCTCGCGGAAATGCCGAAGCCACGGCGGCGGCGGCGGCGCCAGCGGCCCCACTCCCGGCGGTTTCAGCCGGCGGCCGGCAAACGGCGCGGCGGCCGGCAACGGCGGACACAGATGCGGCGACGGCAGGCGGAAGCGCGCCGCCCCCGCCGTCACCCCTGCCGCCCCCTCTTCCGCCCGCAACTGCAAATGCAGCCCCCAGGCGCCATGGGCCAGGGCCTGCGCCTGGCGTTGCGCCGGCGCCTCCAGCCGCAAGTCCGCCGCCGGCACTTCCAGCCCGGAGACGGCAAGGGCCGCACCCGCGGCATGGCCAACCCACGGGATGAGCAAACCCGCCATCCCGGCGACGATTCCAAACGGAATCCGCTGGCGTGCCATGCGCAATTGCGGCCCCTCGTGGACGAAGGCCCAGCCGGCTACTTGTTCTTATGCCGGAGCGCTTTGAGCTGTTTCCGCCGCTTGTGCTTGGACATCTTCTTCAGCCGCTTCTTCTTGACCGAACCCATAGCCGCTCCGTCCGTTGTCATTCCGTTTGGGGAAACGAGGGAAACTCAAATGAAAGCGGAAAATGTAACCGGTTGGGGCGGGTTTGCAAGACGCCCAGGCCAAGCCAACTGGAAACTGGAAACTCGGAGGACGAATTCGCCGGCCCCCCAAGGCCGCCTCGGCTTGCCGCTTGCCGCTCAGCCGCCGCCGGCCAAGTCGCGGAAGCTGGTCTGGCGCAACTCCGCGGCAAAGCGGCCAAACCGCTCCTCGTACAAGCGGCAGACGGCATAATCCTCGCTCCGCAGCCGCCCCAGTTCCGCCCCGGCCGGCGGCGGCTTGGCCCCGCCCGGCGCCCCGCTGCCGGGCGGGGCCTCCCGCAACGCCCGTTCCACATCCGCCGGCGTCAGCAGGTCGGGCGGCCGGGCGGGGGTGAAGGCGCCGGGGCGGCCGGCCACCTCCACCAGCAATCCGGCGCGGACCAGCTCCCGGAGGCAGCCCATCACGTCCGGGAAACGCAGGCGGTGGCGGTGGGAGAACTCCCGGGCCGACCACGGTTCGCCACCCGCGCACATGCGTCCCACGGCCTCCTGCATCATCACCAGCCCCAGCCGCAGCCGGATGGCGAACGAGAGCATGCCGGGCGCGCCCGGCTGCAAGAGCGAGTCGCGGTTCTGGAAGACATAGCCACAAATGGCGCCGAGGAGCACGATCACCCAGTTCACGTAGAGCCAGGCCAGGAAGAGGGGGATGACGGCAAAGGCACCGTAGATCTTGAACTGGAGCGCGCGCTCCGCCGTGCCGCCGCCCTGGAAGATGCCAAGCTGGAAATACATGTAGGCGAACTGGGTCAGGTACCAGACGCCGCCGCCGACCAGCCCGCCGACCAGCGCCGCACCGGGGCGCACCCGCGTGTTCGGCATGAACAGGTACAACAGGGTGAAGGCCGCCACGATCAGCGCCAGCCCGGTCATCCCCAGCCCCGCCTTGACCAGGACGTAGAACGGCCCAAGGCTCTGCGCCAGGAACTCCTGGACGCGGGCGGAATTGAGCAGGGCGTTGGCGCTGGTGGCCGCCAGGAAGAAGATCGGCAGCAACACCAGGGCGCTGATGTAGGTCTGGAAGCGGCGCAGCCACGGCCGCGGCTCCGCCACATGCCAGATCTGGTTGATCGTCGCCTCGATCTGCCCGAGCACGCTGACCGCCGTCCAGAAGATCAGCAGCAGCCCCACCAGGCCGAGGGTGCCAAAATTCGCGTTGTCCACCGCGGCGAACAGCTTCTGGATGAAGTGGATCGTGGCCGGCGGCAACGCCGCCAGCTTGTCCTGGACCGCCGCCATCAGCCGGTCGTGGGCGTTGAACCCCTTGGAGACGGCGAACATCAACGCCAGCACCGGCACCAGCGACATGAGCGTCACATAGGTCAGGCCGGAGGCCTGCAACCCGCACTGGTTCTCCACATAGTCCCGCGCCACCACCGCCACAAACCGCCAGCAGGCCCGCCCGAAGCCCCGCCCGCCCGCCACCATCCGCTTCAGCCTCTCCATGCCACACCTCCAAAGCCCGGCCGCCCCCCACGCCGTCGCGCCCTGGGCGGCCCCTGTCCTGGCGCAATATGGCACGGGGCCCGCCCGCCTGCAAGATTTGCAAACGGCGGGGCCACCGCTACGTTCCCCCGGTTGCCCTCAACCAAGCCCCGAACAACTTGGAGTCCAAACATGAACCGCCGCACCATCCTCGCCGGCCTGCTTCTTGCCGCCGCCACCGCGTTCCTCCCCGGCGCCACCCTCCACGCCGCGCCCCCCGTCCTCGCCAAGCCCGAAGCCGTGGAGCTGGCCAAGGACGAGGCGCTCAACCTGATGCGCGCCCATTTCAACGTGCTCATCCTCGAAAACAGCCTCGCCCACATGAACAACCGCCAGCAGGATCTTGTCCGCGGCCTCCAGGCCAAGTACAAGCTTGCCAGCGGCGACTACATCTTCGACGTCAGCGTCGGCGCCTTCATCACCCGCGCCGCCGCCGAACTGCGGCAGGCCGGCAAGCCCATCCCCCCCGAGGCCGCCAAGACGGTGGACGTGGCCAAGGACGACGCGCTGCCGGTGATCAACCTCCAGTACGCCCTCCAAAGCACCGCCGCCGACCTCAAGCAGGCCTATGTCCAGCGGGAGCAGTTGCTCGCCGCCCTCCACCAGAAAAACCAACTGGATCCGGCGGACTATGTGGCCGACGTGTTCAACGGCCGGCTCGTCCGCGCCCAACGCCCCGCCGCCCCGCCGCCGCCGCCCCCGGCCGCCAAGCCGGACGCCGCCGCCGCCGCCCCCAAAAAACCCTGACCGCCACCCAGGAACGGTTTGACGACCATGGCCGACCCCGCCCCCGCCGCCACCCCAGCCCCGCTCCGCGCCATCGTGGACTTCGCCTGCCTCGACGCCGAGTGCCAAGCCCCGGTGAGCTTCAACCTGCTCGACGCCCAAGCTGGGGGCGGCCGCCTCCAATGCCCCCTCTGCCGCCGGGAATACCTGCTCGCCCCCGAGTTCCTCGACAAGCTCCAGCGCCTGCGCCGGCTGATCCTCACCGTCCAGGACACCGCCGACCTGCTCGGCGACGTCAATGTCGCCATCACCACGCCGATGGGCGAAGTCAAGATCCCCTACTGGCTCATGCTCACCCGGCTCAACACGGTCGTCACCCTCGAACTCAACGGCCGGAAGGTCGAGTTCCACTTCCGCATCGAGCCGCTCAACGAGCAAAGCACGGTCCGCTGAACGGATGGCCACGCCCGGCATCTACCTGCTGCTGATCCGCCTGGCGCGCCAGGCCGTCCTGGCGATCGCCGGGGCGCCCCGCCCCTTCCCCGCCGGCTGGTACGTCTACACCGGCCGCGCCCTGAACGGGCTGGAGGGACGCCTCGCCCGCCACCTCCGCACCCGCGAGCCGCGCCATTGGCACCTCGATGCCCTGCTCGCCGCCGGCCGCGTACTGGATCTCCAGGTGCAGCCCGGCAGCGACCCCGCCGCCGAATGCCGCGCCGCCGCCCTCGTGGGAAGCTGGCCCGCCGCCACGGCGATCTCCGGCTTCGGCGCCAGCGACTGCGCCTGCCCCACCCACCTCCACCGCTTTGCCGCCCGCCCGGCCGGCGCCCTGGCCGCCCCCGCCGTCGTCCCCCATCTCCCGGAAATGGTGGCACGGCTGCGCCGCCACGAGCCGCCCGCCGCCTGGGGCCGGCGCGACCCGTTCCAGACCCTGGCCGCCTGCATCCTCTCCCTGCGCACCCAGGATCCCGTCACCGACGCTGCGGCCGACCGGCTCTTTGCGGAGTTCGCAACCCCCCAGGCCCTGGCCAGCGCCGCGGCCGAAACGGTCGCCCGCCGGATCTTCCCCGTCGGCATGTACCGGCAAAAGGCGCAAACCCTGGTCGCGATCAGCCAGCAGCTCCTGGAACGCTTCGCCGGCCAGGTGCCGGCCGAAATTGCCGCCCTGCTCACCCTCCCTGGCGTCGGCCGCAAGACCGCCAACCTCGTCCGCTCCTTCGCCTACGGGCTGGACGCGATCTGCGTCGACACCCATGTCCACCGCATCAGCAACCGCTGGGGGCTGGTGCGCACCGCAACCCCGGACGAGACCGAATTGGAGCTGCGCCGGCTGCTGCCCCGCGAGTTCTGGCGCGAACTCAACCCCCGCCTCGTCCGCCACGGCCAGGAACTCTGCCGCCCCCGGCGCCCCCGCTGCTCCGCCTGCTTCCTCCGCGGCCTCTGCCGCTACGACGAGCTGCGGGCGGCGCAGGCCGTCATCGCCGCCATCCCCGGCGCCCCGCCCCACCCCAGCCTGGGCACCGTCCTGCCGGCGCCGGCCTGAGGTGGCGGCGGCGCCTCAGCGGATCTTGACCAGCAGCCCGAAGAGCACCGGCGTGAGGAACGCCTGGATGATCAGGAAGCGCAGCAGCACCTGGGCGTTGGACCAGTTCAGGTTCTTGCGGCAGTGGTCGTGCAGCGGGAACCGCACCCGGTGCAGCGCGGAAACCAGCGGATGCTGCTCGGGCAGCGCCAAGCCCGGCTGTTCCGCCACCGCCTTCTGCCGCTGCTGCGGAGTCCGCACGTCAAAGCCGAGCCGCCGGAAGCCGCGCAACAACGCGACCTTGAGGATGCCCGTGCCGCCGTTGAGCAGGACGACGGGCGAAACCACCAGCACCAGGAACGGGTTGCCGGCGGCCAGCACCGCCAGCCCCACCAGCAGGCCGAGGAAGCGCGACCCGGCGTCGCCCATCAACACCCGGCTGGGTTCGGCGTTGTGCCAAAGATAGCCCGCCAGCCCGCCGGCGGCGGTCGTCAGCAGGATCGCCCAGGCGGGGCCGTCGGCCGCATGGCGCACCAGCAGGTAGCGGGCCGCCTCCACGTGGCCGACCACGACGTAGAGGAACAGGGCCAGGAAAAAGAGGGAAAGCAGCGTCAGCGACCCGGCCAGGCCGTCCACGCCGTCGGTGCAGTTGGTGGCGTTGATGGTCCACCAGAGGATGACGGTCGCCAAGGGCAGGAAGCCCCACACCGGCATGGCGAAGTCCCCCTTGACCAACGGCAGCCACAGCATGACCTGGCCGGCCAGGAAGGCCTGCGGCACCTCCGCCCAAGGCCGGGCGGCCAGCTCCGCCACCCGCGCGGAGTCCAGGCAGAAGAAAATGCTGGCCAGCAGGGTCACCCCCAGGTCAAGCACCCCCTTGAAATAGTCGCTCCACGGCCGGGACGCCCGGTCGTCCAGATAGCCGGTGACCATCGCCAGGAGCAGGCAGACGACGACCCCGGCCATGCGGACGCTGAACGGCACGACCAGGAGGATGACCGGCAACAGCAGCAACACCAGCAGGCCGCCGGCGCCGGTGGGCTTGCCGGCCGCCGCCGCGCCGGCGGTTCCGGTGAAGGCGCGCCCCCGGTCGCGGGGGAGGCGGTGCCACGTGCGGGGCAGGCCGATGCCGACCCCAAAAGCCGCCAAGGTGGCGCCCAGCCCCATCAGCACCAGCACGGATTCGAAAAGGCGGAACGGCCCCCAGAAGGCCTGCAGCGTGTCCGACAGATGATAGAGCATGGGATGCGATGCCCGGCGGGGCGGCGATGAGTCCAAAGGTTGGCGTGGCGGCGACGTCACCAAAAAATAACGACACCTTTGGCAAAGACAAGACAACTCCGGAATTATAGTAGGGATGCTCGGCCCGGCGGCCGAAGTTGCAACTCCGGCCGCCGCCGGCCATATTGGGCCGCAACCAAGCCAATGGGGTTCCATGAGTTCTTCTTCGGATGAAATCCGCCAATTGATCCTGGAGCGGGAGTTTGAACTCCGCAAGCCGGGCTCGCAATTGTTCTCGCAAAGCCGCTACGAGATCCAGCGGGCGCTGGGCGAAGGCGGGATGGGCATCACCTGCCTGGCCCAGCAGATCAGCGCCGGCAACCTGCGCCGCCCGGTGGTGCTCAAGTTCGTCAAGGACAGCCTGGAGCCGGAGCACCTCAGCCAGTTCTTGAACGAGGCCCAGCTCAGCATCCTCTTCAACCACCCCAACCTCCTCCCGGTCTACGGCCTGGAGTCGGAGCTGCTGCGCATCGAGCTGCCCAAGGCCCGCTTCACCCGCACCTTCGACCACACGATCTACTATACGGTCATGCAGTACATTGACGGCTGGAACCTGCGCCAGATCGTTGACCGGCTGCGCTCGCTCGAGCTGATGATGAACCCCGACATCGCGGTCTACATCATCTCCCGCATCTGCCGCGGCCTCCACTACGTCCACCAATACCGGGACGAGAACCGGAACGAACTCGGCCTCGTCCACCGCGACGTGTCGCCGGAGAACATCCTCATCGACCGCTTCGGCCGGATCAAGGTGGCCGACTTCGGCATCGCCCGCGCCGTCAAACGCTACGGGATGGATCCCAACATCAACCCCGGCAAGCTGCTCTACTGCTCCCCGGAACAGCTCGATGCCAAGGCCGTGGACTGCCGCTCCGACATCTACTGCGTCGGCCTGCTGATGTATTTCCTCTTCACCGACACCGACCGCTTCATGGCCGAGATCAACGCCGCCCGGCCGCGGGACCGGATCCGGATGAAGATGAAACGGCCGCCCACCGCCGCGGAACTCAAGCACGTCCATCCGCGCCTGGCCCACATCTGCATGGTCTGCCTGCGGGAGACCCCCTCCGAGCGCTACCAGAACGGCGAAGACCTGGCGACCGACCTGGACATCTACCACAAGGATTCGCAGAAGGTGGTCACCAACGACATCGTCGAGGAATTCCTCACCGACCTCTTCAGCGCCAACCCGAACTTCGTCTCCCGCCGCTTCATCTCCATCGGTGGCACGCCGCAGCTCGAACAGCCGGCCTTCGTCGCCAACCCCGACCTCGCCCCCGAAGCGCTGCCGGAGCACATGTCCACCGTCCGCCTCACCCTCGAGGACGAGGCCGACTGAGCGGAGCGGCTCAGTCCATCTCGAAGAGGACGAGCTGCCGGTCGCCAGCCGGCGCCGCCGCGCCGCGGCCACGCTGCCGGCGGCGGGCCAGCTTGGGCTGCCCCACTGGCGTGACCGCGTCGTTCTCCAAGTTGGCCAGGATCTCCCGGGCCCGGTCCACCACCGGCCGCGGCAGCCCCGCCAGCCGCGCCACCTGGATGCCATAGCTCTGGTCGGCGCCGCCCGGCACGATCTTGCGCAGGAAGATCACCTTGTCCTCCCATTCGCGGACGGCGACGTTGTAGTTCTTGACCCCCTTCTTGGTCAGCGCCAGCTCGGTCAGCTCGTGGTAGTGGGTGGCGAAGAGCGTCCGCGCCTTGCAGCCGGGGGTGTCGTGCAGGAACTCGGCGATCGCCCAGGCCAGGCTCAGCCCGTCGAAGGTGCTGGTGCCCCGCCCCACCTCGTCGAGCACGATCAGGCTCGCCGCGGTGGCGTTGTTGAGGATGTTCGCCGTCTCCACCATCTCCACCATGAAAGTTGACTGCCCGCGCGAAATGTCGTCCGCCGCCCCGATCCGGGTGAAGATGCGGTCAACCACCCCGACGGTCGCCTCGGCGGCGGGCACGAAGCTGCCCATCTGCGCCAGGATCACCAGCAACGCCACCTGGCGGATGTAGGTGCTCTTGCCGGCCATGTTCGGGCCGGTGATGATCGCGAGCTGGTTCTCCGCCGTGTCCAGCCGCACATCGTTGGGGATGAACCGCTGCTCCGTCATCCGCACGTCCAGCACCGGATGCCGTCCCTCGCAAATCTCCAGCACCGGCTCCAGGGTCAGGCGCGGCCGGACGCAGCGCTGGGCGAGGGCATAGTCGGCCAGGGCGGCGACGACGTCGAGCGCCGCCAGCGCCCGGGCCGTCCCCTGGACCGCCGCGGTCTCGCGCACGGCGGCGTCCCGCAGCTCCTGGAACAGCTCGTGCTCCAGCGCCTTCGCCTTCTCCTCGGCGCCGAGGATCTTGTCCTCGATCTCCTTCAGCTCCGGGGTGATGAAGCGCTCGGCGTTGACCAGGGTCTGCTTGCGGATGTAGTCGGCCGGAGCGGCCTCCAGGTTCGCCTTGGTGATCTCGATGTAGTAGCCGAAGACCTGGTTGAAGCGGACCTTGAGCGAGCGGATGCCAGTGCGCCCCTGCTCCTTGGCCTGGAGCGCCGCGATCCAGTCCTTGCCCGCGGTGGCGGCCTGGCGCAGCCCGTCAAGCTGCGCGTGGTAGCCGGCGCGGATCATCCCCCCGTCCTTGACCGCCAGCGGCGGCTCCTCCACCACCGCCCGGCGGAGCAGCCCGGTGAGGTCGGCCAGCTCCCGCAGGCCGCCGCGCACCTCCTCGACCAGCGCGCCGCCGAGCCCGGCCAGCAGCGAGCGGACGCCCGGCACCGCCTCCAGCCCCTGGGCCAGCGCCAGCAGGTCGCGGGCATTGGCGTTGCCGAGGCAGAGGCGGGTGATGGTGCGTTCCAGGTCGCGCACGGCGCCGAGGGTCTCCCGCAGCTCGGCCAGCAGCAGCGGGTCGAGCACCAGCGCCTCCACCGCGTCCAGCCGGTGGTTGATCAGCTCCGGTGAGCGCAGGGGGCGCAGCAGCCAGTCGCGCAACAGCCGGCTGCCCATCGGCGTGACCGTGCGGTTGAGCACGGCATAGAGGGTCGCATTCCTCGAATCGGTGAAGATCGGCTCGACCAGCTCCAGGTTCCGCTGCGAGATCCGGTCCAGCAGCAGCGTCTCCTCGCTCTGGAAAAGCTGGAAGCGGGTGATGTGGGCCGTCTCCTGCCGCAGGTTGGTCTGGGCATAGGCGAGCACGGCCCCGGCGGCGGCGACGGCCAACGGCAGGTCGCGGCAGCCGAAGCCGTCGAGGGTGGCCACCCCAAGCTGGCGGCAGAGCTTCTCCCGCCCCAGCTCCAGGTCGAACAGCCACTCCTCCACCGGCGTCCAGACCATCCGCTCGGGCGCCTCCGGCCAGCCGTCCCGCCCGCAGCTTTCCCGCCACGGCGCCGGCACCAGGCATTCCGCCGGCGCCGCACGGCTGAGTTCGGCCTCCAACGCCCCGCGCGCCGGCAGCTCGCCGGCCCGGAACTCCCCCGTGCTCACGTCCAGGAACGCCAGCCCGAACCGCTCCTTCCCCGGACAGACCGCGGCGAGGAAATTGCTGCGCCCGGCCGCCAGCGCCCCCTCCTCCAGCACCGTCCCCGGGGTGATGACCTTGGTCACCCCGCGCTTGACGATCCCCTTCGCCAGCTTCGGATCCTCAAGCTGCTCCGCGATCGCCACCTTCACCCCCGCCGCCAACAGCCGGGCGACGTACATCTGCTGGGCGTGGTACGGCACCCCGCACATCGGCACCCCCGCCCGCTGCGTCAGCACCACCTCCAGGATCGGCGCCGCCCGCCGGGCGTCGTCGAAGAAAATCTCATAGAAATCGCCCATGCGGAACAGCAGCACCGCGTCGGCGGGGATCTCCGCCTTCGCCTGCATGTACTGGCGCATCGCCGGGGTGAGGAGGTTCTGCGGGGTCGGGTCGGACATTCAGACAGCCTTCCAAGGCCGGAACGGCGCCGGCGCGCCCCCGGCCGCCGGCCGTTGCGGAGTCCGCACCCCGGAACAGGGTGCCCGTCGGCGCCCGGATGGACGCAATAGCATAACCCCCGCCGCCCCGCCCGCAACCCCCGCCGCGCCCGGCCCCGCTGGCCACCACCCTACCACAGGGAAATCGCCAGCCGCGAATCCGCGCCGACGGCGGCCAGGTGCCAGTTGACCGTCGCCAGGGCGTGCAGGAAGCGGGTGTCGTGGCTGACCAGGAGCAGGCCGCAGGGACAGTCGGCCAGCGCCGTCTCCAGGCACTCGATGCTCGGCAGATCCATGTGGTTGGTCGGCTCGTCCATGACAATCAGGTGTGGCCCAGCGGCGATCCCCTTGGCCAGCAGGATTTTGCGGACTTCGCCGGGGCTCGGCGCCGCGCTCTCCAGGAGCCGCTGCGGCCGCGAGCCCAGCCGGCTGACAATGGTCATGATCCGCCCCAGCCGCTCCTTGGAGAGGCTGGCAACCTCCGCCAAAACCGCCCGCGACTCGGCCGCGCTGATCTCCTGCGGCACGTACACGACCCGCTCCGGCTCGACATTCAAATGCCGCAACAGGTGCCGGACCAAGCTGCTCTTGCCCAGCCCGTTGGCGCCGGTGAGGGCGACGCGGTCCGTCGGCCGCACCACCAGCTCGGGAAACCGCAGCCACCGGTTGCCGCCCAGGGGGAGGCCGCCCGCCGGCAGCCGGCAGAGGTGGGCCCGTTGCGAGCAGGAATCCGCCTCCAGCCAAATCCCCAGCTCATACTCCTTCTTCACCTTGACCGCCGCCCGCTGCTCCGTGGCCCGGCGGACGCGCCCGCCAAGCTGGGCGATGAGCTTGCCGGCAAAGGCGTCCTTGCCGGTCATCTTCGCCAAATTCCGCAGGGCGCGGCCGTCATGGTCCTGCATCGGCGGCTTCTTCTGTTTCGCCGCCTGGTGCCGGGCGGCGTTCTGGTCGGCGACCTCCCGGCGGCGCTGCGTCTCCTGGCGCAGGCGGGCGACCTCGTGCTTGGCCCGGTCATCCCGGCCGCGCGCCGCGCCCTGCTCGATCGCCGCCTGCTCCGCGCCGGCGCTGACGCCGCCGGGCCGCATGACGGCCGCCGGCGGGTCGAGGAACAGGCACTGGGCGCACAATTCGTCCAGCAGCTCCCGGTCATGGCTGACCAGCAGGCCGACGCCGCGGTAGTCGCGCAGCGCCCCGAGCAGCATTTGCCGCGCGTCGGCATCAATGTGGTTGGTCGGCTCGTCCAAGGCCAGCACCTCCGGATTGAGCCAAAGGGCGACCCCGATCTGGGAACGCTTGCGCTCGCCGTGGCTGAGCGTCTCCCAGCGGTCGAGCCAGTCCTCGCCGATCCCGAGCTGGCGGCGGAGCGCGAACGCCGCGCGGTCGGCGGCGTCGAGGAATTCGGCGAACGCCGCCGGCGGCTCGTCCGTGCGCTGGGCGCAATACAGCGCGGAACCCAGATGATGCACCTTCCCCTCCTGGGGCGGCAACTCCCCCACCGCCAGCTTGAGCAAGGTGCTCTTGCCGACGCCGTTGGCGCCGACGACCCCCGTCCAGCCACAGGGGAAATGCGCCTCCACCCCGGCCAGCAGCGGCCGGGTCATGGTCGGATAGGTATAGGAAACATCCTGGAACTGGAGGAAGAAGGAAGCCATGCCCGGCAACATAGCCCCCGCACCGGCGAAGGCAAAGCGGGGCATCCGCCCCTTCGGGTGATACATTGCCAACCGGAATCCCCAGCCATGCCCCCTCCTCCCCCTTCACCCTCCCCCATCACCCCGGCCAGCACCGACGCCATCCTGGAAAGCATCTCCGACGGCGTCTTCACCGTCGATGCCGCCTGGCGCATCACCTCCTTCAACCGCGCCGCCGAACGGATCACCGGCATCCGGCGCCAGGACGCCATTGGCAAACCCTGCGCGGAGGTCTTCCGCGCCAGCCTCTGCGAAGCCAACTGCGCCCTGCGCCACACGCTCGCGACCGGCCGGCCGGTGGTCGGCAAGAATTGCTTCATCGTCAACGCCCACGGCGACGCCATCCCCATCAGCGTCTCCACCGCGGTGCTGCGCGACGCCACCGGCCACGTGATCGGCGGCGCGGAAACCTTCCGCGACCTCAGCGAGGTCGAAGCCCTGCGCCGCGAACTCACCGGCCGCGGCCAACCCGGCGGCCTGGTCAGCCGCAGCCCGGCCATGCGGCAGGTGCTGGAGATGCTCCCCGCCCTCGCCACCAGCCCCACCACCGTCCTGATCCAGGGTGAAACCGGCACCGGCAAGGAACTGCTGGCCCGAGCCATCCACGAGATGGGGCCGCGGGCCAGCCACCCCTTCGTCGCCGTCAACTGCGGCGCCCTGCCCGACACCCTGCTGGAATCGGAGCTGTTCGGCTACAAGAAAGGCGCCTTCACCGGGGCCGGCCAGGACAAGCCGGGGCGGTTCGTCCAAGCCGGCGAAGGCACCCTCTTCCTCGACGAAATCGGCGAAGTCAGCCCCGCCCTGCAAGTGCGGCTGCTGCGCGTCCTCCAGACCCGGATCGTCGAACCGCTGGGCGCCACCCGCGGCGTGCCGTTGCGCGCCCGCATCCTCGCCGCCACCAATCGCGACCTCGCCGAACTCGTCCGCAAGGGGCACTTCCGCCAAGATTTGTTCTACCGCATCCACGTGCTCCGGCTGAACCTGCCACCGTTGCGCCAGCGCCCCGAGGACCTGCCGGCGCTGGTCGCCCATTTCGTCGCCCGCTTCAACCACCTGCAACAGCGCGGAATCCAGGGGGTCACGCCGGAAAGCATGGCCTTGCTCCTGGCCCATGACTGGCCCGGCAACGTGCGCGAGCTGGAAAACGTCGTCGAACGCGCCTTCATCCTCTGTTCCGGCCCCTGGATCGAACCCCGCCACCTGCCCGAGGAACTGCGGCACGCCGCCGCCCCACCACCGGCCGCCGCGGCCGCCGCCGCCCCCAAGCTCGGCACCGCCCGCCGCGCCGCCGAAGAACAGGCGATCCGCGCCGCCTTGGCGGCCACCCACGGCAACCGCCAGGCCGCCGCCGCCAGCCTCGGCCTGCACAAGACCACCCTCTTCCGCCGCATGAAGGCCCTCGGCATCCAGCCCCCCGCCGAGGACGGCCGCACCCGCCGCCGCCAGCCGGAATGATTCACCGCAAAGGCCCGCCGGGCACAACGCCCGGCCGGAGTTTTTCCGCGGGCGCCATTGCGGAAATGCAATCAATCCCCGGCAAATCCCGTGCAACCATGCAGTGACCGCCCCGCCAAAGGTGCCCGCCCAAAAATGGCATCCGCTTCGGTGGCAAAGAAATGAAGCGGCAGTGCGACGCCTGGCCAGCAGCCTGCTTAATTCATGGCAGCACCGCCGCGGCAAGCCCAGCCCCGGGCCGACAGCCGGCGGTTCCACCCCCCCCAAGGACAGACAGGAGATGCAGCCATGCCAGGATTGAATGGGACCGGCCCGTTGGGCCAAGGGCCGCTGAGCGGCCGGGGAATGGGCATGTGCGCGGTTGTCGCCACGCCCGGAATGGGATTGGGCTGCCGGGGCGCCTTCGGCTTCGGCGGGCGCTGCCGCGGCGGCCTGGGCGGCCGGGGCCGGGGCGGACTTCGCCAACGGTTCTTCGCCGGCGATGCCACCGCGGAACGCAACGCCTTGGAACAGGAGGCGGCGGCGCTGGAGGCCCAGCTCACCGCCATCCGCGGCCGGCTCGCGGCAAGCGGGGAAGGCAAGCCCGCATGAAAATCGCCATCACGACCAGCGGCGACTCGCTGGCGGCCCCGCTGGATTCCCGGTTTGGCCGCGCCCCGCGCTTCCTCCTCCTGGAGCTGGCGGACGGCTCGTTCACCCTCGTGGACAACCGCCAGAACCTGGACGCGGCCCAGGGCGCGGGCATCCAGGCGGCGCAAAACCTGGCCGCCACCGGCGCCCGCGCCCTCATCACCGGGCATTGCGGCCCCAAGGCGTTCCGGGTGCTCCAAGCGGCGGGAATCCAAGTCTACACGACCCCCGGCGCACCGACGGTCGCGGCGGCGGTGGAGGCCTACCGGGCCGGGCGGCTGCAACCGCTGGCCGCGGCGGACGTCGAAGGGCACTGGGCATGATCCTGGCCATCGCCTCCGGCAAGGGCGGCACCGGCAAGACCAGCGTCGCCGTCGCCCTGGCCCAAGCCGCGACGGGCAAGGTCCAGTACGTGGACTGCGACGTCGAGGCGCCCAACGGCCACCTCTTCCTGCATCCCGCCATCACGGAACGGCGCGAGGCCTGCCTGCCCGTGCCGGCGGTGGATGCCGCCCGCTGCACCGGCTGCGGCGAATGTGCGCGCTTCTGCCAATACAACGCCTTGGCGGCGCTGGGGACGAACGTGCTCACCTTCCCCGAGCTGTGCCATGGCTGCGGCGGCTGCGCCAAACTCTGTCCGGCCGGGGCGATCCGCGAAGTCCCCCGGCGCATCGGCGTCGTCGAGTCTGGCCAGGCCGGAACCGTCCGGGTGACACAAGGCCGGCTGGATGTGGGGCACCCCGCCGCCCCGCCCCTGATCCGGGCGGTGAAACGCCAGGCCGGCGCCGACGGCCTGGCCATCCTTGACTGCCCGCCCGGCACCGCCTGCCCGGTGGTCGCCGCGGTGCGCGGCTGCGACGCCCTCCTGCTCGTCACCGAACCCACCCCCTTTGGGCGGCATGACCTCACGCTCGCGGTGGCGCTGGCCCGCGGACTGCGGCTGCCGCTGGCAGTGGCCATCAACCGCTGCGACACTGGCGACCGCCAGACCGAGGCGTATTGCCGCGCGGAAGGGCTGCCCGTGCTCCTGCGGCTGCCGGATGACCGGCGGGTGGCGGAAGCCTATTCCCGTGGCGAAGGAATGCTGGCGGCCCGCCCGGAATGGGCCCGCCTTTTCCGCCAACTGCCGGCGGCAATGGCAACGCTGGGGCAAGGTGGCGCGCCATGAAGGAACTGGCAATCGTCAGCGGCAAGGGCGGCACCGGCAAAACCAGCGTGACCGCCAGCTTCGCGGCGCTGGCCGGCGGCCGCGCCGTGCTGGCCGACTGCGATGTCGATGCGGCCGACCTCCATCTGATCCTCGCGCCAACCGTGGTGGAGCGGCAGCCGTTCCGCGGCGGCCACGAGGCCGTGATCCGCCAAGCGGATTGCATTGGCTGCGGCGCCTGCCTCGCCCATTGCCGCTTCGAGGCGGTGCGGATGGCAGCCGATCCCGAGGACGCAACCGCCCCGCCACGCTTCACGGTCGAGCCGACGGCGTGCGAAGGCTGCGGCGCCTGCGTCCGCTTTTGCCCGGTCCAGGCGATTGCCTTCCCCGAACGGGAGTGCGGCGAATGGCGGCGCTCGGAGACACGCTTCGGGCCGCTGCTCCATGCCCAGCTCGGAGTGGCCGCGGAAAACTCCGGCAAGCTGGTGAGCCTGGTGCGCCGGCAAGCCCGCCGCCAGGCGGAAGCCACGGGGCGCGACCTGATCCTCAGCGACGGCCCGCCCGGCATTGGCTGCCCAGTGATCGCCGCGCTCACGGGCGCCACCCTCGCGCTGGCCATCACCGAACCCACCGTCGCCGGGGAACATGACCTGGAACGGCTGCTGGCCCTTGCCCGCCATTTCCGCCTGCCCGTCCTGGTCAGCGTGAACAAATGGGACCTCAACCCGGCCATGGCGGCGCAAATCGAGGCGGCGGCGCGGCGGGCGGGGGCCCGGATCGCCGGCCGCATCCGCTACGACCGGGCGGTGACGACGGCCCAAATCCGGGCGCAAGCCGTCGTGGAAGGCCCGGAAACCGGCTGCGCCCAGGACATCCGCCAACTCTGGGCCACCGTGCTGGAGGCGCTGAATGGCTGAACGCGGCCCGCCACGCCCCCCCCGAATGGATGCCCCGCCATCTCCGCCAACCCGGCACGGTTGGCGGCTTCGTTGACTGCCCCCACCTGAACCACAAGGACACCACCCCATGGATTGCCCCAACTCCCCCACAGACCACCACTCCCCGTGCGTCGCCGCCCCCCTCCCCGGCGAAAACGCGGCGGAGCGTGACGAGGGTATCGCCCTGCGGCAACGCCGGCTCGGCCGCATCGCCCACAAGATCATCGTCCTCTCCGGCAAGGGCGGCGTCGGCAAGAGCACGATCGGGGTGAACCTGGCCGTGGCCATCGCCATGGCGGGGCGCCGCGTCGGCTTGCTCGATGTCGACATCCACGGCCCAAGCATCCCGACCATGCTCAACCTCAAGCCCGCCCCCCTGCGGTCGGACGGCCACAGCCTCCTGCCCGTCGAGATCGGCGGCTTGAAGGTCATGTCCATCGGGTTGCTGCTGGACAATCGCGACGCCCCCGTGATCTGGCGCGGGCCGCGCAAGACGGCGATGATCCAGCAATTCCTGCAGGACGTCGAATGGGGCGAGCTCGACTATCTGATCATCGACGCTCCGCCGGGCACCGGCGACGAGCCGCTGTCGGTCTGCCAGCTCCTGGGCGACGGCGCCCGCGCCGTCATTGTCACCACGCCCCAGGAAGTGGCGGCGGCGGACGTGCGCAAGTCGCTCAACTTCTGCCGGCAGCTCAACCTGCCGGTCCTCGGCGTGGTCGAGAACATGAGCGGCTTCGCCTGCCCGCACTGCGCCCAGGTGACCGACATCTTCAGCCGCGGCGGCGGCGCGGCGATCGCCGCAAAGTTCGCCGTGCCGTTCCTCGGGCGCATCCCCATCGACCCCGCCATCGCCATGGCCTGCGACGAGGGCACGCCGTTCATCCACCGCTTTGCGGACTCCGCAACGGCCAACTGCCTGAAAACGATCATCTCCCCGATCCTGGCACTGACCGACACCGCGCCAACGCCAGAACCGGCCGCCGCACCCGCCCCCACCCCAACCGAGGCCCCACCCATGAAAATCGCCATCCCCATCGCCAACGGCCGCCTGACCCCGCACTTCGGCCACTGCGCCCAGTTCGCCCTGCTTGAGGTCGACCCCGCCACCCAGAACCTAATCCAAAAGACGGTCATCGACGCGCCGCCGCACGAGCCGGGACTGCTCCCCCGCTGGCTGGCCGGGCACGGAGTGGGCGTCATCATTGCCGGCGGCATGGGGCAACGCGCCCAAAGCCTTTTCGCGGAACAGCGGATCATCGTCCGCGTCGGCGCCCCGGCCGAGACCCCGGAAGCCCTGGCCCTGGCGTTCCTGGACGGCTCCCTGCAAACCGGCGCCAATGCCTGCGACCATTGAAAGGAAAATGACCATGGCACACCGGATTGACCATGCGCTGCGGGCGTACCATGCCCGCACCCACAACTGCGCCCAAAGCGTCCTGCGGGCCTTCCAGGAAAGTCATGCCGTGGCCGAATGCCAAATCGCCACCGCCCACGGCCACGGTGGCGGAAAGGCGGCGGCTGGCCGCTGCGGCGCGCTGCATTCGGCCTTGGCCTTGACGGCCGCCGAACCGGAGCGGCAGGCGCAGATCCGGCGCCAGTTCCAGGCCGCCACCGGCAGCGAGGCCTGCCGCGAGATCCGGAGGCTCAAGCAGAAAAGCTGCCGGGACTGCGTCGCGCTCGCCGCCAGCCTGCTGATCCAGACGGAGAAGGGCGATGCCTGAGCCCGTCCCCCGCCCCGCCAGCCATGCCGGCTGCCTGCTCTGCGGCGACCGCGGCCCGGCGGGATTTGGCCTGCGTTTCGTCGCCCAACCCGATGGCGAAGTCCGCGCCACCCTCGAAGGCCGCGCCGAATGGCAGGGCTACGAAGGCATCCTCCACGGCGGCGTGGCCGCCGCCCTGCTCGATGCCGCCATGACCCACTGCCTCTTCCAGCACGGCATCGAAGCGGTCACCGGCGAACTCACCGTCCGCTACCGCCATCCCATCCCATGGAATGCGCGGCTGGAGCTGTCGGCCCGGCTCCAGAAACGCATCCCGCCGCTCTACCTCCTGGTGGCCGAATTGACGGTGGCAGGCAAACCATTGGCCCAGGCAACCGGCAAGTTCATGCGGCGCCGGCCGCAACTGCCCGACAGCCACCAGCCACCTTGACCCAATGCGGCCGCGGCTGGGCGGGGCCGCCGCCGCGGCCGCCTGGCCCTGCCCTGGGCTCATCCCCCGACACAGGGGCGGCACTCCGCCGCCGTGGCCGCGGCGAACCCGGCGAGCCGCGGGCAGGCGGCGGCGGCGGCGGCCTCGCCCAGCAGGCCGAGGGCGGGCAGGATGAACGGCCGATACCAGTCGAGGCCATCGCCGCGCCAGAGCTTGCCATAGGCGCCCAGCGCCTGGAGGAGCCGCTGCACCGCCGCCGCGTGGAAGACCCGCTCCGGCGGCGGCCGGCCACCGAGGGCGGAAGCCTCGTAGAAATACTGCACCCAAAGCCGCCGCCGCCGTTCCGCCGGATGCGCCAGGTAGGGGTCGTAGAGCAGCGACGCCACATCGTAGGCCGCGCAGCCGAGCCGCATCCCCTGGAAATCGATCAGGTAGGGGCGGCCGGCGCAGAGCATGATGTTGGCGCTCTGCAAGTCGCGGTGGACCGGCACCAGCGGCTGCTCCAGCAGCAGCGTGCGGAGTCCGCACCATTCGGCGGCCACCGCCGGGCTCCACAGCTCCGGCCGCACCAGCAGCCGCTCCAGGATGTGCTCGCGGAAATAGTCGCGCTCCCAATCGTAGAGCCCCTTGGTGAAACCGTTCTGCAGCGGCAGCTCCTCCAGACGTGCCGCGCGGTCGCCCAGGACATGGAGCCGGGCCACCTGCCGCAGCACGTCGGCCAGGAGCGGTTCCGCCACCGCCGGGTCGGCAATGCCGGCGAGGTCCGTGCCGCCCAAGTCGGTGGTGACGATCTCGCCCACGTCGCCCAGATGGACTTGCACCTCGGGGATGTTGAGCCCGAGCCGCTCCAGGAAATCGGCCAGCGCGGCGAAGGCCGCATTCTCCCGCCGCTCCGGCGCATAGGCGCACCAGATCCAGGTCCGCTCGCCGCCATTTTCGGCGCGGGCCCGCAGCCGGGCATAACGCCGGCCGCTGCCCTGCTTGCGCAGCGGCTCCACGGCCAGCGCGGCCGCCGGCGGCAGCCCAAGGCAGAGCGGCAGCCGCGGATCCGGCTGGCGCGCCTCCTCCACCGGCGGCGGCGCGACCATCCCCCCGGTGAAGACCGCATCGGCATAAAGCAGCGGCCGCGGCAGCTCGGTGCCGTCCCAGAGCACGACGTTGTGCAGGTGGGCGCCGGCGGGGACATGCAGCTCCGCGCCAAGCCCGAGCGCACCCGTGCAGCACACGCCCGAGCGTTCCAGCTCCGCCCGCCGCCGCGCCTGGAGCGCCACCGCCTCCCGCAGGCGCGGCGACCAGCGCAGCCCCCGGTCCGCCACCTCGCCGTGGGCGCGGATGTAGCTCTCCGGCCGCCCCAGGTCGGACCAGAAGGCCTCCCCCGTGTCCAGCCCCAGCACCGGCAGCCCCGCCGCCGCGGCCGCCGCCAGCGCGGGAACGATCGAACAAACCTCCGCCGCCGGCAGGAACTCCAGCACCGGCCGCTCCAAAACATAGACGCCGGCAAAGGTGAACTGCCCCGCCGCCGGCGGCCGGCGGAAGGCCATGATCCGCCCGTCGGCGGCCAGCTCGACCGTTTGCGGCCCGCGCCCCGGCACCAGCAGCACGGTGGCGGCCGCGCCCCGCTCGCGGTGGACGCGCAGCAGCTCCGCCAGATCCACGTCCAGCAGCACGTCCGCGTTGTGCACCAGCACGGTGGACGCCTCCGGGACCAGCGCCAGCCCCCGGCGCAGCCCGCCGCCCGTGTCCAGCAGCCTTTCCTCCCGCGAGACCCGCACCGGCATCGGCCAGCGCCCCGCGGCCGCCGCGCAGAACACCTCGATTTGATCCGCCTGATGCCAGGCGTTGACCACCACGGAACGCAAGGCCGGCAGCGCCGCCAGCCGCGCCAACGCCAGCTCCAGCACCGGCACCCCGCAGAACGGCACCAGCGCCTTCGGCCGCACCAACGTCGCCGGCCGCAGCCGCCGCCCCTCCCCCGCCGCCAAGACAAATCCGGCCACTGCCATCTGATGCCCCAACCTTCCGCCATTGCCCACTTGCCAGCTTCGGCTTTGCCCCCTGGCTGCGGAATCCGCAACGCCAGGTGGCCGGCCGCCCATAACATAGCCGGCGCTGGCCCAACCCGTGGCGGCCGGCAGCGTTGAGAACGTTGAGGGACAAGGCAAACTCCACCCTCCCAGGTTGTCCGCAAGCTTCGAGCTTCAACCCGGGGGGTGGCGCATTCCGCTGCCGCGGTGTATTTTTTGGCATCAGCAGCTTGGGATCCCAGCCATCCGGGCCGGCCACCAACCGCCCGGCGAGCGAGGAGGAGAACAGCATGCGCGCCGCATCGGCAAGCACCATCACGGCGGACGGCTACCGGGCCGGGTGTGAACTCGCGGAACCGCTGCGGGCGGCGGCGCCGGAGGTGATCCTGCTCTTCGCCTCCATTGACTACCAGCCGGAGTTCCCGGACCTGGTGGCGGGACTGACCGAAACCTTGGGGCGGACGGACGTCCTGATCATCGGCGGCACGGGCGACGGGATCTACGAAACGGGGCGGGTCGCGCACCGCGGGGTCTGCGCGCTGGGGCTGCATTCGGAAGGCAAGCTGCAATGGACGGTCGCCGTCGAAAAGGGGGTTGCGGCCAACTCCTTCGCCGCCGCCCAGGGCTGTGCGCGGCGGGCGCTGGCCAGCCTCGGGGGCGCCGCCCAGTTCGCGTTCGTGCTGGCCGACGGGGTGAAGGCCGACGGCACGGGGATCGTGGCCGGCCTCGCCAGCGTCCTGGACATCCCCTTCTTCGGCGGGCTGGCGGGGGACGACCGCAAGTTCGCCCGCAGTTGCCTGGTGGTCGGGGGCGAGGTCATGGAGGACGCCGTCGCCGTGCTCGCGGCCCGCGGCGAGCTGGCCTTTGCGGTGAACGCCGCCAGCGGCTGGACGCCGGTGGGGCAGGTCGGAAGCCTGGAGCAATGCAACCACAACCTGATCCAGCGGATTGGCGGCATGACCGCCGAGGAGTTCCTGCGCGAGCAACTGGGGAAGAACCCGAGCGAGGTGGACTTGGGGATTGTGCCGCTGGCGGTCTACGAGACGGCCGGGGAGGAGCATTTCGCGCTGCGGACGCCGTCGCGCATCGATCCGGCCAGCGGCGCCCTCACCATGTTTGGCAGCATTCCGGCGGGCGCCCCCGTCCGGGTCTGCACGGCCAGCCGCGCCGAGGTGCTGGCGGGGGTCGAGGCGGCGCTGACGGGCGTCCGGCAGCCGCCGCTGGCCGCCGCCGCCGCGGTGATTGTGGTCAGTTGCGCCGGGCGCAAATGGCTGCTGGAGGATCAGACGAAAGAGGAGGTCGAGCGGGTCTTCGCGGCCATCGGCCGGCGGCTCCCCCTGATCGGCTTCCCCTCCTTCGGTGAAATCGGCCCGTTCCGCAAGGCGGACGGTTCCTATACCAGTTGCCGCTTCCACAACGTCACCTATGTGGTGTGCCTGCTCGGGACGTAGCATGGCCGACTATCCATTGCTTTCCCTGGTTGCCGCCGCCCCGCCGGGCTTCCGCCACTGCCCCAGCCCGGCCCAGGCGGAGGTGCGCCGCGGGATCTTCGCCCTGTTCGCGCCAACGCCCGAAGCCGGGGAGGCGGCGCTCCAGCCCTACCTGGGGAAGATCACGGGGCTGCTGGTCACCCCCGCCCCAGCCCTGCGCTGGGAACGCCGCCCCTCGGGGCTCCACCATGCCGGCATCCCCCCGGCCTGGGAAGGGCTGATCCCGGACATCATCCGGCCGATCCTGGAGTTGCTGGCCCTGGCCCAGGCCCAAACCGACGCGAAGATCGGCATTGAACGCGAACTCCGCCGGGCCGGCGAGGACCGGCAGCGGCTGGTCAACGAGTTCGCCGCCTTCCGGGAAAGCCTGCTCAAGGAAATCGCCGAACGCCGGGCGGCGGAAGAGGCCCTGCGGGAAAGCGAGGCGCGCTTCCGCGTCATCTTCGAATCGGTCAACGACGCCATCTTCATCCATGACCCGCAAACTGGCGCCATCCTCGACGTCAATCCGCGGACCTGCGAAATGTATGGCTACAGCCGGGACGAGGCGCTGCGGCTGACCGTCGGCGAGATCAGCTCGGGCACCCCGCCCTATACCCAGGAGGACGCCCTCCGCTGGATGCGCCGCGCGACCCAGGGGCCGCCGCGGCTTTTTGAATGGCGGGCGCGGGACAAGGCGGGGCGCCTCTTCTGGGTGGAAGTCAACATGCGCCAGGCAAACATCGGCGGCCAGGGGCGGATCCTGGTGACCTTGCGCGACATCACCGCCCGCAAGGAAGCCGAGGCCAAGCTGCGCGACCTGAACCTGGATCTGGAGCGGCGCGTCCAGGAACGCACCTGCGACCTGGAATCCGCCAACCAGGAACTGGAGGCCTTCGCCTATTCCGCGTCCCATGACCTGCGCACCCCCTTGCAGAGCATTGATGGCTGGGGCCAGGCCCTGGCCGAAGACTATGGCGACCGGCTGGACAAGACCGGGCTGGGCTATCTCGCCACCATCCGCGGCGAGGCCAAACGCATGCGCCAGCTCATCGACGCCCTGCTCCAGCTCTCCCGGGTCGCCCGCTCCGAAATGAGCCGGGAACCCGTGGACCTCAGCGCCCTGGCCACCGAGATGGCGGCAACCTTGCGCCAGCACGACCCCGGCCGGGCGGCGGAGATCGTCATCGCCCCGGGACTCACCGCCCGCGGCGACCCCGTCCTGCTGCGCACCGTCCTGCAGAACCTCCTGGGCAACGCCTGGAAGTTCACCGCCAAGACGGCCGCCGCCCGCATCGAGTTCGGCCAGGCCCGCCGGGACGACGGCCGGCCGGCCTTCTTCGTCCGCGACAACGGCGCGGGCTTCGACCGCGCCTTTGCCGCCAAGCTGTTCCTCCCCTTCCAGCGGCTGCATCGCCAGGAGGAGTTCGCCGGCACCGGCATCGGCCTCTCCCTGGTCAAGCGGATCATCACCCGCCACGGCGGCGAGGTCTGGGCCGAAGGCGAGGTTGGCCAGGGCGCCACTTTCTGGTTCACCTTGGCGGAGTGACGGCCGGAGCGCCGCCGGGAAGCGTGGCACAGGCATTCTTGCCTGTGATTTGCCAAACTCCAGGCACAGCCATTCTTGCCTGTGAAGAAGGTGGCACAGACATTTTTGTCTGTGCGACCGCGGTGCCTTGGGGGACAGGGTAAACCGCCGCTCTTCCATACGGCCGCCACTCGATCCAAACATCCCTAAAGCAAGTATCCGTGCTTAAAAAACAAGCTTGCCCTCAATGGCTTGAACTGGCGCCAGCCCCCAAACCCGCACAATCTTTCCCCCAAATCTCCACCAATCCCCACAAAAAGCCTCCCCCCCCTGTGCGAACCACCGTCCCCACCCGCGCCAAGCCCAGACGTAATTCGTCAGCGCGAGGAAGCATCACCCTTGCCATGACCACTCCAAGTGACTACATTGTCGGTGGCCACGATGGAGGATGTCCAGCATGAAGACGATGGCAATCACGGATTTCAAGGCCCACGCACTTCAGGTGCTTGCTGAGGTTGCGGAGCACAAGGAAGCGGTTCTCGTTACGAAACACGGAAGGCCTCTTGCCGAAGTCGTGCCGTATACCGAATCGAGGCCTGCCGCCGGACGCCTTGCCGAAGCGCTCGTGTTTGAGAAAGACATCGTTTCCCCCCTCGGTGCGGGGATGTGGGACGCCGGCAGATGAAGTACCTCCTCGATACGCATGTCTGGGTCTGGTGGAACATGGAGCCGGGGAAGCTCTCGCGCAAGGCGCGATCCGTGATCGAGAAGGCCGACAGCTATTCCGAGATTCTTCTTTCCGCGATTTCGCCGTGGGAGTTCTGCAAGCTGATCGAGAAAAAACGGCTTGGCATTTCTTGTGGCGCAGAGGAGTGGATGTCTCAAGCCCTGCAAATGCCAAAGCTCCGACTTGTACCCCTGACGCCGGCCCTCGTTTACCGGTCGACCATCCTGCCACCGCCGTTCCACGACGATCCCGCTGACCAGATCATCGTGGCGACTGCCCGAGAGGAAAACGCGACGATCATATCCAAGGACATGCTCATCAGGGAGTACCAGCATGTCAGGACGGTTTGGTGAAGACGCAGGTAAGCGTCGCTGCTAACCCATGTTGCCCGCGGGGGCGGGCGGCGGGATAGTAGGAGCCAGCCACGGCAGCCGGTGCCGGAGCTGGCTCTTTGACATTCCGGGCGGGATTCAGGCCGGCGCGGCGGCAGGGGCGTCAGCGGTCCTGGCGGCGGGCCAGACGGTGGGGGAGGAGTTCGGCGCCGCGGCTGGCGGGATGGCCCTGGATGCGGGCGAGGACGTCGGCGAGGTACTCGTAGGGGGCGGCGCCGATGGCGGACTTGGGCAGGACTTCATTGCGGTCCAGGGCATTCCTGGCGCGGGCGAGCATGCCATCTCGAAGGCGACCATGGCCAGGAAGCTCTCGTCGTCGCCGCCGCCGGGGATGGCGAAGTCCGGCGCGGGGGAAGTGTCTTCTCCGTGGTTTCCGTGTGCTCCGTGCGAAGACCGGATTTGCCTGTCCCCTCAAGGCGCCCTTTCCTGGCTTGCCACCGGCCGCGCCGGGGAGGCGTTAGGACGTTACACGACGCAACTGTATTTCATGGGCTTGGGGGGTGCAACCGCGACTTGACAACAGCGATTGGGAAACCGGCACCGGGCGACTCGCGCCAGCCCCCGCGTCCCGGAAATGTCCAGCATGCCACAACATCTTGGTGTTTGCGGGACATCAAGAAGCGACGGAGCGTGAAACCGGCACCGCCTGAAGGCGGAACTCCGAACCCGCACGGCCCGGTCCGGGTTGGGAGTTCACGCTTCCGCGAAGCCACCGGCAGGGCGGCCTGAAACCATGGGAAGAGACTTGACTTATTGCCGTGGCATGGTTGGCCATAGGCGTGGCACCCGCCGCCGGATGTCATCTCACCAGTCCATTCCCACTCCCATCAACGGCGGCTCCCCGCCACCACCCAAAGGACGATCGCCCGGCAATCCGGCTCACCATTCGTTCTTGCGGATGGCGTAGTAGCGGGCGTCGTCGGGGCTGGAAAAGACCGCCTTGCAGACTTCGGCGATCCGGGCCGCCGTCTTCCGGTCGTTCTGCGCCAAGGCGTTGAAGTAGGCGATGCGCTGGGCGTTGAACCACAGCATCTGCTTCTGCCGCAAGTCCTGCAACAGTTCCAGCGCCGCCTGCTCCTGTTCGCGGTTGCCGTTGCGCACCGCCTTGCGCAGGGTGCCCATGAGCATGACATCAAGCTTGTCCCAGGCCGAGGGCGCCATGCGCGCCAGCTCCAGCCGGACCTGGCTGATGAGGTCGCCCGCCTCCGCCGCCGGCAGTTCCGGCGCCCCTTCCCAGTGCCGGCTGACAAAGGGCGGGGAGACTTTCAGAAACAGGCTGTTGACAATCGCCTCCGCCCGCACCCGCTCCGCCGCCGGCACCTCGGCGCGGAGCACGACCCGCCGGAGCCCATGCCGGAAGAGGGTCGCCACGCCAAACCACGGCTCGCCCTTCTCCCGGACGTAGGCGACGGCGACGCAGGGGATGCCGTTGTCGCCGCCGATGAAGAAGACGGCGGAGGGCGGGTCGAAGTTCCAGCTCCCGCCGCTCTCGCGGGCGGTGCGCATCCACTCGTCGAGGGTGGCCAGGCGGGTGCGCTCGACCTCCTTCGGGTCATCCACCTCTTCGAGGATCAGGCGCAGGGGCACGTCCTGGTCGCGGCCGACCCGGGTGAGGATCTCGATGCCGCCGGGGATCGGCTTGGAGGTCCATCCCGGCGCGCCCGGGAAGGCGAGGTCGAAACCGCCGGCGTCATAGCCGCCCGAGGCCGGCTTGACAAAGGCGTCGAGCCAGTCGCCCTTGGCGTCCTTGGGCCAGGTCAGGGAGGGTTCCGGCGCGGGGCGGCGTGGCCAGAGCAGGAAGACCAGGAGGAGCAGGAAGAGGCCGCCACCGACCATCAGCAGGATGCGGTTGCGGGAGCGCTTGCGCTCCGCCTCCTTCAGGAACTCGATCTCCTCGGTGCTGGCCACGCGCGTCTGCATGATGCGCGTGCCGCCCTCGGGCCCCTCCGCCGCCTGGCGTGCCGCCACGGTCTTGGCCAGGACGTTGGTCGCCTCGGCGCCGGGTGCCGGCGGCGCGGCCGGACGGGCGGCGGTCCGCTCCAGGTCCGGGGCCGCCGCGGCGGCGGGGGCGGCAACGGCCTTGGGCGGCGGGGGCGGCGGGGTGGCGGCGCCAATTCCGGTTGGCGGCTCGGCGGCGGCGGTAGCGGTGGCGGGCGGCTGGGTTGCGGAGTCCGCAACGGGCGTCACCTTTGCGGGTGCGAGTTCCTCAACGAGCAGCACGGTGTTGGCGCCGAGCTGCAACCGCTGCCCGGAGCGCAAGGGGGTGGGCGCGGCCAGCGGCACGCCATCGAGCAGGGAGCCGCCGCGGCTGAGGTTTTCGGCGGTCACGGTGCCGGCCTCAAGCCGCAGGCAGAGGTGGCGCCCGGAGACGTCCGCCGTCGCCACCCGCAGGTTGGCGGAGTGCGAACGGCCGGCGATGTTCTCGCCCGGCTGCAGCTCGAACACCGCGCCGGCCGGCTCTCCGCGTTCAACGGTCACTCGAAACATGGGCAGGGCCTCCTGTCGTTCGTCGCCGTCCGTGGCACTCGTGAAATCCGTGGAGCATTGGAATCAGCCGCCGCCGAAATACTGGCCGATGCCGGAATCCATGACCCGGATGATCACCGGGGTGAAGATGATGATGAACACCGCGGGCAGGATGAACAGCGCCATCGGGATGAGCATGAGCGACGGTGCCCGCGCCGCCTTGCGCTCGGCCCGGTGGTAGCGCGCCCGGCGGATCTCCTCCGCCTGGATCTTCATGGTGTAGACGATGCTCGCGCCCATCTCCGAACTCTGGATCACGGCGGTGACCAGGGTGCGGAACTCCTCAAGCTGGATCCGCGCGGCCATCGCCTTCAACGCCTCGACGCGCGACTTGCCCAGCTCGGTGTGGCGCAGGGCGACCGCGAACTCCTGCGCCAGCGGCCCCTTCGGCCCCTCCTTGACCAGGTTGCGCACCGCCGCGCCGAAGTCCTGGCCGGCCTCCATCGCCACCGTGATCAGGTCAATGGCGAAGGGCAGGCTGCGCGACATGGCGTCCTTGCGCTCCTGCGCCTGCCGCTGCACCCAGGTCACCGGATAGATCCAGCCCAGCAAAAAGCCCACGCCCAGCGCCAGCGCCGCGTAGCCGCCGTGGAGCGCCACCAGGAAGGTTCCGACACTGGCCAGCACGCCGAGGCAGGTCGCCGCGAACCCCTGCATCCCGCGCACCTCGCGCAGCTCCAGGTTCACGGCGCCGGCGACCAGGTTGTCCTGGATCTGCTTCGTCTGCCCCGCGAAGGCGTTGGAGACGGTCGGCTCCAAGAGGTTGGCGAAGGCCGCGACCTCGCCGGAGAAGGCGCGGTACGCCGCCGGCTTGCCCCGAGCCTCCGCCACCGGCTGCCGCCGCCCCTTGGCCACCGCGACGACGCCCAGGACGAAGAGGAAGCTGGCCATGAAGGCCAGCAACTGGATCAGGATCACATCGGCGCCCATGGTTCACACCTCGATGGTGACAATCTTGTTGATGACCAGGAACCCCACGGTCTCCAGGACCAGCATGACCCCGATGGCGCACCAGCCGGTCTGGGTCTGGACCATCGGCTTCATCAGCTCGGGGTCGAGCATGAACAGCAGTCCGAAGGCGGCCAGCGGCGCGGCGGCCATGGCAATCGCCTCGAAGCGGCCCTGGGCGGTCATGCTCCGCAGCTTCTCGCTGAACTCCGTGCGGCTGCGGATGGTGTCGGTGATCCGGTCCAGCACTTCGGCCAGGCTGCCGCCGGACTGCATGGTCAGGCGCACGGAGGTGACGAGCAGCATGAGATCCTCCCCCGGCATCCGCAGGCAGAGGCGCGCCAAGGCATCGGGCAGGTCGACGCCCAGGCGGTATTCGTGGAGGACCAGCCCCAGCTCCTCCTGGATCGGCCCGCCCATGTCGCGCGAGACCAGCTCCAGGCTCTGGGGGAAGGCGGCGCCGGCGCGCAGGCCGCTGGCGATGCCGAGCGTCAGGTCCATCAGCCGCGCCTCGAACTGGCGTTTGCGCGTCTTGATGCGATGGGCCAGCCAGAGCCGCGGGATCTGGTAGGCCAGGAGGCCGGCGCCGAGGCAGACCCCCGCCAGGAGCCAGGGCTGGAGCACGTTGAAGCTGACGAGGATGAACCCCGCCAGGCCGCCGCCGAGGATCGCCGCCGACCAGCAGGCCCGCAAGAGCCGTTCGGGCGTGGTGAAGCGGTAGATCGGCGTCATCAGCCCCGCCTCGTTGCGGACATACCGCCCCTCGCTCCGCTCCAGCCCCGCCTGCATGATCAGCGGCGTGACCGCCCAGGTACACCAGGCGACCGCCACGAAGACCAACAGCAAGACCGCCAGTTCCGCCATGCCGCCACCCTTTCAAATTGCCGATTTGCGATTGCCGATTGCCGGATTTCGAATTGGGAATGCGGATTTCCGGAATCCCGGTTGACAGCACTACCCTTTCGGGACGAACACGCCCAGGTCGAGGCGCAGGTTGCCCTTGAGCTTGAGTTCCTCGACGAACCGCGGGATGTTGCCGGTGGCCACGAACTGCCCCACCACCTTCCCCCGGTCGTCAAACCCTTTCTGCTCGAAGACAAAGATGTCCTGGAGCAGGATCACGTTGCCCTCGCGGCCGGTGACTTCGGAGATCTGGACGATCTTGCGCGAGCCGTCAACCAGGCGCGTCTGCTGGACGATCAGGTCAACCGCGGCAGCGATCTGCTCGCGGATGGCCGCCGAGGGGAGGTCGAAGCCGGCCATCATGACCATGTTCTCCAGGCGGCTGAGGGCGTCCCGGGGATTGTTGGCGTGGACGGTGGTCAGGGAGCCGTCGTGGCCGGTGTTCATGGCCTGGAGCATGTCGAGCGCCTCGGGGCCGCGGCATTCGCCGACGATGATCCGGTCCGGGCGCATCCGCAACGCGTTGATGACCAGGTCGCGGATGGCGACGCGCCCCTTGCCCTCGATGTTGGCCGGACGCGCCTCGAGCCGCACCAGGTTGCGGTGGGTCAGCTTGAGTTCGGCCGAATCCTCGATGGTGACGACCCGTTCGGTGAGGGGGATGAACTGGGAGAGGACGTTGAGCAGCGTGGTCTTGCCGGAGCCGGTGCCGCCGGCGACGAGGAGGTTCTGGCGGGCGCGGACCGCCTCCTCCAGGAAGAGGGCGATCTCGGGGGTCATGCTGCCGTAGCCGACGAGGTCGTCGGTGGTGAGCTTCTTCTGGGAGAACTTGCGGATGGTCACCGACGGTCCGTCGAGGGCCAGGGGCTGGATGATGGCGTTGACGCGGGAGCCGTCGGGCAGGCGGGCGTCAACCATCGGGCTGGCCTCGTCGACATGGCGGCCGAGCGGCTCGACGATGCGCTGGATGATGGTGATGAGGTGGCGGTTGTCGAAGAAGCGGGCGCCGGTTTCGAGCAGGCGCCCCTTGCGTTCGACGAAGACGCGGGCGGGGCCGTTGACCATGACCTCGTCCACCGACGGGTCGCGGAGCATGGGTGTGATGGGGCCGTAGCCGATGAGTTCGTCCAGGAGCGCTTGGCGGAACGATTCCAGCGGCAGCTCGCGCGGCAGCTCGTGGCGCAGTTCGCGGAGGGTCGCGTCCAGGGCGGTCTGGAGCTTCTCACGCATCTCCTCGTTGGCGATCTGCTGGAGGGCGATGTCGGGGAGGTTGAGCTTGCCAAGGACGCATTCGTGGATGCGCTTCTTCATGGCCATCATCTCGTCGGAATAGAGGAGGGCCATTTCCTGGAACTCGCCGGCGGGGCCACTCGGGGCCGGAGCCGGCGGCGGCGCGGCGGCGGCGGCGGCGGGCTTGGCCGGCGCGGGAATGGGCGGCGGCGCGGCGGGCGCCGGCGCGTCCTGGTCGGCCAGGCGCAGCGTGTTGCCGCCGACGTCAATCACATCGCCCGGCTTCAGTTCGACGGGTGCCTCGATCTTCGCGCCGTTGACGACGGTGCCGAAGGAGCTGCCGCAATCCTTGATGAAGAGCACGCCGCCGGCAGCGAACAGCAGGGCGTGCTTGCGCGAGACGCGGCTGCCGGCCAGCACCAGGGCGTTGTCCGGCGCCCGGCCGATGGCAACCTCCTGGTGGCCGGCCAGGTCGAACTTGGCCGGCGCGCCGCCGGCGCCGCCTTCGGGTTGGATGAAGAGGAATGCCATGTGTCCGAGTGTCCGTCCTGGGCGGTCGCCGCCCGGCTTGCTCCAGTTTGCCGCCGCCGCGGTCAGAAGAAGAACCAGCGGCGCTTCTTGCCGCCCTTCTCCATCCGTTCCTGGTTGGGAGTGGCCGCCTTGGCCTCGGTGTCCTTCGTCTCCTCGGAGACGGGCACGCTCACCTTGGGCGCCCCGGCCAGGCGCGGGCTGACCAGGATCAGCACCTGCATGTTGGCCATCTTGTCCTCCTTCTCGGAGAAGAACCACTGGACGACCGGGATGCTGCGCAGGAACGGCACGCCGGAGGGGCCGGTGGTGTTCTGGACGAGGTCGCGCATGCCGCCGATGACCATGGTCTTGTCCAGCGGGCAGGTCAGCGAGGTGCTGATCCGGTTGCGCTTGAGGTCGTAGTCGCCGTTGGCCAGGAGTTCGGGCGCGCTCAGCTCCAGCTCGATTTCGAGGTCGGCGTTGCTGGCGTCGGCCAGGCCGCCCTTGACCTTCATGATCAGCCCATAGTCAATGTCCTCCAGCTTGCCGGCGGCGCCGTCGGTGCCGGCGATCTTGACCTTGAGCGTGCCGCCGCTCTGGAAGATGCGCCAAGTGGGGGTGTCGTTGCTCTTGAAGGCCATGTGCCCGGCGCTGCGGAAGCGCTTCACCTCGTTCTTGGCGAAGAAGTTGAGGGCGCCCTGGAGGCCGCTGTTGATGGTGTAGCCGCCGGTGAAGCCGGAACCGCCGCGGAGGGCGCCGGCAAAGGCGGCGGTGGTGGTGTCGACCAACAGCAGGCCGTCCTTGGCCAGGTTCGTGCCGATCTTCTCGTTCTGCAGGTCGCTGACCCCCACATAGACGGCGTCCAGCTCGATCATCACCGGCTCGACCCGCAAGTTGAGCACCGCCTGGACCTTGTGCTTGTCCTCCGGCCGTTCCGACTTGCCCAGGAGCATCCAGTCCTGGGCGGCGATCACCGCCTTGATGGCGTCAATGTCGCGCTGGCTGAACACCGCGCCGTTGACGAAGATGGCGCTGCCCGAATACTTCAGCGCGACTTCGCCGGTCTTGGTGGCGTCCTTGTCCATCGCCACCTTGACCCCGCCCTTCTCCAGGGCCGACTTGAGGGAAAGCATGACCTCGGGCGCCGGCCGGAAGCTGGCCAGGTTCAGGTATTGCTTCTCGTAGGCGGCCAGCACCTTCATCAGCGTCTCCCAGTGGTCAACGCTGCTGACCTCCCCCTTGATGACCACCCGGTCGCGGCTGATCCCCAGCTCCAGCTCGGGCAAGGCGTCCAGATCCCGTTTCATCGCCGCCAGCACTTCCCGGATGTTCTCGATGACCGAGACGGAGAAGAGCGCCGACTGCCCGCCCTCGCCGGTGACCTGCACGTCGCTCGATCCCAGCTTGACCGCCACCACCCGCACCTGCCGCGGATTGCCGGTCGCCTCCGCCTTGACCACTTCGGGGTTGCTCGCCCGGAAGCCGCTGACGTCAAAGGGCAAATCCAGCACCTTGATGGCGCCGACGGTGAGCGCGACCCGCTCCGCCTCCCCCCCGCCGCGCCCCTGCCCGGCCGCCCAGCCGGCAAGCAAAAAGCTTCCGAGCAACAGCGGCAGGAACCATCCATTCCAGCGTCCACCCATGCGTCCGATTCCCTGTTTCATGGCCATGTTCCTTATTGTTGGGGGTTCATTTCTTGACCGCGGCGCCGGGGACGGCCGGCAGCTTGAACGGCTTGAGCCCGTCCAGCAGGGCCTTGAAGCTTTCGTCGTCAATCATCCCGGCATCAATGCGGCTGAGGTTGCTCTCGTCGTTCGGCCGGCGCAGGGCGAGGGTGAGTTCGCCCTGGCGCTGGGCGGCGATCAGGATCTGGGCCTGGGCCGGCGGCAGGGTGAGGACGACGTCGCTGCCGCCCTCCCCGCCGCCCTCGCCCCCGCCCCGAAGGCCGCCGACATCCAGCACCCGCGCCCGCGGCAGCAGCACCAGGGTCGCCGCCTTCTCCGTGACCTGCTCCGCCGCGGCGGCATCGAGGCTCTTGACCCGGGCGGCAATCTTGAAGGTGCCGATCACCGCCACCTCGTCGCCCGGCTGGATCATCCGGCCAATCCCCGTCCGGTCAGGCAAGGCCATGGAGACGGCCCACTCCCCCTCGCCGACAATGTTGCCCATGCTCCGCGAGAGGCCGACGTCCGGCAGCAGCAGGTAGTCGCTCTGGGCGATGTTGCGCAGCGCCTTCTGGCCGACCACCATCTGGGCGCGCGTCCAGTAGATGGCCTGGGCGGGCACGGCGGAGGCGGGGATCTCCTTCTTCATGATGTAGCCGTCGGTGATGACCTCGCCCTCGCTGATGTCCCGCGCGGACGCCACCACCAGCGCCGTCTTTTCCGCCGCCATGCGCCGGGCCGAAAGCAGGCGGCCGACCGCCAGCACCGCCGCCAGCCCCAGCAGCACCGCCAGCACCAGGGGAATGAAATTCTTCATGGAACCATCCTTTCGTTCATGACCTCAACCGGTTTGCCCCGACGCCCGTCAGGAATCCACTCCCCAGCCGAAGCCGCTGCGGCCGGGGCCAATCTCCCACACCATCACCAGGATCCGCCGGGAACGGCGCTCCCAGACGCTGATCTCCCGCTGCCCGCGGCCGCCCCCGCCGGCAACCACCGGGATGCGGCGCACGGGCCGCCACCCCTGCCGCCGCAAACAGCGGTCCAGGTCGGCGCGCGCCGCGGCGAAGGACGCCGGCAGCTCCCCCGTCTGCCGCCAGCTCCCGCCCGGCTTGCCGCCCGCCGCCGCCTCGTCGCGCACCGCCTCGGCCAGCGGCGGCAGTTGCAGGCTCACCGCCACCGCCGGCCGTGCGGAGTCCGCACGGATGCCGGCCGCCGGCCCGGCGGCCAGGGCCGCCACCAGGGCCGCCGCCGCCACTACCCGCCGCCGGTTGGACACAACCCCCGTCATTCGCTCCACCCCACGTAGCGATGGAACCGCCTGTACTCCTGGTTCGTTGGCGGCGACCGCCCCGCAGGGGTGTCCGCCTGCCAGCCACCGGAAAGGTCGGCCACGGCTGGCCATTTCTCCTGGTAGACATCCCGCTCCCACGGCCGGCTGTCGTGCGCCAGCGGCGCCGGGCCCCAGGAATGGACGCCGGATTCGCCGGACTTGGTGCGCATGAGCAGGACATGGTGCGAGGTCGCTTCGATGTCGCGCCCGAACACGGTGGCCGTCGGCGCCGGCTGCCGGGCCGGGCCCCAGGCCACGCCGGCCCGGAGCCAGCCCCGGGTCCACTCGGGCATGGTCACGCTCAGCTCCACCGTCGCCCCGACGGGGCCGGACCAGCGTTCGCCGCCGCCGCCGCCACCGCCACCCGAACCGCCGCCGCCGCCGCCACGGCCACCGAAAAGGCCAAAAAACCTGGCGCGGCCGGCCGCCAGCACGCTTCCCGCCGGCAGCAGCAGCGTCAACAGCCCCAGGAGCAGGCCCGCCAAGGGACGCAAGATCGGGTTGTGACGGCTCTTCGCCATCGGCTCAGTTCTCCACGGTCACGCGGGCGATGCGCTGGCGCCCCACCCGCTCCTCGGGAAACAGTTGCTGCTGCAAGACGCCCTTGGCCGAGCCCGCGCCGCCGCTGGCATGGCGGTTGCCGGCGCGCCAGGCGGCGAAGCGGTCGGCGCCGACCAGCTTCTGCTTGGCCAGGATCAGCTCGCCCAGCCAGAAGGTGCCGCCGATGAGGACGATGAACAAGGGGATGGCGATGACCGTCTCCAGCAGCACGGAGCCGCCGGCGTCGCGCGCCAGTCCCCGCTTGCCATTGTCGGTTGGGCGTTTCATTCGTGCATTGAATCGTGGTATTGCCTGGCCTTGTCCATGTCGGAAGCCCGGTCGGCGCGGCGCATCTCCAATTCGTCGTGCGCCTGGGTGTGCTCCAGGCTCGCCCCCTTGCCGGCGGTCAGCAGGCCGGAGACGACGGCGCGGCCGAACACGACCACGGCCACCACGCCGGCGGCCGCGATCAGCACGGCGAGGATGACGTATTCCATCTGCACCGCCCCCGCCTCCTCGCGCCAGCCGCGCCGGCCAACGGCGGCCAGCCGCCGGCCAAGCCCCGCCAGAATGGTTGTCTGCTGCCGCTTCATCATCCGTACTATACGCCCCAACGCCGCCGCGGGCACCCCCGTCCGCCAAAAATGTGAAAGAGCGGTGCGGGCTTCGGCATGGCCGCCCGCAACTCGCGCAGGAACGACCGCTGGAAGGGGGCGGAACTCGCATTTTCCGCCGGGCCAGTTACATTTTTTGCCAATCCGGGGCCGCCAGCAAGGGCGGCTTTTTTGCGTTTCATGCCGCCCCGGTCCCCGGGGCTTGGAGAGCGTCCCATGGCCAGCGTCGCCGAACCCACCGCCCCGCCGCCCCCCGCCGCCCCCGCCGCCGGGAGCCAGCATTTCATCCGCCAGATCATTGCCGCCGACGTCCAGAACGGCGTCAATGGCGGCCAGGTCCACACCCGCTTCCCGCCCGAGCCCAACGGCTACCTGCACATCGGCCACGCCAAGGCGATCTGCATTGACTTCGGGCTGGCCCAGGAGTTCGGCGGCCGCTGCAACCTGCGGATGGACGACACGAACCCGAGCAAGGAGGAGACGGAGTACGTGGAGTCAATCCTCGAGGACGTGCGCTGGCTCGGCTTCCACTGGGACGGGGAGGTGCGCTACGCCTCCAACTATTTCCAGGCCATGTCCGACTACGCCGAGGAATTGGTCAAGCTCGGCAAGGCCTATGTCTGCGACCTCTCGCAGGAGGAGGTCCGCGCCAGCCGCGGCACCGCCACCGAGCCGGCGAAGCCCAGCCCCTACCGGGAGCGGTCCGTGGCGGAAAACCTGGAGCTGTTCCGGCGGATGCGCGCCGGCGAGTTCCCCGACGGCGCCCGCACGCTCCGCGCCAAGATTGATCTCGCCTCCCCGAACTTCCACCTGCGCGACCCGGTGCTCTACCGCATCATGCGCGCCACCCACCACCGCACCGGCGACACCTGGTGCCTCTATCCGATGTACGACTACGCGCACCCGATCGAGGACGCGCTGGAAGGCATCACCCATTCCCTCTGCACCCTCGAATTCGAGATCCACCGCCCCCTCTACGACTGGGTGCTCGACCAGAAGCCCGGCTTCTTCCCCTCGCGCCCCCGCCAGTACGAGTTCGCCCGCCTCAACCTGAGCTACACCGTGATGAGCAAGCGCAAGCTGCTTGAACTGGTTCGCCAGGGGCTGGTCACGGGCTGGGACGACCCGCGCCTGCCGACTCTCGGCGGCCTGCGCCGCCGCGGCTACACCCCCGAGGCCATCCGCCGCTTCTGCGAGGCCGTCGGCGTCACCAAGTATGACAGCCTCACCGACGTCGCCCTGCTCGAAAGCTGTCTGCGCGACGACCTGAACCGGCGCGCCCGGCGCCACATGGCCGTGCTCGACCCGCTCAAGGTCGTCATCAGCAACTGGCCCGAAGGGCAGGTCGAGGAGCTGACGGCGGTCAACAATCCCGAAGACCCCGCCGCCGGCACGCGCCGGCTCCCCTTCGGCCGGGAACTGTACATCGAACGCGCCGACTTCATGGAGGAGCCGCCGAAGAAGTTCTTCCGGCTCGCGCCCGGCCGTGAGGTGCGCCTGCGCTGGGGCTATTTCATCCGCTGCACGGAAGTGGTCAAGGATGCCGCCGGCCAGGTCGTCGAGCTGCGCTGCACCTACGACCCGGCGACGCGCGGCGGCAACGCCCCCGACGGGCGCAAGGTCCAGGGCACCATCCACTGGGTCTCCGCCGCCCATGCCGTGGATGCCGAAATCCGGCTGTACGACCGGCTGTTCACGGTGGAGCAGCCCGGCACCACCGAGGGCGTGGAGTTCACGGCCGAGCTGAACCCCGAGTCGCTCAAGGTCGTCACCGGCAAGGTCGAACCGGCCCTGGCGGCGGCCCGGCCAGGGGTGCCGCTCCAGTTCGAGCGGGTCGGCTATTTCTGCGCCGACCAGGATGGCCGGCCCGGCCAGCCCGTGTTCAACCGCACCGTCACGCTCAAGGACTCCTGGGCCAAGGTGGCGGGGAAGGGATGAACCCTGCCGCCGCCGCGGACACCGCCGCCTTCGCGCCACCGCCGACGTTCGCCTTCGAGCCGGAGCTGCGCGGGCCGGCTCCGCGCCCCCTGCCCGCCGCCGTGAAGACCGGCCGCTGGCAGGCCGGGCGCCGCTGCGGCGCGGCCGGGCTCCTCCTGGCCGGCGCGCTCTGCCTCCTCCTGTCCCGCCTGCCGTTCAGCCAGCGGCTCGGCGACACCATCCCCCTCTGCCAGCGGCTGGACTGGCTCGCCGCCGCCCTGCTCGCCCTCGGCTTGGCGGCGGCGCTCGCCGCCCGCTTCTGGCCCGGCCGCTTCCGCTACGTCACCCAGGGCTGCCCGCTGCCGGCGCGGGTGAAGGCCGTTTCCCTGGAACCGGCCCTGCGGGTGAACGGCCAGGATGCGAAGTTCGCATTCCGCGCCGAGATCGAGGTGGCCGACCCGACGACGGGCCTGCCCGGCACCCACGTCGTGAAGTCGCGCGAATTCGGCGCCAGCCACAAGGACAGCCTGGAATGCCCGCTGCGGCCCGGCCAATGGGTCACCGCCGTGCATCTGCCCGGCCAATTCCCCGCATCGCTCCGGCTCTACGGCTTCCTCGACCTCAATCCGGAAGTGAATTTCCTGGGCGGCCCACCACCCGGCACCGCCCTCGCCGGCCTGCGCCCCTTCCTCGGGGCCTTCGGCCTGCTCTTCCTGCTGCTCTGGCTCCTCTTCGTCTACCGGACCTACCCGCCGTGGCGGCTGACGCCGGCCATGCTTCTGGCGTGCCTGCCCGGCGCCGCGGCCCTGGGCGGCGGCATGCTGGCGTTCCTCACCCGCCTCGACCGGCGGCACCCGGCCGCGTGCGGACTCCGCAACCGCGTCCCCGGCGGCGGCGGGCTGAAGAAAACCGCCCTGGCGTCCGGCGCCCTGCTTTTCGGCGGGTTCGTCAGCTTCGGCGGGCTGCTGGCCGTCAACGCCGCCGGCGTGACGGTGCCCGGAACCCGGCACCGGGTGGAGCTGCTCGGCGTGCAGTCGCGCAGCTACGCCTTCCTCTACCGCGGCGCCAGCGTCGAGTTCCGGCAGCCGGACAGCGGCCGGCGGCGGCGCGTCGCCATCGCCTTCGCGGAACTGCCGCGGTTCGCCCCGGCGGCGGCGGCGGCCGAGGTGGAGGTGGAGGTGGAGGTGGTGGCGGGGCGGCTGGGCTGGCCGTGGATCCGCCGGGTCGTGCCGGCGGCGGGGCGCGACGCCGGCCGGTGACCCGGTGGCGGCGGCGGATTTGGCTTGGCCGGAGGGTGGTTGCCGACGGGCCTTGGCGGCGGTATATTACGTTTTTCCAATGCGTATTATCAGCGCCGGAGGAGTCCGCCAGTGAGTGGTGCCGTCAGATTCAGCGTGTCGCTTGGGGGCGAGCTGCTGAAACAGTTCGATGCGCTGTGGCAAGGCGATGGCCATCCCACGCGCTCCGAGGCCGTCCAGGCGCTGATTCGCCAGGCGCTGGTGCAGAAGGAATGGCTGTCGGGCAAGGAAGTGGCGGGATCCATCGTCATCGTCTACGACCATCACGCGAAATCCCTGGCGAACGCACTTGTCACTGTCCAGCATGACTTTGAAGACGTCGTGGTTGCCGCCCAGCATGCGCACCTTGATCACGACAACTGCCTGGAATCCATCATCGTCAGAGGGAAGGCCACGGCCGTGGGACAACTGGTGAAGAAACTGAAGTCGCTCAAGGGGCTGAAGCACGCCGCCTTGATGATGACTACGACGGGCGAGAAGGTGCAATAGCCTGGGCGTCTTTCCGCCCCTTTGGCAGCACGATTCCAATGGGTCGGCGAAGTGTCCGCGGAAAAGGAGCTCGCCTCGGATTCACCCCTGGCGACGGTCAGGCAGGAGGAACAGAAGATGCACATGGCAGATGCCTTGGTTTCCCCCGCCGTCGGCGGGACGTTGTGGGCGGTGGCGGGCGGGTTGATCGCCTTCTGTGGCCGGAAGGTGAGGCGGAGCTTGCGGGACAACCTGGTTCCCCTGATGGGCGTACTGGGGGCGTTCATCTTCGCGGCGCAGATGATCAACTTCTCGATCCCTGGCACCGGCTCGAGCGGACATCTCGGGGGCGGCCTGATTCTGAGCGTGCTCCTCGGGCCTTACGCGGCATTCCTGGTCATTGCCTCGGTCCTGACCGTGCAAGCCCTCTTTTTCGCGGACGGCGGGTTGCTGGCCCTGGGCTGCAACATCTTCAACCTGGGTTTTTTCCCGGCGTTCATTGCCTATCCGCTGCTCTACCGGACCATTGCCAAGGGGCAATATGGGACGCCACGGGCCTGGGTGGCGGCGACAGTTGCCGCCGTCGTGGGGCTGCAACTGGGCGCATTCAGCGTGGTTCTGGAGACCACGGCGTCGGGCATCTCGGAACTGCCGTTCGCCACCTTTGTCCTCATGATGCTGCCGATTCATCTCGCCATCGGCGTGGTTGAGGGGTTGGCGACTGCCGCCGTGGTATCGTTCGTTGCCCAGGCGCGGCCGGAAGCGTTGCCGGCGGCACCCGCGCCTGCCGGCGCGGCGGCCACTCTGCGCCCCGTCCTGATCGGCCTGGCAATCGCGGCTGTCGCCGTGGGCGGAGTGGCGAGCTGGTTCGCGGCGACGCACCCCGACGGGCTGGAGTGGGCCATGGCCAAGGTCAGCGGGAAGGAAGAACTCGCGGCCCCGGCGGCCGGGATCCATCAATCCCTGGCCAGCTTGCAGGCGAAGACGGCGCTCCTTCCCGACTATGGGTTCAAAGGGGCTGAAGCCGAATCCGCGGCCGCGGCGCCGGCCGCGGCTGAGCCCAAAGCCTGGCCGGCCGTGAGCGCCGGGAAGTCCGTCGCGGGAATCGTCGGTGGCGTGATGACCTTGGCGTTGGCGTGCCTGGCCGGCTTGGCGCTCAAGGCGCACTCACAGCGGCGCCCGAGTGGAAACAACTGAGCGGCGGACGGAGACCATGAAGTTTGCGGACTGGACCGGAATCGGGCGCATGGATGAAATGGCGCGCCTGGCGAGCCCCGTGCAGCGGCTCGATGCGCGGGGCAAGGCCGTCGTCACCCTCGCCTTCATTGTGGCGGTGATGTCCTTCCCCCGGCATGAGGTCTCCGCGCTGACGCCATTCCTGCTCTATCCGATTGCCCTGATCTCATTGGGCCGCATCCCGTTGTGGTTCATCGTCAAGAAGACCATCGTGGCGGCGCCTTTCGCCCTGGCCATTGCCATCTTCAACCCGATCATCGATCGGGCACCGCTGGCCAGCGTGGGGCCGCTTGTGGTCACCGGCGGCTGGGTTTCCTTTGCCTCGATCATGTTCCGCTTTGTCTTGACGGTCGGCGCGGCGTTGGCCCTGGTCGCCTGCACGGGAATGAACCGGTTGGGGGCGGCGATGGAACAGCTTGGCATCCCCCGGGCCTTTGTCGTGCAACTGCTGTTCCTTTACCGATACCTCTTCGTCATTTCCGACCACGCCGGCAAGATGACCCGAAGCGCGGAATTGCGGTCAGGGGGGCGGCCATTGGGATTTCGCCTCTATGGCTCGATGATCGGCCACCTCCTCCTCCGGTCAATGGCTCGAGCCGAGCGTGTCCATCGGGCCATGGTGGCGCGCGGCTTCGACGGCCGGATCCGCGTCCTGCGGCAAACCCGCTTCCAGTGGCGGGATGCGCTTTTCATCTGCGGCTGCTTGGCCCTGTTCGCCGCGGCCCGCGTCTGGAATCTCGCCGCTGGTTTGGGGCAGCTTCTTGCCGGAGGCGCATCGTGAGTCATCATCTGGTTGAGGTCCGTGATTTGTCCTTTGCCTATCCCGACGGCACGGAGGCGCTCAAGGGAGTGTCGTTCCGCATCGGGCATGGCGGCTCGGTGGCCTTGATCGGCGGCAACGGCGCCGGCAAGTCAACGCTGCTGCTTCATCTCAATGGCTACCTGGCGACCATGCGTGGTGAAGTCCGCATTGGGGAGACCATTGTCACTCGCGAAACGGCCGCACTGGCGCGCCGGGCGGTTGGCGTGGTCTTCCAGGATCCCGACGATCAGTTGTTCATGCCGACGGTGGCCGAGGACGTCGCCTTTGGGCCGTTGAACGCCGGGCTGCCCCCGGCCCAGGTCGAGACCCTGGTTGCCGCCGCACTGGAGCGCGTCGGGATGACGCATCTGCGGGAACGGCCGCCCTACCGGCTTTCCGCGGGCGAAAAACGGGCTGTGGCCATCGCCACGGTCTTGGCGATGTCGCCGGACATCCTTGTCATGGATGAACCTTCCTCCAATCTTGATCCGCGGGCGCGGCGCCGCCTGATTGGCCTCTTGCAGTCGTTTGAACACACCAAGATCATCGCCACCCACGATCTCGAGCTTGTCGTGGAAGTCTGCCGCGAGGTCCTGGTCATGGACGCCGGCCAGATTGTCGCCCAAGGCCCAACAGTTGAGCTTCTCTCGGACGAGAAGCTCATGCTGGCCCACGGCCTGGAGCGTCCCCACAGCCTGCGGCACGTCCAGCCCCACTGAAATGGCCGCCGCCGGGCCGCGGTTCGCCCCGGCCGGCGCCCTCAGCCGAGCTGGTAGCGGTGGCCGGGCTCGACGATCTCGACCTTGCGCACCCCCTTCTCCAGCAGCAGGGTGCGCAGGTTCTCCAGGGCACCGTTTTCACCGTGGACCAGGTAGAGGCCGCGGAGGCGCTTGTGGTCCATGCGGCCGATGAAGCCGAGCAGGTCGCGGTAGTCGGCGTGGCCGCTGAAGACGTTGAGGATTTTCACCCGCGCCCGCAGCGGGTACTCGTCGCCGAAGATCTTGACCGTCGGCCGGCGGTCGGCGATGGCGCGGCCGAGGGTGTTGGCGGCCATGAAGCCGACCACGAGGATGGTGTGCTTCGGGTCGCCCACGTAGTTCTTGAGGTGGTGGAGGATGCGGCCGCCTTCACACATCCCGCTGCCGGCGATGATGATGCAGGGCTCCGGCTTGTCGTTGAGCGACTTCGACTGCTCGGCGTCGGAATAGTAGTGCAGCTTCTCGAAGCCGAAGGGGTTCTCGTGGTGGTCGATGAACGCCTTGCGCACATCCTCGCCGTAGCATTCCTGGTGGATCTTGAAGATGGCGGTGGCGTTGACGGCCATGGGGCTGTCAATGTAGATGTCCAGCTCGGGGATCTTGCCGGCGTCGCGCAGGAGGTGGAGGAAGAAGATCAGCTCCTGGGTGCGGCCGACGGCGAAGGAGGGGATGATGACCTTGCCGCCGCGGCGGGCCGTGTCGTTGATGACGGCGGCGAGCTGCTCTTCGGCGTCCCCGAGTTCGTCATGGAGCCGGTTGCCGTAGGTGCCCTCGCAGACCAGGTAGTCGACGTCGGGGAATGGCTCGGGCGGCGGGATGATCGGCATGTCGTTGCGGCCGATGTCGCCGGTGAAGAGCAGCCGCTTCGGCCGGCCATCGGCGCCCTTGAAGCCCAACTGGATCATCGAGGAGCCGAGGATGTGGCCGGAGTTGTAGAACTCGGCCTCGAGGTCGCCCGGCAGGCTGAACTTGCGATGCCAGCCGAGGGTGACGAAATGGTCCATGGCCGCCAGCACGTCGCGCGGCTCGTAGAGCGGCGGGAACGCCTCCTTCTCCGGCGCCTTCTTCAGCAGCCACTCATAGTCCTTGGCCATGATATGGCAGGAGTCCATGAGCACCAGGTTGGCGATGTCGCGGGTGGCCGACGTCGCATGGATGTTGCCCTCGTACCCCTGCTTGACCAGGGTCGGGAGGTTGCCCGAATGGTCGAAATGGCCATGGCTGAGCACGACCGCGTCGATGGCGGTGGCGGGGAACGGCAGCTTCCGGTTCTTCGCGTCCGTCTCCTTGCGGTGCCCCTGGAACATCCCGCAGTCGAGCAGGACCTTGCGGTCGCCGGCGGTGAAGAGATGCTTCGAGCCGGTGACTTCGCGGGCGGCGCCAAAGGCCTGGTAGAACAGCGACATCTTGAACCTCCCTGGCAGGATGATTGGACGGGCAACGGCGGCCGGCGGCGGGGCGCCGGCTGGCGGCTAACGTACCGCCGCCCCGCCGCCGCGTCCAGCCCGCGCGGCGGCCGGACCGCCGCCAAAAGCTTCGGCCTTTTCGCCTCCTGGTTTCACAGCCATCCCACAGGAGATGAAAACTGCCTGGCCTTGTTGGGTTCATGAGCTTGGCGGCGGCATTTTCCGGGGCGTCCCATTTTGCTTTTTCCTTGGCCCTGAAGTTTGGTGTCGTGCGTCCCCGAGGGACGCTGGGGCAATAGGCAGGGGCAACGCCCCTGCACCCAGGCCCCCCCCGTTTTGGCGTGCCATCGGTACGCCGGGAGATCGTCAAGATCCGGATTTCCGATTTTCGAATGCCTGGACGGCAGATCCCCCGCGTACCTACGGCACGCGAACCATTGGCAACAACCTGAAGCAGGGGCGCCGCCCCTGCCTATTGTCCGCCGGTCCTTACGGGACAGGTCACGCCCGCCCGATCGCGATTTCGATCCCGATTCCGATTTCGATCACTATGGGAAGAAGGCCCATGGGATGCCGGTGAACCGTTTTTGTCCGCTGGCACCGCGCAGGCGTCAGCGCCGCTCCGTGGCTCCCATCGGCTAACAACTTCTGGGCTTTTGACTTGTGTTGATTTGTGGGGGGTTGGGGGAAACGGTTTTCGCTTGTTTCGTGGGTTTGGTGGGCAAAAACGGTTCGAGCCGCGCCACGGATCACCGCGCGGGCGGAGACTGAGGCGCAACTTTTTGCGCCCCAAGCTGCTCCGCCCTCAACTCCTTCAGCCCCTCTTGGATAAGCCCCAAGATTACAATCCAAGCGGCAACACCAAGAATCGCATGCTTGCCGTAAAACGGGAGGGCAAGCGGGCAATTCCAGAGCATGTGCAGGACCACCGCCACGACAAAGACCTTAAGGAAGCGCATGTCCTTCAGCATGGCCAAGGCAAACTTCCTCTCCCCCTTGACGCGCCAGAGGGCGGCCCCGCACATGGCCGTCCAGGCAATATGGGCGAACGGGGAAAGCATCCCGCGAACCATGATGGTTTCTTTCATCATCCCTGTATCGTTGAGCCCGACTCGCAAGGCGTATCCGGCCGACTCGAAGGCGGCAAACCCCGTGCCGACGGCGGCCCCAAACAACAGGCCATTGAGCTTGTACCGGTATTTGGGAATTCCCGCCACGGTCAGGAGCGCAAGCAGCTTCCCTGGCTCTTCAGCCAGCCCGGCTACGGATGCACCAAGCCATTCCAGTTTCATGGATGCGGTCAGTTGGAACAGGAGCAGCGACAGGATTAGGGACAAAATGCCGCCCATGAACAGAAGGCGTATCACTTGGTACAACGAGACGTTACGGCGGGCATTGATCTCAACGAAAAAGATAAGCGTGGAAATCGGCACGGCAAAGGAGCCGACCATGATCAAGCCGGGAATCAGGTTCACGTTGCCAAACTCGTTCCAGGCCGCCAGGAAGAGCACATAGACAACGAGCGCACCAAGGAACGTCTTGAAAAAGACCCAAGGCTTGGGCCAAGTTGTCTCGATCTCACTTATTGCTGGGGTCGTGCGCGAGGTGCCAACGGTGAAATACTCCTCAATCTCTTCGCGGCCATGCTTCCGGAAGACCTCGGAAAAAAGGTCCTTCAAGCTGAAGCCATCCAACTTCTCGACACCGGCGAATGCCGAAAGGTGACCGATCAGTCGCGCGGCCAGCCTTTGGACGCCGTCACCGTCGGCGGATGCCGCAGCCGCCGGTCCAGCCGGTGCCGGGGCTGGATCGGGCAGTGCCGCCTTGAACGATTCGCCACAAGAAGGACACTGGAGCTGTTGCCCCATGACAGATGCCGCGCCAGCAAAATGCTGCTTGCAATGCGGGCACATGACCTTGATCTCGCTCATCTCCCGTTCTCCCTCTTTCGCCCCAGCCGCCTGGGGATGTCCTTGCCCTTGCTGAAACTCTCTGGCGGTCTTCCCTGCGCTGATCTCATTGTCATTGTATTCCGCGTATTCCCTCAATGCAATTCCTGTTCCCCGCGCCCCTTTCGTGCGCCGTCGGCCGGCCTCGTCGCCCGCGGCGAGGCCAAGATGGCCGCCATCGGCGCCACCCACCCCGCGGACCTACCGCACGCGGTCATGTGGGGGACGTTGAAAACAGGGGTGATGCCCCTGCCTATTTTCCCGAAGTCCCTACGGGACGGACAGGGGGCAAAGGCAAACATCGAATGAGTGCAATGGGAGCAAAAACGGGTGGGGCGGCCGCCGCGCCGGCCTGAATCCCGCCCGGAATGTCAAAGAGCCAGCTCCGGCACCGGCTGCCGTGGCTGGCTCCTCACTATCCCGCCGCCCGCTCCCGCGGGCAACATGGGCCAGCAGCGACGCTTACACTTGCCGCGCCTTCAGCGCTCCAGATCAGCCCGAATCAATGTTATGGCGACGGTAACGGCCGAACGGTTAGGCTGTGGGGCGCGGCGCCCCGCCGCGCCCCCACCAGCCGCACGTTAGCCGCGATCTTTCAGCCTCTTGTCGGTACGGCATGCAACTGCAAGCCAAGGGCATCAACTACTTTCAGGACAGTGTCAAATCCCGGGATTCGCTCACCCGAAAGCGCCTTATACAGGCTTTCGCGCGAGAGGCCGGCATCACGAGCCACTTGGGACATGCCTTTGGCTCTGGCTATGTCGCCGAGCGCCTTGGCGATGAACGCGGCGTCACCGTTGGCCTCTTCAATGGATGCCTCCAGATAGGCCGCCATCTCCGCAGGAGTACGAAGATGCTCGGCCACATCGTATTTGGTGATAGTCGTTTTCTTCATGGCTTTCTTCCCTCAGAGGTGTTTTGCCAGGTGGATCGCCAGTCGTATGTCACGCGTTTGAGTGCTCTTGTCGCCGCCGGCCAGCAGCACGATGAGTTCTCGACCGGCTCGTCTGAAATACACCCGATACCCGGGACCGTACTGAATACGGAGTTCCGAGACACCGGAACCCACGGCCTTCACGTCGCCAGCAAGCCCTGCCGCAAGCCGCTCAATCCTCACCAAGATCCTGGCGCGGGCCTGGATATCGTGCAGGCTGTCGAGCCAATGGGCGAACTCCGCTGTCTTGCGTATATCCACCACCACCTTACTGTAGCCCGTTGGCTACATTGGGTCAAGTCCGACTCCACGATATCTCTTCCTGATGCAGGGGCGGTGCCCCTGCCTGGACATTGGCAAAACTCAAGCGGCGACGGCTGGGGCTCCGCCTGGCTCCCGTCGCCTCTGGCCGATGCCATGGCGAAGGAGTCGCACGAGGTCGCGGGCGGAGGGTCGCCGCATTTT